>JANNEV010000606.1:0-31683 GCA_031379145.1 Gemmatimonadaceae bacterium
ACCGCTGCCATGCCCGCGGTCGCCCACCGAGTGACAGCCGATCATCACCTCGACTTTGCCATCGTTGGTGACTTCGTTAAACGTGCCTTGCATGCGGAAGCCGCCTTTCACGATCTCGCCGCGCAGCTGCTCCATCATGTCGGCGGCCGTGCCACCGGGCTTGATGGTGCGGTGGATGATTTCACGCACCTTGAGCGCGTTGTCGAATGCGGCCTGAATGCCCTTGGGTACGGCGGTCTCACCAGCTTTGAGCACGTACGCCATACGCTTCACGTCGGTCCACGTATTCAGGTAGCCCACGCCCCAGTCGATGATGAGCAGGTCACCTCGCTGAATGATGCGTTCGTTGCTGGTGGCTTCGATGCCGCGCGGACCGGTGATGTACACCGACGGCATGTCGAACGATGAACCCAGTGCGCGGATTTGCAGCTGGTCCATCATCCACCATGCCACGTCCTCCAGTGCCGTCACGCCGGGTGTGATCACTTCGTTGGACAGTGCGCGCTCGGCGATGCTGCGTGACAGCTCACCGGCTTCGCCCAGGGCGACGATCTGTGACGCGGTGAAGCCGCTTCGATAGTCGGACACGAGCTTCTCGGAGGACACGAGCCGGCTGGCGAACTCGGGGCCGATCTCCTTCACAGTCGATCGTAGGACGTCTTGCTCAACCCGTCGGCGGCGCCCACTTCCTCGGACATGTTGATGCCGATGCGCTTGGGATTGCGTTCCGCGATGAACGCGCGCAACGGCGCAAAGCCGCGCACGATGTCGTACACCTTGCACGCTTCGAGCAGATAGCCGGACACGCCGAGTGCCGCGCGTTCGATGCGATCGCCGCCGCGGTCCGTGAAGATGTAGTAGCCCACGCTGCCCACGTAGCCTCGGCCCAGATCTTCGTACATCGGGTCGAAGGTGTTCTCCTTCTGCATCACGATCCACATGTCGATGCCGTTGTCGCGGAGCGCGCCGGGCAGAATGCGATCGAACTTGTCGCGCCGGATCTGGCACTGGCGGTCCCAGCGGGTGCGGGCGACGGACGGCATGGCCTGGGCGTGGAGGAGTCCGCCCGCGAGCAGCGTGAACGCAGCGATGCCAATGGCGCGATGAAGCATGGGGGTCCGGGCTGGGGAATGCGCAGTTTGCCTGAGCGAACTTACGCGTCAGCGGCGATTCGGGCCCGGCATCGCGTGGGGCGATGCCGCACGATCCCGAGATTTTCTGATATAACAAGATTGTTCAGATAAACGTTCAGAAACGCCGCTTCTAACGCGATTTGCAGTTGCCTGGTCGACCATTGAGCGTCTAAATAACACAGGTAACATATCTGTTAAATCCAAGTTGCTATAACAATAAACATCCACACCAGCACACAGGAGCCACACCATGCGCAAGACATCGCTCACTGCTGCAGTTGCCGCTTCGACCGTTGCCGCTGTACTGACCCTCGTAGCCAGCCCCCTGCTCGCGCAGGGAGCCAAGACGCCGGATCGACTCTCGCGTGTGCTCGCCACCTACGACTTCGGCAACCGGCCGCAGTCGGCAGCGCTTCCGCGCATGGTGACTGTCACCGACTCGGCCGGGACGATTATTGCGCGCGCTGACGTTGACGGCGAACGCCGGCCGATCCCGATGATCGTCTACGCCATGGATACTGACCTGGTGCTCCAGGGCGAGACCAGCGAGGGCGTCCTGACGCTGGTCCTCGATCGCCAGAACGAGGGCGACAACATGAAGTTTACCAGTGGCCGCTGGATGCTTGGCCGCGCCGAGGGGCAGCTGCGCGGTCGCGGCATGCGGTAACTGCGTCGTCGCCCACCCGACGCCGGGTGGAGGGGCTAGTTTGAGGTCACGCCCTCCACCCGGCTCGCTCATCGTCGTGTCCCGCACCAACACCAACGCCAGCAAGCATCACGAAGTCTACGCGACGCTCCTCCAGGAAATTCAGGATGGGCGGTGGCGCGCGGGCGAGCGCCTTCCGAGTGAAGCGCAGCTGGTGCAACGGTTTGGGCACTCGCGCATCACCGTAGGTCGTGCGCTGCGAGACCTGCAGTCGGCGGGCGTGATTACCAGACGCGCGGGCAGCGGGAGCTTTGTCAGCCGTGCGCGCGACACGGCGGGCCTCTCGTTCGGATTGCTCATCGCCGATTTGGGTGAGACGGATATTTTCGAGGCAATCTGTCGCGGCATGATGGCGTCGCTGCTGGCGCGCGAACATGCGCTGCTCTGGGGCAGTGCGGTTGCCGAGTCGCCTGCTGCATCGAGATCGGCATCGCCTCGAATACGCAGCGCTGCGGACGAGGTCGAGCGCCGTAGTGCGCACGCGTGGCATTTGTGTCGGCAGTACATCGACCGGCGTGTCGACGGCGTCTTCTTTGCACCGGTGGAGCTGACGCCGGCGGCCGATGACATCAATGTGCGGATCGTACAGGCGCTCGACGCGGCTGGAATCCCCGTGGTGCTGCTCGATCGCCCGGTCACGCCGTATCCCGATCCGGGGTATCACGATCGTGTTGGCATCGACAATCGTCGCGCCGGCTACGTGATGACGGAGCACCTGTTGCGTCTTGGTGCGCGGCGCGTGCTCTTTGTCCGACAGCCGAACAGTGCGCCGACCGTAGACGCACGCGAGGCAGGGTATCGCGAGGCGATGTACGCGCATGACCCGTCCATTGACCTTCTGCCCAGCGCGCGTCTTGATCCGGCCAGCGAGACTGCCGTGCGCGCCCTGCTGCGAGGCCGCACGCCCGACGCGATCGTGTGCGCGAACGATCGCACGGCTGGTCGCCTGATGCACACCCTGCTCAAACTTGGCGTGCGGGTGCCGCACGACGTGCGATTGGTCGGCATCGACGACGTGGAGTATGCGCCGTTGCTGCCTGTGCCGCTGACCACGTTTCGTCAGCCCACGCTGCAGTTGGGCGAAGTGGCGCTGTCGGTCATGCTCGCGCGCATCGCACAACCGGAGATGCCCGCGCGCGAGACGCGGCTCCGATGCGAAATGGTGGTGCGCGACTCGTGTGGAAGTTCGCTCCCTGCTGCCCAGGCACGCGGGTAACGTCGCGAGAAGGCTCGTGGCAGACGCATAGCGATCGCAAATCCCTCCCCGCCAGTGTGTCGGCGCTCGGCGTGTCTTACGGGACGGATCGCAGGCGAATTGGTACCGGTACACCTCGTCCCACGCGTGGCGGACCGCGGTCGGACTCGACGCGCAGATCTTAGCGCAAACCTACGCTTGTTGCGCGCACTCGGTGTTGGCAACATGCAGGACTGCGCACGCGCGGGCGGCTGACACGTTTCGTGTCGGTTCCAGTCATCGCCCGGATGTGTTGGCGTGCGAGAGACCCCCCACCTGCTTGAAGGAGCAACACTCTTGAGAGTTCCTCACAAATCGGCCGCGATGGCCTTGGCCCTGATGGCACTGTTCTCACAGCGCCTCGAGGCGCAGCGACGACTCACCGGCAAGGTCACCGAAGAGGGCAGCAATGCCCCGATTCCGAGCGCGACAGTGCAGGTCGTTGGTGGAACCGCCGCGGCGCTCACGACGGCCACGGGTACGTTCACGCTGGACGCACCAACCGGCGCGTTCACCCTTCGCGTGCGGCGCATCGGGTATCGGGCGGAGACGATGCAGATCACCGCATCGCAGTCCACCATCGACGTGATTCTCAAGAAGGACGCGCTGCAGCTCGATGCTGTCCTGACCACGGCGCAGCAGGGTACGCTGGAAAAGAAGAACGCAGCGACCGCCACCATCCAGGTGACGGGTGAGGAGCTGATGCGGGTCCCTGCCATGTCGGTGGACCAGGCGCTGCAAGGCAAGGTGGTCGGCGCGCGCATCAACATGAACAGCGGCGCCCCGGGCGGCGGCGGCCAAATTCAGGTGCGTGGCGTGACCTCGGTGCTCGGCAATGGCGAGCCGCTGTACGTCATTGACGGCGTGATCATGTCCAACGCCTCCATCGCCGGTGGGCAGAACTCCATTTCGCGTGCGTCCGGTTTCGCAGCCAACGTCACGAGCGTGCAGGACAATCGCACAAATCGGTTGGCCGACATCAATCCCAATGAGATCGAAGATCTCCAGGTGCTGAAGGGAGCCGCCGCGTCGGCGCTCTACGGTTCGCGCGCCACCAACGGCGTCGTCATCATCACCACCAAGCGAGGCAAGGCCGGGCAAACCCGCTGGAATGCCACGCAGCGTGTCGGGCAGGCGTCGCTCCTCCGCGGTGTGGGACAGCGCCGTTTCCTGGACACCACGAGCGCGATTCAGGCCGCCACCCAAGCGGCGAATGCAGCGATCGCCCGGGAGCAACTGGCCACCGCCATGGCGGCCAACAACGGACAGATTCCGTACAACGATTTCACCAACCAGCTCTTCGGACGGCAGGAGCTCTCCTATGAGAGCGCCGTGCAGGTGACGGGCGGTACGCAGGCCACGCGGTTCGTGGCGTCGGCCGGGCGCAAGTTCGACAACGGCATTGCCGTGAACACCAACGCGACTCGCGACAACGCGCGTATCAACATCGACCAGACCATCACCTCCAAGCTGACGGCCCGCCTGGACCTGGGCTACACGCGCAGCGTATCCAATCGCGGCATCTCCGGCAACTCGAACACCCCCGTCACGAGCCCGTTGTACGTGTTCGGCGCCACGCCGAGCTTCTTTACGCTCGATGGACGGGACGCGCAGGGGAACTTCCTGGTCAACCGCTTCGGCGGTAACGCGAACCCCATCAACACATCGAATCCGTTTCAGACGCTCGCATTCGTGAAGAACGAAGAAGGCATCGAGCGCATTCTGGCGGCCGCTGAGCTCAACTATCAGGTGCTGGAGACCGGGTCGAACAAGCTGCGTCTCAGCTATACCCTTGGTGCCGATCGGTTCTCGCAGGACAACCAGATCTACAGCCCGAACTTCCTGCAGTACGAGCCCAGCGACGGGCAACTCGGCACGGCCGTGCAGCAAACGGCCAACAGCCGCCAGCTGAATCAGCTGCTCAAGGCGACGCACGAGTTCACACCGTTGTCGCTGCCGTTCATGCTCACCACGACCGCGGGTGTCACACAGGAAGAGCAGGGACTCAACCGTGCCAGCGTTCGAGCCATTGGACTGGTGCCCGGTATTCCGAACATCAATCAAGGACAGCAGCTGTCCTTCCAGACCCGTGAATTGCAGCGCGATCAGGCCTGGTTTGCCCGCGAAGAATTCCTCGGCTTCAACGAGAAGCTGTATGTCGCCGCTGCCGTACGCGGTGACCGTTCCAGCAACAATGGAGACGTGTCGAAGTACTACGTCTTCCCGTCCGCACAGGCGTCGTATCGCCTGGTGAACCTCGTCCCGGCGGTGGAAGAGGTGAAGCTGCGTGCATCGTGGGGCCAGACCGGTAACCGGCCGTTGTATGGCCAGCGCTTTCTCACCCTGCAAGGCATCAGCCTCATCGGCGGCGTCAACGGACTCGGCACGGCCGCCACGCTTGGCAATCCAGCCATCAAGCCGGAACTCAAGGAAGAGGTGGAGTTCGGCGTCGACATGCAGGCGTTCAATCGCCGGCTCGCCGTGGAGTACACCTACTTCGACGCCAACGTGCGTGATGCGCTGTTGCTGCGGAACCTGCCCAACTCCTCCGGAGTGACTACGCAGTTTGACAACGTGGGACGTTTGTCGAACGATGGCCACGAGGTGGCCGTGAACCTCGTACCCGTGCAGCAGAAGGGATTCACGTGGGTGTCTCGCGTAAGCTACCAACGCATCCGCAACCGGGTCGAGCGTGCGGAGAACGTGAATCCGTTCCCGCCCAACGTCGGCTTTGGTGCGGCATACGGTCGTCCGCGTCTGGCCACCGGCGTGTCCACGACAGCCATCTGGGGCAATCGTCCGATCTTCACACAGATCAACGGCCGAGATACTGCGTTCGTGCGCGATACCATCATCGGCGAGGGCACGCCGGACTTCGAAATGTTCTTCATCAACAGCTACACGGTGGGACGTTTCTCGCTCAACGTGCAGGTAGACTGGCGTCGGGGCGGCGACGTCTCCAACGTCGGCCAGAACGTGTTCGACCAGTATCGCAACGCGCGGGATCACGACAATGCGTCGCCGTGCCGCGGCGCGGCCATCACTCGCGAGGACTGCGTGATCATCGCTGGCGGACGTAGGACGCTGGTGGACACGTCATCCACGGCTCGGCTCGGCGACTATCGCTGGTCGAAGTGGAATGGCGGCCAGGATGCGCGCATCATCACGCAGGACGGTTCCTTTGTGAAGTTGCGTGAGCTCTCCCTCAGCTACGATGTGCCGCCCACGCTCACCAAGCGCATGTTCGGCGATCGCGGCAACACCGTGCGGTTGAATCTGGTTGGACGTAACCTCGCGGTCTGGACGCCCTACTGGGGCATGGATCCCGAGGTCAGCAACTTCGGCAACAACAACGTGGGACGCTTCGTCGATCTCGCGACCTATCCGCCCAGTCGTCAGTTCTTCTTCTCCGTCGACTTCGGGTTCTAAGCCATGACTCTCTCAAACATGACTTTCGTCCGCGGCCTCACGCTGTCCGCCTGTGTTGTGCTCGCCGGCTGCAACGCCGACCGCCTCAGCATCCCCAGCTTCAACGATCCCGCCGTGGGGCCGTCCGATCGGCCGCTGCTGCAGAACCTTGCCAGTGGAATACTCGCGGAGCAGCGCGGCGGCATGGCGGGTCTGCTCAGCAACGTGGGCATCTTTGGTCGCGAATCGTACAACTACACGGGCTCCGAGCCACGAAATGTGACGCTGTTTCTGTCCACATTCCCGCTCGACAACTCCGGCTTCACCAACGGCCAGTGGGATCCGCGGTTTCGTAACATCCGCAACGCCCTCAACCTCATTGGCGTTGCTGATGCATCGACGTTTCTGACCGACGCGGAGAAGAACGCGGTGCGTGGATTCGCCAACACGACGCGCGCGCTGGATCTGTTCTACGTCATCGCAACGCGCGATACGATCGGAGCACCGACTGAAGTCGATTTGGTTGGGAATACCGCTCAGCGGTTCCAGAGTCGTGACTCCGTGTATCGGTATATCTCGGCAACCCTGGATCTGGCGAGCACGCAGTTGACCAGTGCTGGCGCTGCCGCCTTCCCGTTCACGTTGCCAACCGGGTTTGCGGGCTTCACCACGCCGGCGACCTTCCGACAGTTCAATCGAGCGTTGGCCGCTCGCATTCAGGTGTACCGCGGCACGTTGGGGTGTGGCGCGGCCTGCTTCACGGCGGCGCTGACGGCCATCGGTGAGAGCTTCGTCAACTCTGCGGCGGGTGCGGACCTCCGTCGCGGTGTGTACCACGTGTACTCCACTGCATCCGGCGATGCCCTCAATGGCCTCAACAACGCGGTGAGCCCGGACGTCATTGCACATCCGAGTATTCGCCCGGATGCCCAGATGCAGTCCAACGGACAGCCCGACGCGCGGCTCGGTGCGAAGACACGCACGCTGTCACCGGCCCGCACGGCGCCGGGTGCGAATCTTGGTATCCCAACCGACGTGGGTTTCTCGCTGTATCCTGATCAGACCACACCCATTCCGATCATCCGGAATGAAGAGCTGATCCTGCTCCGCGCCGAAGCCAACATCGGTCTGTCCAACTTTGCCGCGGCGACCACCGACCTGAACTACATTCGCGCCTCCGCTGGTGGCCTGTTGCCGCCACTCGCTGCGCCCGCGACTGCAGCGGCCGCGGTCTCGGCCTTGCTATATGAGCGTCGCTATTCCCTGCTGCTCGAAGGGCATCGGTGGTTTGACGTGCGGCGCTATGGCCGCATCAGTACACTGCCGCTCGATCTCCCCACGCATTTCCGCGTGACGGTGATGCCGGTACCGCAGGCCGAGTGCGTGTTTCGCGCAACACAGCCGGCGGAACTGCGGGCTCCGGGCTGCTAACGCTCAACCGAAGAACACCTGTAGCGCAGCTGCTACTTGTGAGTTGATGCAGCTTTGATGTAACGCGGGGCGGCGGACCAATGGGTTCGCCGCCCCGTTGTCTTGCTGGCCACTGGTTCGCTGGATGCATTGCGGGATGCTCTGGCGCTCGCGAACAATCGCCTTCAACAGCTCACGGGTGAGGCGCGCCGAATCAGGGTCGAAGTTCACCATCGCGCAGCGTTCATCGTAGTTCGTGATGAAGGTGCTGGCCGCATCGTCGGTTTCGCCGAACGAAAGGACACCGCCCAAATCGGGCAATTCACCGCGCATTGCTTCAGGGGCGCGGATACAGATCGGCTCCGAGCGAAACGTCAGCGCCCGACCATGCTGCCGTGAACTCGCGCTGCGCCGCACGCGCGTCCTGATGCTGCGCTTCGAGACTCTTCCACAAGCCGAACAGCGCACGCGGATTCGCCGGGTGCTTCTTCAGCTCGGCGCGAAACGCCCGCTCAGCCTCGGCCGCCATGCCTGCCGTGAGCAGCGCAACCCCCAGTCGTTCGCGCTCGGGTAGCAACCAGTCCGGCGGCTCATTGTAGCCGAGCTTGTCCTCGGCGGCGACCGCGGCGGTGAACGCAGTGATCGCCGCCGCGTGATCGTTCTTCGCTTCCGCGACGCGGCCAGTGAGATCGGCGATTGCCACGGCGAGCACATCACCGCCCCAGTTCAGAGGACCGACCATCGCATCTTTCGGCACGCCGCGCGCCGTGCTTACGAGCGCCGCGAGTGACTGTGCAGCGTCGGCGTGCTTGCCGGTTGCCGCGAGCGCAGCACCACGTGCCCAGTGGAAGAAGCCCGTCTGCAACGTGCGCGTAGCCTTGGGCGGACGAGCGGTGGTGGCGAGAACGTCCGCCCATTGCCCGAAGCGCACCAGAACAAACAGTTCCTGCACCGCGAACGGTTCGAGCATCGCCATCTGGTCCGCGATTGGATCCGCGAGTCTCATCGTGCGCACGGCGCTCGCCCGCGCTTCGGCGAGGTTACCCGCGAACATCGCCGATGCAGATTCGAACTGCAGGTTATGTCCGTAGTAGCTCATGGCGTAAAACGTCTGCGCGCCCTTGGGGCCGAAGTAGGCCTCATCCACCGCTGCGGCGGCAGCGTTGGCTTTCGCCGCGCGCTGGTAGTCGCCCGTGCGAATGTAGATGTGCGATGGCATATGAATGAGGTGGCCCGCCCCCGGGACGAGCGACTCCAGGCGACGCGCCGATGCGGCCGCGCGCTGCGGCGTGTTGGAGGCCTCGACCGCGTGAATGTAGAAGTGGTTTGCCCCTGGGTGCTCGGGATGCGTTGCGAGCACACGCTCGAGCGCGGCGATGATCTGCGGCGTCCACGGTTCGGGTGTGCCGTTGGCCAGATGCAGACGCCACGGATGCAGGTTCATCAGACTTTCGGCGTGGAGAGCGCCCACGTCAGCGTCGTCAGGAAAACGTACGGCCAGTGCGCCCATCGCCTCGGCATATGCCGCCTCACGCCGCCCCTGGTCTCCGGCAGGGCTGGCGACGTACCGTTGACCGAGCGCTGCTATGAGGCCTTGCTCAACTTCGCTCCCGTTTGCGGCGAGGCGCTGTGCCACCGCGAGATGCGTGAACGCTTTTGCCAGGCGATCAGCCGGCGCGGGATCGTTGATGTTGGTGCCGAGCGAGAGGGCCATGCCCCAATGCGGCATTGGCGCGAGTGTATCGAGCGCGGCCGCACGGGCAAACTACGCGAACGCCTCCTCGTGATTGAAGCCATACAGCAGCGTGAGCCCTTCGTCGAAGAACTGCTGCGACTGCGCGTTCCTGGTGCGAATGGCCCGTCGGTATGGCCCGAGATTCCCGAGGAGCGCGGTGCGCGTTGGGGCCGAAGACGTGGTCGCGTCCTGCGCGGCGGGAACGGCGGGCTTGGTATCACGGCCGCAGGCAGCAGAGCACGTGAGCAGCGCGGTGCATACGCATCGAAAGATACGGCTATTGCTCACGGTCGGACCTCCTCGTGGGAGAGCAGTGCTGTGAACAGCTACGAATGAATCATGGAGCACAATGCTCACGCAGGGCCGGCTCTGCGCATATTCTGGCCGTTCCGTTCACCCGTATGGTCTCACGTACAGCTGAACTGAAGAAGATCAATGCAACGCGAGGGTCGAAGAGAATACTCCTCGCGATTCAGGCGTCATACGGGCTCACAGAGCACGCGCAGGTCATCTTCGGCGGTGATGTATTCCATGCGGAATCAGTTCAACGGGTCTTCTTTCCGGAAATCTTGGAGCCGTCACCCTGCATACTCCACTCGCCTTCGACCGCACTCTCGTTGTTCACTGTCAAGGTCACTGCTGCAGGTCCACCCGGCGTGACGATGTCCATCGAGAGCTTACGACCGTCGACCCTGAAACTGGTGGTCGGAAACTCGCCAATCTCTGGATGCTTGAAAAGACCAACGAATGATCCGTCAGGCTTCTTCTCGACCGTGAACGTCATGCTGACGGTCTGGCCACCAACGGCTAGCTCAAGCGTGTAGCTCCCGTCCGCCATGAACGTAGTGTCTTGTGCACCGGGATTCGGGGTGATGCGCGTTGCGGCCACGTTGGAGGCGAGGGCTTCTCGCGAGAGACTCGCGAGGAGAACGGGCAGCAACGCCACAAAAGCGAAACGACGAAACGAAGTCATAGTCGGGTTGGTTACGGGGCCTGTGGGTTCGTGTCCTGAGGGATTGGGAGAGCCACTCTTGTATTTGGACGGCGCCCAGACGCGTACGGTTTCAATGTAAGCCCGCAGGAGCCATCCCTCCGGGCTATACTCTCGCATGATGACCAACCTGGCCTCAACGCTACGAGCGCGTCTCGCGCTGGCGGACCCTGTTTCTGTCGAGTTCCAACGAAGTGACCTGAGAGAGGCCAACGGATTTCGACGAGAACGGATCGAGTACCCCGGACTTGAAGGCGACGTCATCCCGGCTTTCCTGTTTATGCCAACGCATCGGAAGGCGCTCGGCGGAGTGGTCGTCTTCCACCAGCACAACGGGGAGTTCCATTTCGGAAAGAGCGAGGTCGCTGGCGAGGTAGGCGACCCGTGGCAGGCTTTCGGGCCAGCGCTCGCTCGGAGGGGGATCGCTGTTTTGGCTCCAGACGCGATCACGTTCGAGGATCGACGAGGATCCGTGCAGGGAGTCGAACCGGAATTTCGTGATTGGGTCCGGCACTACAACGCCATGGCCTACAGGCTGCTCGACGGTGACCTGCTGATGAGGAAGTGCCTGGACGATGCTCAACGGGCTCTCAGCGTTCTGCTTTCCGCCGCGGCGCTGGATGAGCGGCTCGTGGGCGTGGCTGGACATTCCTACGGTGGGTATACGGCACTCTACCACGCGGCCGTTGACGCACGATGCAGGTTCGCATGCGTGAGCGGCGCCGTCTGCAGCTTCGCGACTCGGCGTCGGGAAGACACTGGCATCACGCTGTTCGAGACGGTGCCCGAACTCGCTCGCCAGATCGATACGCACGATGTCCTCGCCGCTATCGGACCTCGGCCGACGCTCGTCGTCTCGGGTACAGAGGACAAGTACTCACGGGATGCCGACCAGGTGGTGGCCAAGGTCGCTGGCGACTTTGTCACCGAGCTGCGTGTGGATCGCGGGCACGCTCTCGATCGAGAGCGATTCGACGCGATTGTCGACTGGCTCGTTGATCGCGCTCCCGTTTGGAGTTCCGGTCCGTGAGGCGTAGACGGTCGACCGGAACCTGGTAGAAACACCGAACCCGCGCGTTCAACAAGCGAACGCGCGGGTTCTCGATGCAGCAAACCGCAACGAAATCAGGCGGTCGGCAAAATGACCGAGTCGATCACGTGAATCACGCCGTTGGTGCAGAGGATGTCGGTCGTGACGACGTTGGCGGAACCGTTCAGCTTCACGCCGCCGTCGACTGACACGCGAACCGTCGCGCCGTTCACGGTGGCGACGTCCTTGCCATCGAGCGTTACGACATCGGCGGCGAGCACCTTGCCGGCCACGACGTGGTACGTGAGAATCGCGGTAAGCTTCGGCAGGTCTGCGAGCAACGCCTCCACCGTGCCGGCAGGCAGCTTGGCGAACGCGTCGTCGGTCGGCGCGAACACGGTGAACGGGCCTTCGCCCTTCAGCGTCGGAACGAGACCAGCGGCAGTGACGGCGGCGGCGAGCGTCTTGAACGAGCCGGCGGCGACTGCGGTATCAATGATGTCATGCATCGTAAATATCCTGTAGGAGAAATGGGAGCGTGGAACAGTGACGCGTCAGGAATTCGACTGATCGGTGCACTGCGCACCGTGCGTGTACCCGTGCACTGCATCGAAGCGCATCGCGTCACGCATAGTTCCCGACCATTCGCGGAGGCGATCGCATGACTGCGCCCTTCGACAGTGCGCACAACGTGGAGTAGAACGTCGAACGTTTCCGGACAAGGCGAATGTTCCAATCGCATGTACAGGTACACCTTTGTGACTTGGCGTGTTTGGTGGATACGCGCGACTTCGACGTGGCTCGAGTCCAGCAAGGTGATGAGCGTTTTGACATTCAGCCGTGAGCGCACCGCTCGCCATACACTGAAGCGCCACCGATAGACGAACGGCCGGGCGAATGCGGCTGCGTTTCCGGCCGCGCAGGCCGTCCGCTCCAGGAACGCGTTGGCCTCCTGCGAACAGCGCGTTGCACTTCAACTTTCCCCGGTTCAGTTGAAGTGACGACGATGCGGAGTGACTCGCCTTCCATGCGGCCGAAGAGGATGCGCCGGGCGCGCGCTTGCGAGGTGAAGCGATGCTTGGCGAGGCATCCATACGCGAGGGTGGCGACGAAGCTCTCCGCCATGACGTCTCTTGTCAGGCGGGCGGATCGAGCTCTTCCTCGATCTTTTTGGATGTACGCTTCCCGCGAGTTGTCGCGATGATCTGCTCACGATAGGCCGCGGGATAGGCCGCGGGACGCGGGGGTATCAGGGACTCCTCCACTCACACGGAAATGGAGGCTCCACCGAAGCGGGGTAGGTTCAAGTTCAGACTGCCTTGTTCCATTCGGCCTTCTGTCTCCCGTGCCCCCGGATCGATTCATATCGTCGCGCGAGGCGTCGGAATGTCATGGTTGGCGCGTGCCCCGGTCGAGCAGGCGCTCGGTCCCGGAGGACTGCTCGCGCAGATAGAGCCCGTTCACTCCCTCGATGTTCCTGGTATGCACCAGCCACCGGCCATCGGGCGACAACCCGCGGTCGCGGGTGAGACGGCTCGCCTCCTCCGGATCCAGGATGCGCGTCTCCCTTCCGTCAGGTGTGACGCTGACCAGTCGCTGTGCCTGGGTCCGGCGGCGGACGAAGTCTCGCGGCGCTTCGTTCGGCAGTATCTCGATCAGTGGCACTTCCGTAAACACGACGCGCGCGCCGTCCTGGGTCCACCGCGGGTCTTCATTGCTCTTCGTGATGTCGCCCAGTGACTGCCGGTCCGAGCCATCCGGGCGCATGACGAAGACCCGATACTGCATCGAGGGGCGCCGATCCTGGGCCGCGAAGAGGAGCCAGCGACCATCCTGTGAATAGGCGGCGAGGAATCCATTCGTCGTGCCCGGCAGCGTCCCGACCTCACGGCCGTCCGGCGTCATCCGGTGCAACTGTCTCACGCTATCCCGAATCGACGTGTACACGAGGAATCGACCGTCCGGTGACCAGTTGGGCTGTTCGCCCAGGGCCCCGCTGGGAGTTAGCCTTCTCAGGCCGGAGCCATCCAGCCGGATGGTATAGACGGCGGCCTCGCCATCTCGGTTGGATTCGAACGCGATGGTACGGCCGTCTGGCGCCCACGACGGGACGGAGTAGTAGATGGCGCGGGCGGGCCGCTGCGAGAAGAGGGACGAGGACAGTGTGCCGGCCAGCAGAAGTACCCACGTGGCCTTGGTCGCAGCTCGTGCGATGATCATTGCGCGCTCCAGCGTGTTCTGGTGTTTATGGGCTTTCGCGATGCACCCGATCCCGTCAAGCGCAACGCAAGGTTATACCGCCCGCTCCGATTTCGCAGGGCGACCCGGCGCGGCGACCTGTTCCACGTAGCTACGCAGCACCGCATTGATGCGCGACTGATAGCGCGGCCCACTGGCGCGGAACCACGCGATGACGTCCTGGTCGAGGCGAATGGAGATCGCTTCCTTCGCCGCCGGCGTGACGACGCGAGCGCCCTGCCAGAAGTTCTCCGGGATGTCGCGGAGTTCCGTCGGCGCCGTGCGCGCGATCTCCGCCTCGCTCGTGCGACGCAAGCGCGCGAGGTCGGCACGCCCGTGGGTCGGCGCCAGCGGTACCACCACGCGCTTGCGGGCGCTCGTCTTCGGCGCGGATGGCTTCGAGGCTTTCGGCATAGCGGCGACGCTCCTTGCGGTTGCTGAGTCGGGCACTGATCACGCGTCGGACGATCGCGCCCGTGGACGCGATTCGATCCGTAAACACCACGGTGAGGGGGATCCCATCGGCGAGACCGAGCGCCACGAGTCGCCGCTCGCCGCAGTCCCGGCGCGTATCGTCAAACTCGACAGAGGGGCCGGCGAAAACGAGCGCCGCGAAGGCGAAGTCAAACCCGCGCACCGCCAGATTCTGCTCGCTCTTCGCGGCATCCCAGTCGAAGTTCACGGACACAACCTACATTCGTATATACAACCGCGCAAGCACTCACACGTCGCGACCGCAGACGTCGTTCCACCCGGCGACGCGATCGCTGGGCGTACTCAGCGTACGCGAATAAGTCGCCGGCAGGCGGGTACGGGGGCAACGCCGATGGACAGGGTATCGCCGCGAATCCGAAAGTCGCGTCGCTGCTCGGTGCCGACATAGCTCGGAATCGTCCCGCCCGTCACGTGATGCACGACCGTGGAATCGGAGGTCACCGTGTAGGTGCCGAAGTATCCGAAATAGGAGCCGCGCACCTCCGCCATCCCGGCGAGCGCAACTGAGTCGGCGGCGAATGCCCCGGCGTGCGGCGTGCGCATCGCCTGAATCATGAGAGTCCCCGCCGGGTCGTACATGAAGAAGCCAATGGGCCGGCGACCCAGCGAATACGTCGTGTCACCCGGGGTGTCCACATTGCAGAACTCCGCAATGCGCCAGGTGCCGATCAAGCCCGAACGAGATTGTTGCGCCGGAAGCGCGCTTGGGGCGAGGGTAAGCGCGAGCACCGTTAGCAGAATGATGCGAATCATGAGAGCTCGCTCAAGGAGATGGATGGCTGGTCGGTATAACGCCCGCGTTCTCTTGCAGGGCCCTTCAATAAAACGCGACCAGTGAGCGCAGCGAACAGGGAGCACTCCGCAATGGCCCTGTCAATAGCAACGCGAGGTTAGATGGCGGCGGGTCGCGCGCTTCTACTCACGCATCGCTACTGACACTGCTCGACAATCGCATCGAGCACGGGCCACTGCTTGGACATCCGCAGGTACCTCGGATGATACGTCCGGAAGGAATTCACGGGCAGGGCCGGGTGCTCGACGCGGGCAAGCGACTTTGCGACGTGACTCAGCACAACGCCTCGGAAGGTTCGCTGGAGCAGCGCGTCGTAGTTTGGCCCAGTGAAAAACACGACGACCTGTGGCTCGAATGCTCGAACTTCCGCCTCAAGCAAAGCAAGTGCGGCGGTCTGCTCCACGATGTCTGGACTCGGACGCTTTCCCCCGTCATCGATCTTGACCAAGTTGGTCCAGATGAAGGCGCGCTCCGTCGCCTCAGGATTCAGGGCGTGAAAGAGCCGGTTTGAAGCGGACCAGAACGGGGTGTGGCCATACCTCCCACCGAGATTGAAGTCACGATAGCCTTGCCGTAAGGCCGCGCATATGTCGGGCACAGACTTGTCCCTTGGAACGCTGTCGTTGTCTCCCCACCCTAGCGTCTCCTGGCCAACGATCATGAGCCGTGTCCGAGTCTGTCGGTACGCGTCCGTCGGATGGACCAGTTGCGGGGCGGACATCTGCGGGTGGCTGGGGAGGAGGCGAAGCCACAGCGTCACCGCGTCCTCGTAGGACGATGAGAGATCGGTCATGCGGAGGGGGAGGTCGGTGTGAGCTTAGGAAGGCGAGGATCGATCCGATTGAAGGCATCGTCCAGCGCCAGATAGCTAACGCAAGCCTCTGACTGTCGGGCCGGGTCCCGCAGGAGCTCGTCCAGACGCGTCCACTCGCCGAACGCGCGATTGAAGGTTTGCGCGGCATCAAGGAGGCGGACTTCGGCGCGCTCCCCATGGTTCGTCAACACGAGGAAGTAGTCGCTCCTATACAGCGGCGCATCGTAGAAAACGTCTCGTGTGTCGACTCCGCTCTGACTGGGAGGGCCTAGATGCACTTCGTTCCGATCGCCGAACTGGAGCGCAATCCCGGCGTCGGCGTCCGCGCTTGTCACGGAGACCCGAAGGTTGGTCTCCTCGACCCTGCTCCGCACGCGCAGCTGCCACGTGACGCCATGCTCGGACGCGAACGCGATCGCCTGCGAAAGTGTGACGTAGTCCGTCTGACTCACGAGATGTTCTCGGCTGAATGAATCGGATGAAATGGTGAGCCGCCATCTAACTACCCGTTCACCCGCCAACCAATCAAACGCCCCACCAACAATCACGGCAACCTATGCCGCACTATCCGATCGCTGCCACCGTGTAGCACTGCGAAACACGCTGCAATATCTGGATCGCTGACACGCACACCCGGAACCAAAGCCTCCTGCTGGACTGTCGGTGATATCCGCCGGTACATGGATAGACGGCGATGCGCCAAATGCTGAGGCGCTTCTTCATACGACCGACGGAACCCGGCGCTGTCAACAATGCGCTCGCAAACGCCTGACCGACGAGAAAGCACGGTGAAGAATCCGGCACGATTCGAGTGCATACCCGCTGGTATCTGAAATGCAATGGCGCCATATTCCGCTACGCCAGTGGTTCGCTAGTCGCCGCCAGTCGTTCACCTGTTCACCGTGGAGAGCCATGCCCGCAACGCGGAGCGCAACCAGCAAGCGCAGCGCGCGCACCACACCGTCAACAAAGACGGCGCGGAAAGCACAAGCCGGCTCCTCACGGGCAGAGAGCCAGGCACACACCCGGGAGCGACTCCTTGATGCAGCACGCACGGTGCTGGCCGCCGAGGGATATGCCGGCGCATCGATCGACCGCATCGCCGCGACCGCCGGCTACACGAAGGGCGCGTTCTACGCGAATTTCTCGAACAAGGAGGCGGTGTTCATCGAACTCTTCGAACAGCACAAGCGGCGGGAGACGGAAGCATTTCGCGCCCTCGTGGCGAGTGACGCAGACGTCCTGTCGGTGCTGGATGCGATCGGTCAGGACCTCGTGGTCGCGCGTGCCAACGCCGATTGGCCCCGACTCGGCGTCGAACTCCGGCGGCAAGCGGAGCGCAGCACGACGCTGGCAGCCCAGATCGATGCGCTGCAGGCGGCGCAACGATCGGCGCTGGCACATACCGTCGCGGCGCTGTTCGCCAAAGCAGGGCGCGAACTTCCCGAGCCGGCCGAGGCGCTGGCGAATCTCTTCATCGGCGTGGCACACGGGCTTGCCCTCATGCGACCCACAATATCACCAAGAACGCCCACGCCAAACGCCAACGAGAGCCGGATGCTGATGCTGGTCATGCGCAGTGTGATCGCGTCGGCTCCACTAGCGCTGACCCCGAGAACGATTGACGGCTCGCCGGGGCCGACACCCTTGAGCGAATCGCCCCATCACGCCCGGTGAGCTGGACGGGCAAGATCGCGCATCACCAGTCCATCAGAGGCGTGCCAGTCAAGACAATCCCTATCCCCGCCGTCGATACCCGTGCCAGTGCGGTGCCACGGTCACCAGCACCACGCCGCCAAGAATGACCAGCGTCGCCAACAAGGCACGCGGAGGGAACGCTTCGCCGAGGATGACGACACCGAGGAGTACGGCGACAACCGGATTGACATAGGCATACGTTCCCACGGCGGTGGGGCTGGCCACGCGAAGCAGCCACATATACGTGCTGAAGCCGATCAGCGATCCGAACACAATCAGATACAACAGCGCGCCCGCTGATTCGGCGCTGACGGGCGGCGCCGACAGGAACCGCCCGGCCTCGCCGGACGCCAACGAGAGCAAACCAAGCAAGGTGCCGCCGGCGAGCATCTGCATCGCAATCGCCATGGACGCCGGCTTCGCCAACACCGCCGAGCGCGAGTACAACGATCCGATCGTCCAGGACAACGCACTGCACGACAGCAGCAGCACCCCGAACGGATCGATTGCGGCGCCACCTCTGCCGGCACCGCCGTCGGCTCCGGTCCCGGCCGGAAGGACGAGGAGCCCGACGCCAAGCATTCCGATGGCCACGCCAATCAGCTGGATACCGGTCGGCTTGATGCCCTGCCACCATTGGCACAACACGAGCCAGAGCGGCACCGTCGCTACCAGCAATGACGTCATCCCGGAACTGACCCGCTGTTCGGCCCACGACACCGACCCGTTGCCAACAAACAGCAACATCGCCCCAATAATGAGCGCGTTCCGCCATTCAAGTAACGTCGGTAATTTCGCGCCACGAAAAAGACACCAAGAAAACAATATAGAGCCGGCTGTCAAGAATCTTGCGGCGCCAAGTAGGAATGGCGGTATCGTGCGCAGCGCGACGGCAATGCCCAGGTAGGTGGAGCCCCAGAGGACGTAGAGTACCGCGAAGCCGACAAGCAGCTGGAGCCGCGTGGCCGGAGCGAGTGTGACCGGAGCCGACGCCGTAGTACGGGCCGACCGGTCGTTCACGCGCTGTGCAGCGTGCTCGTCAGCGTGCTGTTCAGCGTGCTGTTCAGCGAGCTGGTCGGCCACGTATTGCTCGGATGGCGGCGTTTCCTGCCGCGAGACCACCGGCCACGATGTAGACGTAGAAGGTGTAGAAGCGCCACCAGATCAACGTTGCGGCGAAGATTCCCGGTGGGATCGCGTCCTTGAGGGTGACGGCGAACGCCCCTTCAATGAACCCGCCACCGCCTGGCGCCGGCACGATGACGCCACCATAGAAGAGGGCCAGCGGCCACAAAACGAGCGGGGCCAGCGTGTCCATGGTCAGCCCGAACGTCCGATCTCCGATGAACACGAGGAGCGGGAGCGTCGCGACCTTGAGCAGGACGTGGACCACCGAGCCAAGGAATGCCACGAGCATTCGTCCGGGGTGGGCGTGACGGAGCGAGCGTACGGACTCGCGAGTATGCCGAAGCGTGCGCTGAATCGCCCGCCAGCGTCCGGCGTGCAGTCCCAGACGCCTCGCCCAACGCGGCGGCGGTCCGTTGGCGTTGTGCCGAGCCAGGAGCAACCCGATCGCCCCGGCGCCGAGTACCGCCGTGCTGTACCCTCCCACGAGACCGAGCAGCCCGCCGATGGACGAGCCGCGACCACGAAAGAGGACGGCCAACGCCACGCACACGAGCGCCAACGAGCACATCTCCAGAAACAGCTCGAGAAACAGGACCAGCACGCGACCGGCAGCGCTCATGCCGCTTTCGGCGAGAATGAGAAACCGGGCTGGTTCGGCACCGGACCGTGCTGGAGTGATGGCTGCCGCAAAATCGCCGCCGAGGCACACGCGCACCGCCGTTGCGAAGCGGAGGGGAAGGCCGACGGCGACGGCGGACGCCTGAATCTTGAGCGACCGCGTCAGAACCTCGAGTACCGCCGCCAACAGCGCGGCCCCGTGGGCGCTGGCGGCCAGCGCTGGCATCCCGCCAGTGGGCCAGTTGGTGGCCACCACCCAAGCGGACGCGCCGACCATGAGCGCGAACGAGAGGGTCGTGATCAGCCAGCGGCGTTGCACCATAAATGCAGCATGAATTCGGACGAGGGTCGCGCGACGGAGGAATGTGCAGTAACGTAGCGGCGGGTAGGCAACGACCGGCACGCGCAACGGATCATGATCCGGGCGCGAACGCAGCACACACGATCTTGAATCGAGGCGACTCATGTACCGTTCCATGTCCCGTCGGCAGTGGCTGATCGCATCCGGACTCGGCGCAGGTGCGTCGCTGACGCTTCCCGGAGTTCTGCAGGCCGGTGTTGCTGGCCACCTAGACCTGCCCGGATCCACCGACTTTCTCGAGCTTGAGCGAGCGGCCACTCTGGCGCGCCGGGCGGCGGGCCCGGTGCGGTTGTCATCGAACGAGAATCCGTTTGGCATGTCGCCCAAGGCGAAGGACGCCTTGATGGCCGCGTGGGATCAGCACAACAAGTACGCCTTGCCTGCGCAGGCGCAGTTGCGCGCGGCGTATGCGAAATCGGTGGGGGTCGCCCCCGAGAACGTGCTCGTGACTCAGGGATCTGGTGAAGTGCTCGATGTGACTGCACTGGCTTATGGCATGCATGGCGGCGAGATCGTGTCCCCGTGGCCGACGTACGAAGGCCTGCCCAGATACGCGGAGGCCATCGGTGCCACCGTGCACAAGGTGCCGCTGCTCCCCGACCTCGGGCACGACTTCGAGATGATGGACCGTCGCACCACCAACGCGGTCGAGCTCGTGTTCGTCTGCAACCCGAACAACCCGACCGGTACGCTGGCCGACCCCAAAAAGGTGCGGGATTTCGTTGGCAGTGCGTCGCGACGTGCGGTCGTGCTGGTGGACGAAGCGTATCACGACTTCGTGGACGATCCGAACTACACGTCGATGATCGACATGGTGCGTCGTGGCGAGAACGTGATCATTTCGCGCACGGCCTCGAAGATTCACGGGCTCGCGGCCCTGCGCGTCGGCTTTGCGATTGCGCGCGCCGACATCATCGCGCGGTTGGAGAAACACGTTACCGGCACGCCAAACATCTTTGGTGTGCAGGCGACCATCGCCGCCATCGCCGATACACCGTATCAGGAGTTCATCAAAAAGACGAACCGCGAGGGGCGGACCATGCTCACTGCGGCGTTGACCAAGCTGGGGAAACGGGTCGCGCCCTCGCAGACCAACTTCGTCTTCTTTCAGGCGGGCTTGCCCACCGAAACCGTTCGTACAGCCATGCTCGAAAAAGGCTTCATGGTGGGTCGCGCCTTCCCACCGTACAACGACTGGGTGCGCGTGAGCATCGGTACCGCCGAGGAAATGCAGAACTTCGTGAAGGTGCTGCCGGGCTCCATGGCGGGTGCAGACTAGGCACGGATTCAGGCTAGGAATTTCGATTGCGGTCGGTCGAGTATTCGACGCGATCACTGACGGCGCGCTCGTTCGGCGCCGCCGCGACGCGATGACTGCGCTGCGGCGGCGTTACGGCCGCTTCGTGGCGCGAGCGACAGGCTCCACGATCACCGGCAGCTGAATAGACCAGCCTCCGCTCGTCTCCGTCCGAATCTCGAGCGTGTACGTACCCGGCCGGCTCGGAGTAAACGCCATGTCAGCGGTCTGACCGGGGCCCATCAGGAGCTGAGCGAGTTGCGACGTCTGCAGCGTCGTCGGCAGGTCGGCGCCGTCCTTGGCGATTGGGGTCCAGCGGGCTGTCGCGCTGTCGGAGCGCAGCGTCAGTCGAACGATCCAGTCCGGGTGCAGCGTCACGATGCGCAGCCGGTGCGTCACGCCCGCCAGGAGATGCAGTGGACGCGGTGACTGCCGCCCGTTCACCAATGCGTACGGGCTCTCGTGCTTGGGCTCGACCCACGGGCCGCCGCCGCCCACCACCACCACGTGATCACGCGTTGTATCGCGCTTCGCATCGGTCACGATGAGGGCGCCATACATCCCCGACGTGATCTGCTTGCGATCGTTGAAGTGCGAGTGATAGGGGAAGGTGCCCGCGCGCGGCGGAACAAAGGAGGCGGTGAAGGTGCCGCCCGGATCGACCTGCCCATAGCGTGTTGTGCCGAGCCCGCTCCAGTGCGGCACACCATCAGGGAAGCTCTCGATCTCGAGGCCATGCCAGTGTACCGACGTGGGCTCCGCGAGGTTGTTGTGCACCGTGATGGCCACCGGCTGACCGCGTCGCAGCTCGAGGACCGGCCCTGGCAGTACCACCGAGTCGCGTGCCGGCGGGGTGTCCCCCTGCTGCAGCGCGAAGCCTATCGCCGGCGCGTCGGTGGGGAATGCGTGCGGACGCTGCTGCACAAACAGCTCCATGCGGCGCGCATTCGTCATCGTCGGTTCGCGATAGCCGGGCTTTGGCGCCACGACGATGCCGACCACCAGTCCGCGCATGTGGTCGCCAAGGTGCGGCGCCACGGCTGCCGCGCGCGTGGCGGCCTCGGGCACATCGTGCCCCGCGTGCGCGACTGGCGTCGGTGCCCCGTTCACGGCGGGCGCCCCGGACACACTCACCGTCTCGTCGACATGGAAGGCGAGATGACAGTGGAACAGCCAGTTCCCCGGCGTGGAGGCCAGGTAGCTGAAGGTGACGGTGTGCAGCGGCTCGATGATGTCCGTGTTGGAGAGCGGCCGTCGCGCCACAGGCACGCGCGACTCCGTGCGCATGTCTCCGCGCGCCTCGATGCGGTAGTAGAAGCCGTGCAGGTGCAGCGGGTGCGACAGCGCGATCATGTTGATGACGCGCACGCGCATCGAATCGCCCTGCGTGGCGCGCAGGACCTCGGTGTGCGGCCACCCTTTGCCGTTGATGACCGACGCGATCTCCCAGTGCCGATCGCTCTCTCGCGTTCGTGAAACCACTCACTCAGCAGCAGGATCTCGTCGCGGGTGGAGGCGCCCGGTTCATCGACCACGATCGCGCCGTTGAGTTGACTGTCGAGCCAGAAGCGATCGCCCGGGGTGAGCCCCGGCAGCGCGCCCCAGTAGGCAAACGTGCCTGCCGCGCTCAGCGTGATGCGCGTCGTTCGGGTGGCTCCGGCGGCCAGCTGCAGCGTGTCATCAGCCAGTGCGGTACCCGGGCGCAGACCACCGATGACCAGCGAACTGTCGGTGCGGTTGCGCAGCGTGAGCTGCACGACGGTACCGCGCGGTGCGCGCAGCAGCGGTCCCGGTACACTCGGCGCTTTACCCGCTTCCGCGAAGGCGAAGATGCGGAGATCGGTGTCGTCGTCGCCCTCGGGTCGCCAGGCACTCTCGACCACGTCGATGGCGAGCGCCAGGGTACTCGAAGTGCGCACGCCGGCCGGTACGCGATTGGCGTTCGCGACCGCCCGTGATGCAGATGGCCGTGGTGCCGGAAGCGGCGTGCGCGGCGCGGCGGCCATGATCTGCGCCGGAACCAGCAGGTGCAGCAGCGCGGCGATAGGCATCGATGTGAGGAGTGCGGGAGACGAGGCGGGACGAGACGCCAAGGTACGCGCCGCACCTCACGGTGGCCACTTTCGGCGACCGCGGATTCCCCGGTGGACTACCACCGGTCGATCACACAAAGTCTCACAGGGCACGCCGCGATGTTCGCGACGTACCCCGTGTGCTTTCCCCGTCCGTTCCTTACCGACTACTTGCTGCTCGGCTCCGTGTATGTCCACGGCTGCTTCGGCAGCGGGCGCTGACGCGGATAGAGCTCGTTGAGCGTGTTGCCATCGTACAAGCGTCCGTTGACCATCACCATGCCAACAGAGTTGCTGTTGCGGATGTTGGTCAGCGGATCCTTGTCGAGCACGATCAGGTCGGCGTACTTGCCGGCCTCCAGCGATCCGATCTCGGCGCCCATCCCGATGGCTTCGGCACCAACGATGGTGGCCGCGCGTAGCGCGTCATGGGTGGAGAGTCCGCCAGACTGAATGAGCCACAGCTCCCAGTGCATGCCGAGTCCCTGCAGCTGGCCGTGGCTGCCCACGCCGATGCGACCGCCGGCCGCCACCGTCTTGGTGATGTCTTCGGCGTGCTGCCACATCGCGTACTCTTCCTTCACCGCGAACCCCGCCGGTCCCGGTGCGTTGCCAGCGCCGCGACGACGGATCTTGCCATCGAAGTCCACCGGATGCGTGAAGCGACGCAGCTTGGCATCGTTCAGCAGATCTTCCGTCTGGTAGAACCACCCTTCACCGAACGGGCCACCGTACTCCACGATGAGCGTGGGTGAGTTGGTGACCTGCGTGGCCTTGTACCACTGGAACACGTCGTCGTACTTGGGTGTGATGGGCAGCGTGTGTTCGATGCCCGGATAGCCATCAATGCCGTGCGTGAGGTTGAGCTTCTGGTCCAGCCCACCTTCAGTGGTGGGCATGATGCCCAGTTCCTTCGCAGCCATGATGATCCACTGCCGCTGCTGACGATTCCCGCTCATGTACATCTTGAGCGTCTTCGTGTCGTAGTACTTGGCGTAGCGGGTGAGGATTTCCTTGGCGTGCTCGAGATTGCGCACCGGCTCCTGTGAGAAGACACCCGGGCCTGTGGTGTAAATGCGTGGACCGATCATCTCGCCATTCTCGACGCGATCACTGTACGACAGAAAATCGGTGCTGGACGTCTGTGGATCACGTGTTGTGGTGGTACCGTACGCCAGTGTGGTGAGGTACTGCCACGTTTGCGTGTTGTGGATCTGCGGCGTGAGCCACTGCGGATGATAGTGTGTGTCCACCATGCCCGGCATGATGACTTTGCCGGTGACGTCCATGATCTTTGCGCCATCGGGGATCGCGACGCTGCCGCGTGCACCCACGGCCACGATCTTGTTGTCGCGCACCACAACGTCCGCGTTCTCGATGATCTCCTTGCCCTTCATCGTGATGGCCTTGGCGCCGCGGAACACCACGACCCCACGCGGCGTGTCGCGCGTGGCCTTCAGCGCAATGCGCAGCTCTGACGGCTTGTAGCCTGGCGGCGTCTTCTTGGTGGTGTCGGCCTTGGCGATGGAGTCGGCGCGGGTGACGCTGTCTTTCACCGCTTTCGCGGTGTCAGCGCGCACGGCCGCCTTGCGACGTGTGTCGGCCTTGAGCGAATCGTCCACGACCTTGGCGCGATCGAGGTTCCAGGTCCAGATCGCGTTACCAAGCGCCCAGTGCACGTTCCTGCCGTCGGCGCTCCAGGTGGGGAACTCGCCGCCGATGGTGTTGAGCTTGCGCACCGGCACCGGTGCGGATTCGGGCGCGGCCACCGAGACCGTTGGCGCGGTACCGCCGGTCTTGGTGACGGTCACGGTATACAGGTCCATGCCCACCATGGCGAGCGCCTGATCTCCCTTGGGCGCCATCAGGATCACCGATGCCGGCGGCGCCTGAGGTGGCGTCGGCTCGGCGTCATCGAGATGCATGGCGAAGCCGAGTGGGCGGGCCGCGCGGCCACCGATGTAGTGACGTGCTTCGCGCTCCACGAGTGCGGCATCCAGCGTTTGGCCACCGCCCGTGCGTCCGGCCGCCACGGCGTCCTCGCCATCAGTGCCACCAGCGTTGGGCGGCAACGGCCCGGTCACGCGCAGATGCGTTTGCAGGTCGGTGCCATCCCACCGGAACGACTGCAGACCGCTGCGTCCCGATGCGAAAATCCGGGTGGCGTCATCGGTAAAGTGTGGCGCACCCATGCCGCCCGTGGGCATGATCATGGTGGCTGCCCCACCAGCCGCCGACAGCCAAATGAACTCGGCGGCAGCCGGTCCAAAGAATGCCGCGCCCGCTTCCTGCATTTCGCGCGCGGCGGCGCGAACGGCCACGATGCGATCGCCCGCTGGAGACCAGGCGAGGTCGGTGTACAGCCCCGCGTTTGTGGTGAGCGCGCGCGTGCTCCAGCCTTTCCTGGCATCGAGCGCGGCGCGCATGATTTGCCCACCCTGCGCATCGTTCCAGGTCACGTAGGCGAGCGATTTGCCGTCGGGCGACCAGATCGGATTGAACTCGCCAGTGGTGCCGGTGCTCACTCGTGTGGGTGAACCGGCAGGCAGGGTCATGACATGAATCTTGCCGAGTGAGGAGAAGGCAAGCTGCTTGCCATCAGGCGACGGCTGGATATCGCGAATCTGTCGCGCGGTGAACGTGGCAGCCGTGTCAATTGGGTAGGCAAACTTCACTTCCGGCCCCATCTCGAGCTTCACTTCCGCTTCGAATGGAATCTTGACCGGCGGTGACTTGTCGACGGCCACACGCCAGATCTCACCGCCGTACGAAACGATGATGGCCTTGGAGTCGGGTGTGAAGGAAAAGCCGGGGTAGGCATCCATGGGCGCGCGCGATTCCATGTCGTCGCGCTGCACCGGGAACGCGAGCCAGCTCTCTTCCTGCGTGTTGAGGTTGCGGAGGCGCAGTCCCGTCTTGGTCTCGAAACGCGTGCCGTAGACGAGGAACTGTCCGTCGGGAGACAGCGTGGGGCGGAAGCCCGAGCCGAAGCGCGTTGTCATCTGCGACGTCCGACCGTTGTCGCGATCCCACACGTACAGCTGATACTGCGCGCCAATGCTGTTGTACTGCCAGTCACCGGTTCGCGCGGCAAACCAGAGATACCGCGGGTCCTTGCCGTACGCGGCACCAACCATCTTGAGCGTTGGTGCGACCGCCGGCGTGGTGGAGAGTGGCAAACCACTGCCGCCGTCGAGGTTGTATGTCCAGAGTTTGGCCGTGCCACCCAAGCCACCGGAGCGCGACACCACGATGTACTTGCCATCGGGCGCCCACTCGGGGGAGACGTACATGTTGTTGTTCCCCTTCGTGAGCTGCGTCGTGTCCTTGCCATCGAGTGACAGCGTCCAGATGTTCTCACCTCCCGATCGATCGGAGACGAACACGATGGACTTGCCGTCGGGGGAGTAGCGAGGCTGCGCGTCGAACCCCATGCCGCTGGAGATCCGCGTGGCTTTGCCTCCCGCGATGGGCAACGTGTAGAGATCGCCCAGCAGGTCGAACACCAGCTGTTGTCCGTCGGGCGATACGTCGAGCGACAACCACGTTCCCTTGGTGGTGGTGAAGACGTGGGTGCGTGCGGTCTTGAGCGGCAGGGTATTGGCTGCGGTGGTGACCGGCGGTGGGCCCTGCGCCTGTGAAACGCTGGATGCAAGCGGCAGCGCCACCCAGGCCGCCGCAGACCACGCGGCAGCGAACCATCGATGAGTCATGTTGAATTGCTCCGAAATGGTGCGAGGGCATTGGATACGGTTTCACATGCGCGCCGTGCGCCAGTGAAAACTGCGTCGGCGGCGGTCGGCGGGCAAACGGTCGCGTCACACTTCGGCCTGGAGTGGCAACCGCGCGCGCCTCGTCTGCGGGCGTGAATGTCGAGGCTGATCACTTGCTTTCGTCCCCGGTTGTCAGCAACGTCGTCCCGCCAGCTGGTTCGACTTGTCGCGCGCCTCCCTCCCACATGCCTTCGCTATGCCTTCGTCACGATTGTTGACTCAACGCGCCGTCGTGGCGCTCGCCGGTCTCGTCCTCGTCAGTCTCGCGCAGCCCACGCGGTCTTCTCTCGCCGCGCAGCGGGCGACGGCGAACGCGGTGCGCTCCGCGATTGACACGACCGCGCTCGCTCGGCTGTCGTTCCGCGCCATCGGCCCCGCGAACATGATGGGTCGGTCCACCGACGTGGAAGGAGTGCCGGGCAATCCGAACATCGTGTATGTGGGTACTGCCGCAGGCGGCGTCTGGAAGACGACGAACGGAGGCACGACGTGGGCGCCGCTCTTTGACAAACAGCCTACGCTCTCCATTGGTGATCTCGCGCTGGAGCCGGGTAACCCCGATGTCGTGTACGCCGGCACTGGTGAAGCCAACGTGCGCAACTCGGTCTCGTTTGGCCGCGGCATGTACAAGTCCACCGATGGCGGGTCGAGCTGGCGCTACGTCGGGCTGGGCGATACGCGACACATTTCGCGTGTGGTGGTGAACCCGATCGACACGCGCACGGTGCTCGCTTGCGCGGTGGGGCACATGGGCGGACCGAGCACGGAACGCGGCGTCTTCGTGTCGCGTGATGGCGGAGCGACGTGGAGCAAGACGCTGTTTGTGGACGAGCGACACGGTTGCGCCGACCTGGATATCGACCCCAGGAACCCCAACATCGTCTACGCGGTCATGTGGCACTTCGACCGAAAGCAGTGGACGTTCACCAGCGGCTCCGAGCAGGGTGGCATTTTCAAGTCGGTGGATGGCGGCGCCACGTGGAAGAAGCTTGGCGGCGGACTCCCGAAGCTACTTGGTCGCGTGGGTGTCAAGGTTGCGCCATCGTCGCCTAACGTGGTGTACGCGGTTGCAGAGTCGCGAGACGCCTACGTGTGGCGGAGTGACGACTTCGGCGAGAACTGGCGCAAAACCAGCGACGACGCGGCCACGCTGTGCCGCGGCTTTTACTATGCCGACTTGCGTGTTGATCCGGTCAATCCCGACCGCATGTATTCCATCGCCTGTCAGCTCTCGGTCACCATTGACGGCGGTCGCACGTTCAAGCCAATCGCGCAGAACATTCATGGCGACTTTCAGTCGATGTGGATTGATCCCACCGATGCCAAGCGCATTTGGCAGGTCAACGATGGTGGCATTGCCGAGTCGCGTGATCAGGGCGTGACCTGGAATTTCCCCAATCGCTTTGCGCTCGCCCAGTTCTATCAGTTGCACGCGGACAACCGGGAGCCGTTCTATTTCCTGGGTGGTGGCCTGCAAGACAATGGCAACTGGGTTGGCCCCAATCGCACGCGTGATCCGCTGGGCATTCTGGTGGATGACTGGAATCTCGTGAGCTACGGCGATGGGTACTATCAGGTCACGCACCCAGACGACCCCGACTACTTCGTGACCGACGCACAGGGCGGCATGATTTTTCGCACCCAGATGCGCACGCGCGAACAGGAGGACATCTCACCGCAGCCACGCCGCAACGATGGCGGCCCGGTGAATTCGCTGCAGTATCGCTTCAATTGGAACGCGCCGATTGTGGCCTCGCCGCACGATGGCAAGACGCTGTACTTCGGGTCGCAGGTGCTGTTTCGATCCAGGGACTTCGGCGGGACGTGGACAGCCATGTCGCCCGATCTCTCCAAGAACGACACCACACGGCACGGCTGGGCCGGTGGACCGGCCATCACCGAGGCTACAACGGCGGAGTACTACAACACGATCTACAGCGTGATGGAATCACCGGTGCAGAAGGGGCTGATCTGGGCTGGACTCGATGACGGCAACCTGCAGATCACGCGCGATGACGGCGCCACATGGAACCGCGTGGACCGCAACGTCCCCGGTGTTGGCCCGGAAGCGGTGGTGAGTCATGTCGAGGCCAGCCGCCGTTCCGCGTGCGCCGCCTACGCCACCTTCGAACGCAAGTTCATGGACGACCTCAAGCCATACGTCTTCAAGACGACGGACTGCGGCGCGAGCTGGACCAGCATCAGCGGCAACCTGCCGGAAAGCGCCTACCTGCAGGTACTCCGCGAAGATCCGAAGAATCCCGATGTGTTGTACGCGGGGACCGAGATCGGGCTGTATGTAAGTGTGACTGGTGGCAACGACTGGTTTCGCGTGGGCGGCAATTTGCCCGCGGTTCCTGTTCACGAGGTGTTGATTCATCAGCGTGAGAATGACCTGATTGTCGCCACGCATGGGCGGGGCATTTTCATTCTCGATGACGCATCGGCGATTCAGGAACTGGCGACGGCTGCATCCAAATCGGCGCATCTGTTCGGCATGCGCACCGCGACACGATTTGCCACCAAGATGAACAAGGGTTCGCTGGGTAACTCGCTGTTCATGGGCCCCAATCCGGCCTACGGCGCCATTATCCGATACCACCTCCGCAGCAAGCCGGCGCCGGACGTTGCGGTGACGCTCGAAGTGCTGGACGGGGCCGGTGCGCTGGTTCGGACACTCACCGGCATTCCACGAGAGAGCGGAATCAACAGCACGTCGTGGAACCTTGGTTACGACGCGCCGCGGCTCCGCAAAGCCATCAACCCGGATGATCCCTCGATTCAGTTCTTCGGTATGCCGTCGGGACCGCGTGTGCTGCCGGGCCGATATACGGTGCGATTGACGGTGGGTAACGAGAAGTTCGAACAGCCGCTCACGGTTCGCGTGGATCCCACCTCCAGGACAACCCCTGAGGCGCTGCGTGCGCAGTTTGCGATTGCGATGGAGCTGCGCGATCTGCAATCGCTGGCGAACGACACACTGCGCGCGCTCGACGGACGCAAGGCCGAGCTCGAGGCCAGGCTGCGAGCGGCACAGGCCATACCGGAGAAAGGTGGCGCTGCCGTGGCTCGTGCGATCTCGGGGGAGATTGCGCAGGTGGATTCGCTCTTTGATGTGTTGATCAAGCCTGCCACGGCGCCCTACTGGAGTGACGGTCCGCGCATCAGCGATCGTATCGGAGCACTGCTGCGTAACGTGGACGCGGGCAACTTTCCACCGACGACGGCACAGCAGAAGCTGGGAAAGGAACTGGCGGTCGAGCTGCGTGATGCGCTTGAACGTGTGCGGAAGGTGCTGGCGCGGTTCACTACGATGTAGCGTCGACCACCGATGGGGCGTCGTTTGCCTCCCGCCGCGAAAGTCCCGCCAGCAGCCCGGCCGTGGACCAGAAGGCGAACGACGCGCCGAGGGACAGTTCAAGCAGCACGGTCGCACCGACATCGGCCTGCAGGGCCGTGCTGCTGCGTCGTTCCTCTCGCTGCGCACGTAGTTGTTCCGTGGCAAATCTCAACGCGATGATAGTACGCGTTTCGCGCTGGAACCGATTGACTGGGCGTGGGGCAAGACGAAGCCCGGTTGGCAACGCAGCGGCCGGAACGCCGGGCAGATATCTCGCCTCCACCAGTTCGTGCAAATGCCGTACGCGTCGGTGCCAAAGCGACAGCGCGGTATGCAACAGCATGCCGTCGGCGCGCCGACTCTCCGCCAGGTCACGTTGATCCGCGTCGTTGAGCCAGTAGTTGAGACGTTCGTCGGGTAGCGATGTGCCGGCAAACGCGGCCAGCACCATCCACAGTCGCGTGGATGGTGTGAGCACTCCGTCGCGCATGGCCTGCGACATCAGGTCGGCAGGGTCTCGGGACGCGTCCGCGACCGGCAGCGCCTGCTGTGCGTGCTCCCGGATGCGTGCGGCAATGGCGGTATTCCGTGATTGCCAGCGAAAGGCATATGCGTCACGTACCGCGTCGGGCTCAGCGCCGGTGACCAACGATCCCAAGCCGTTCCCCCACGGCTCCGGCGCGTTGAAGAGACTGGTCAGGAACCGCTGCACCGAATCGCGGGACAGCGAGCCGAGTGAGTACGCGCGCGTACACCACGCGCGAATGTCACGATGCAAGGTATCGAGTAGCGCCGATCCGGAGTCGCGGCAGAGGGTGTCCACGCTGGCCGTGAATACGCGGCCCAGCGCCAGCGACAGTTGGCGTTCGCGTTGCTCGACCTCTTGATCTGTCGTGGTATCCGCGAGGTTCTGTGCAGTCGCAACCAATGTTGCCGTGTTGGCGTCCACGCTTCCGTCGCTCTGCCACCCGACCACGGTGCGAAAGCCGCGTGTCACTTGTGCTTCGACACCGCCGGTTAAGGGAGCCGCCTGCAGCAGAGCGGCTTCCTTGAACGTGGTCAGGAACGACAGCCGTTGCAGCACACTGCTGCCCTCAAACGCGGCGATGGCGAGCGTGAGCGCCACCAGCGGCCAGAACTTCACCACGTCGGCGCCGCGCCAGAACAGCCAGCCGGTGACAGTGAGTGCCACCACGAATGACGCCACGAACAGCGGGACGGGGGGCTGCGACAGTCGATCCCACGTAACGAGCACCAGTACCACGGCCACGGCGAACGCCACGATTCCCCAGATGCGAGGGGACCGTGACGGCGCCCGGAGCCATGGCGTAGCCACCGCCAGCACGACCAGCGGCGCGATCCACGTGAGCGTCGTCGCGGTGACAATGCGAACCAGTCGTGCGAACTGC
>JANNEV010000629.1:0-8318 GCA_031379145.1 Gemmatimonadaceae bacterium
CTACGTGCGCTCCTGGAGGTCGGTCATTGCGCACTGGTCACCATCGGTCGCGGCACCTGCGGCAGGCACCACGGCACGTGCGGCCGGCACACCGGGAGCAGGCGGTGCGAAGGCCGCACCGCCGCCCGACCCCAACACCATTCGCTTGGTGTGCGCCAAGTGCAACGAAGGCATGCGTATCCCGCGAAGTGCACTCGCCGGGACGACGCCGGTCAATGTGCGATGTCCGAATCCGAACTGCCGGACCGTCCTGACGGTCTCGCCGAAGGCGGCCGCGCCATCGCCGAGTGAAAGCAGCAAGCCCTCGTCTGCTGCGATGCCCAGCGGCAGCGCATCCGATGTTGCGTCCCCGCCGCCCGCTGATGCGGACACCATTCGGATCGTCTGCGCGAAGTGCTCAGAAGCCATGCGCATCCCGTCCAGCGCCTTGGCCGGCAAGCCGTCGATCAATGTGCGGTGTCCCAATGCGAACTGTCGCGCGATTCTGCTGGTGAAGCCCAAACAAGCGGACGCGCCGCCGCCGAGCGGGTTATCAGCTTCTGAGGCGGCGCTCGCTGCGGCGTCAACCCAGAGCGAATGAGCGCGGACGACGAGATTCGTGTCGCCGTCTCGGGCGACGAAGGGGCGTCGGCGGTAGATGCCGTGCGCGAGTCCAGCATGTCCGTGAGTGTGGAAGTCACCGCGCGCGAGACCAGCGACGCGGATATCGAGGGGCTGCCAGACGGCGGCAACGCCGACACGCAGAGCGGGTCTGCCACTGGGCGTGACAGCAACGCTCAGCAGGCTTCACAGCAGGCTGCACAACAAGCTGCACAACAAGCTGCACAACAGGCTGCACAGCAGGCTGCACAGCAGGCTGCGGTACAGGCATCACATCCGTCCGCAGCGGTTGATGCGTCCGTCACCACCGACCCGCACCACGACGAAGGATCGAGCGCCGCGGGACACGTCGAAGACGCGTCGCCCGACCCTCGCGGTGCCGGCCCCGCCGAGGAACCGGAGCCAGCGCCCGAGCCTGAGCCTGAGCCACCGCCCCCTCCGCCTCCGCCGGTTGAGGCTACGCCTGACACCAGCACCACCGCAGCGGACGACGATACCAACTAGCCGCCTCTCACGACGACCCACTCATCAACTGGAGCGCACCATGCCTGACACCGAAACCGAAGCGCAGGAACTCGCAGCCCAGGCCGCCGCCGAACAGCAACGCATTCAGGATGCGCTCGATCTCGAGGTGGCTGGTCTGTCCAAGACCGAAGCCGAACAGGTGACGGTGACGGTCGCCGATGATCTCGCCGCCGGTACACTCACCGAGATGGAGATCTTCGACGCCAAGCTGGACGCGCAGGCGGCCGACGACGCGTTGGAGAGCGCGCGTGAGACGCGGCTCGAGCAGGCGCAGGCCGTCGAGTCGGGAGACTTCGAGAAAGCAGAAGACTTGGCGCGCGTTGCCGAGTACGACCTGAAGGAGGCCGACGAACGTGGCGCGGAGGCGGCGCATCCCACCATCGATGCGCAGCAGGACCGGCAATACGACGAAGTGCGCGCGCTGGAGAACGCGAGTGACAATCAGGAGACGGCGGTTGCGTACGCCGACGCGGCGGCCGACTACGCAGCCGAAGGGGATTTCGCGCACGCCGATCAGCTGGCTGCCAGCGCCGATGCGCACGCCGAAACAGCGGTCTCACAAGCGGACGCGGGAGATGCGGGCGGCAGCTACGCGGCGGCCTCGGCCACCACAGATACCGCAGCGGATACCACGACGGAGTAGTCAAACTGCAGCGGAGCGCCGCGTTGTTGCTGTCGGTGGCCGACGACCCGTTCAGTTAATCGGACGGGTCGAGTACGTCAGCCGCCTCGCTCATCTTTTGGTCGGCTTGCGCCAGCAGCGCCTGTGCGGTGTCGGGGTCGTTATTCATCAACGCCTCGACGCTTTGCATTTGCAGTTCGCCCACCTCGTCCATGTGCTCCTTGGCGATGTCGAGCGGAGACGCGGTCAGTTCGTGCACGGCCTCGATGACCTCGAGCACGCCGTCCGGCAGCACTTCGGTCACAAAGACCTCGAACTCCTCGGAAAGGGACGACGCGTCGTTCGGGTCTGCCTGGCCCCCGGGCATGGGCGTTGGTGCGGTCATGTCTGGCTCCGTGGCGAAATGAGCTGCAGTTGATGAAAACTGCGCTTCTATAATCGGGAACGCATACCGCAGAAGAATCTACTCATCTCCGGCCATCTTATGTCCGAGTTCGTTGTCGGTGCCAACGCAGACACGACCGCCATGCCGTTCACGAAGTTCGTGAACGACAGTGAAGCGGCGTATGTCCGGGACCATCCCGGCGTCAAGTTCACTCCTCTCGCGGAGAGCGAGATCGGGAAAGTGATTCTTGAACAGGAAGCCAAGGTCGCAGCCGAGCACGCCGCAGGGCGTGTGTCGGACGATGAGCTCGAGGCGTTTCGCGCGCTCGGCGAAGCGCGTGTGGAGTCGCTCAAGTCGCACATGCAGGACGAGGGTGAGGAAATCGGCGACGGACTCGAGAGCTGGAAACACGACGCTGTCGCGTCATGGCAAGACTTCAAGGCGGAGCATCCCGAGGTCATCGCCGACGTCGAAGGTGGCAATCCCAGCGTCGCGAGCATGGCAACATCCGTCGATCTGGTGGTTGAGGTGGTCGATCCACTGTTTGATCCAATCGTCGACGGTGCGCACGGAATCCTTGACGCAGTGGGGGACGAGCTTGGAGAAACGGCGCAACAGATGGTGGAGGCGCGCGCGGAGCAGGCTGGCGCGGACGCCGACGAGATCGAGCTGTCGCGTGTGAAAGTCGAGGTGGCGCGTGACCGACTGGACGCGGATATCGACAAAGGCCATGCCGCGATGGATGCCATGCGGGAGCAGGTCCACACGGATCTCGAATCGGCATCCGAAGCCGCGCACAGCTACGCCGAGGCCCATCCCGACTCCCACTTGAACGACGTCAACCCTGCGGCCATCTCCGATCCGCACATTCAGGAAGCAATCCAGCAGGAAACGCAGGTCGCCGAAGCGTAGGAGCCGGAACCGCGACGTTTCGCGTCGCCGAAGTCACTGACAACTGGACCCATCAGGGAGCGCACCATGGCGGACTCATTCCTCGGCGACATTGCCGGTTCTGTTGGTGAAACTGTCCGCGGTTTGACGCCAGGACTCTCCGACGCGTTCAAGGACGTCAATACGCAACTGAGCGACGTGCTGGGCCCGCTGATGCAGAACGTTGCTGGGTCGGCACTTACTGTCACGGCCGAGCTGTCTGAAGAACAGAGTGAGGCGGGTGTCGAGGTCATGGATGCCACGGTGGATGCGGACGAAACGGTGGCCGCCACTCCCGTTCAGCTTGACATGAACGCGCTGGATGACGTGAGTGCGAAACTCAGCGCGCTCGAAGATCAGGCTCTGGCCAAGCTGGCCAGCAGCGACCCAGCTTCACAGTTGGAAGGACAACTTGAACTGGTGCAGGTCCAGCAGATGACCGAGACCATCGCGCAGGCGCTGCAGCAAGCAGGTGACGCGGAGCGCCAGGCGATCGATGGTTTGCAGGTCGACGCCGACATGGTCGACGCCGACACGGTTGACGAGGCTACGGCCGGCATCGCGGACGTTGACGGTACGATTGTGGTGCTCGGTACCCACGACGTGGAGGACGCGGACGGTGTACCGGTGTCCGCGTCGACGAGCGGGTCCGCCGCGGATGACGCTCCGACAGACGACACAACCGAGTGACGCTCTATCGCTACGGCGCGATTGCGTGGGTGTGGCGGCTGTTCATCGCGGCCGCGCTGCTCGGCGGCGGAACACTGGCGGTCGCTGGCACGAGACTCGGCTCAGTGACGCTGCTTTGCATGGGCGGAATTATTGTGGCCCCGGCACTGTTCTTTGGCAGTGTGCTCGTGGTCTCGCTGGACCGAGAGGGCGCCAGTGTCATTCGTATTGGCACGCTGTTGTTCTGGAAGCGGACTATCGCCATTAACCAGCTCGGAGCACCACGCGTTCGGCGCCTGGCACAGTCGAACTATGGCTACATTTACGCACCCCGCGTGTGGATTCCGGTACGCGGAGCACTGCCAATTTACGTTGACTTGTTGGGCACCATCGCGGATCGTGGCGCCTTCGCTGCGCTGCTTGGCGTACCTGGTTCGGCAATTCCGCGCTAGACCGGCGCGACGACCCCAACGCACTCGCTCTCACGCTCGTCGTACTCGTCATCGTACTTGTCATCGTACTCGTCATCGTACTCGTCATCGTACTCGCCGCGCTCAACCCTCGTGTACCGCCTCGTTCTGCACAGGCGGTACACGACGGCCGATCACGGCGGCTTCAACTACGCGTTGCGACGACGTGCAATCAGGCCAAACGCAAGCAGTCCGCTCGCCACCAGCAGGATGGACGACGGTTCCGGGACGACGTTGGACGAGTTGATCTGGAACACCGCCTGTCCGATGCCAACCCCGTTGTCATCGAAACGGAATTGATTCGCCAATGCGTCGTCACCCGTGTTCCAGTTGATGTTGATGCTGGATGAGGTGTTGCTGACGGTTGGAGCGAAGTTGGATTGATTGTAGCCGTAAGTCGGCTCGAAGAAGTTGCGGTTGTACCCTACGAACGACACCGAGTTGATTTGCGGACCTGAGGTGAAGTTGAGGTTGAAATCGGCCCAGGAGTAGTTCCCGCCCTCCAACACGGTGAAGGTCAGAAAATTCTGGTTGGCGACCGTGGTGAGCGTGGCGGAGTAGTATCCAACGCACCCGCCGGTCCAGTCGGCCGCTGCCAGCAGCGGGTTGGCGGACACGGTTCCAGCGGCGGAGCCTGTCTTGCAAATCTGCGCGCCGTTGGTAAACCCGTTTCCGGCCGTGATGCTGTACGACGAGCCCAGAAGCTGCGCCTGAGCGGTGGATGCCGCTGCGAGCGACAACATGCTTCCAACAAGCATTCTCGAGATTCGGTTCACAAGCACTCCTCAGGGTAGGGTGACGTGGCGTCCCACTTCGGCACGAAGATGACCAGGAACGGGACCTCGCACAGTTGGTAACGCGCGGAAACGGCTCGCGGTGGGTCATTCGAGGCACAGGGGAGCGCCGCGGCTTCGCTCGCTACCGCTGAAACAGAGAAATTTGAACAGCCTGAGCCATTCCCTCTCCTGAGCAGCGGCGATCGTAGCGCCTTCTTATTACGTTTGCGTAGCTGCCCCTTGGGCGCGGTCGGCGACTCGTCCGGCAATTGCTCCTTTCACACCCATCAGCTTGGCTGCGCACCTCTCCACTGCGTCCCGGACGCCCGACGGCGTCCTGCGAGACGTGTTCGGTTTCGACGAGTTCCGACCCGGGCAGCGAGAGGTCATCGACGCCGTGCTAGCGGGCAAGGATTGCATTGCGCTCATGCCCACGGGTGCAGGCAAGTCGCTGACGTATCAGTTGCCGGCGCGGCTGCTGGAAGGGACGGTGCTGGTGATTTCGCCGCTGATCTCCCTCATGAAGGACCAGGTCGACGCGGTCGCGGCGCTGGGGTTTTCGGTGGCCGCCATCAACTCAACGCTCTCGCTCGACGAGCGGCGTGCCCGCATGGAGGCATTCCGGTCCGGCGCGTACGAGCTGGTGTTCCTGGCACCAGAGGCGCTTGATGGCTATCTCGGCGATTTCGTGCGCGGTTGTCCGATCTCGCTGCTGGTGGTCGATGAAGCCCATTGCATCAGCCAATGGGGACACGACTTCCGGCCGTCGTATCGCCGCCTGCAGGGGCTCAAGGAGCAGCTGGACGTGCCCGTGCTGGCGCTCACGGCCACCGCCACCCGGCGAGTCGCGCTGGACATCTTGCGCCAATTGGGTATGCGCAAGCCGGCGGGATTCAAGGGCTCGTTTTTTCGACCCAACCTGCAGATCTCCACGCGCAAGAAGGGGCAGGGCGGCAATACGCGCGGGGAAATCCTGGCGCTGGTGCGAGCACATGACGGAGAGAGCGGTATCGTCTACTGTCAAAGCCGCAAAGGCGTCGAGCAGACGGCGGAGTTCTTGTCGTCGCAAGGCGTGCGTGCCTTGCCGTATCACGCCGGCCTCGATCCCGACGAGCGCGCGCACAATCAGGAAGCGTTTCAACGCGATGACATCGATGTGATCGTCGCGACGGTGGCGTTCGGCATGGGCATCGACAAGTCCAACGTGCGTTTCGTCATCCATCGCGACATGCCGAAGGATATCGAGTCCTGGTATCAGGAAATTGGTCGTGCCGGTCGTGATGGCTTGTCGAGTGATTGCGTGATGTTCTACTCGTGGGCGGATGTGAAGCTGCACGAGCGTTTCCTTGATGGACTTGATGACCAGGAGGTTCGCGAGCGGACGCGCGCCGCCACCGTTGCCTTGTTCGATCTGGTGGAGCGCTCGCGCTGTCGGCATCAGGCGCTGGTGGCGCACTTCGACGAAGTCATCACGCCCTGTGCAGGCTCGTGCGATGTGTGCAGTGGGCAGCGCATCGATGTGCGCCTGGCCGAACTGGCGGCGTCACAGGTGGGAAGCGCACGCGGTCGGCGAGCGGCGGCGGCTGCTGGCCCGCGCGTACGCGGTGTTCACGGCAGCGCTGGTTCGGGCGCACGGCCCGAACGTGGTCCGGATGTCGCCACGCTCGACGAGGACGAACGCGAGCTGTTCGAGCGGTTGCGTGTGGTGCGGCGCGAGTTGGCCGATGAGGCGGGAGTGCCGGCCTACATCGTGTTCGGCGACAAGGTGCTGCTCGAGATGGTGGCGCGTCGGCCCGCGACGCCGCGGGAGTTGCTGCAGGTACCCGGTGTCGGCGAAGCGAAGCTGCAGCGTTTCGGCGACGCGTTCCTGCAGGCGTTGCGCGAACGCTGAGGGGCCGGAACTGACTTTGTAGTGTAAAGTACTTGACAGTCGAAAACCCTACCGATAGTTTGCCGTTCATGAACATGCCGTTGCGTCAGACTCCGGTCGACCAGCCAATCGCCCTGCACGAACGGGCGATGGACGATCTCCGCTTCATTCGTCAGACCATGGAACGGGCGGGTTCGTTCACCGCCGTTCCGGGTTGGGGTGGGGTTGCGATCGGTGCAACGGCATGTGGCGCGGCGTTTCTGGCCTCGGCGCAGCCGTCCACCAATCGCTGGCTGACGGTGTGGTTGACCACCGCCGTACTGGCCACCGTCATCGGTGCGCTTACGCTGGTGCGAAAGGCTCGTCGCGCTCGAGTACCACTCAGCACGGGGCCCGGCCGGAAGTTCCTGCTCAGTTTCTTGCCGCCCGTCGCCGCGGCAATAGCGCTGACTGCCGCACTCTACGTCCACGGTGCCGTGACACTCCTGCCAGGACTGTGGCTGCTCTCGTACGGCGCTGCGATCGTAACGGCGGGAACGTTCTCGGTGCGCGCAATTCCGCTGATGGGCACTGGGTTCATGGCGCTCGGTGCGCTCGCGCTCGCCACGCCGTCGCAGTGGGGTGATGCGTGGATGGCGGCCGGTTTCGGTGGGTTCCACATTGCATTCGGACTGCTCATCGCAAGGCGGCACGGTGGCTAAAGGATCGGCGGCTCGCCGTGAGCGCGAGCGTGCGATGGAGGTCGAGGCTCCTGTGCCGACAACGAAGCGCCACAAACGCGTGCCGACTGAGACGCCGGTTGAGCTGAACCGCGTCATCCACGAGCGAGTGCGTCTGGCCATCGTCAGCGCGCTGGCAGGTGCACAGTCGTTGAGTTTCAATGAACTCAAGGATCTGCTCGACATTACCGATGGCAACCTGAGTGTGCACGCGCGTCGCCTCGAAGAGGCGGGATTCGTCGCCTGCGAGAAGTCGTTCGTGGACCGCATGCCTCGCACCGAGTTCCGTCTGACGGCCACGGGCCGCACGGCGCTCAACGAATATCTCGATCACATGGAATCGCTCATCAGGCGCGTTCGCGAAGGCTAGATCGGCGCGAGGCACCTGTCCCCATCTCGTGTGGAGTAAAACTTTATGACACAAAGTGGTTTGACATCGCGCGGGCTCCATGTGGCCATCATCATGGACGGCAACGGTCGGTGGGCGCAGTCGCGGGGGCGGCCTCGTAGCGTCGGTCACCGCGCCGGAGCGACGGCGGTTCGTCGCGTCGTGGAAGCCGCGCCCGTACACGGGATCGATCTGCTCACGCTCTATGCGTTCTCGGCGGACAACTGGAAACGACCGGGCCCCGAGGTGCAGGTGCTGCTGCGCCTATTCGAAAGCTATCTGCGCACAGAAGCGGCGTCATGCGTGGAACAAGGCGTTCGTGTCGAGGTGATCGGACGGCGCGACCGCTTGCCAGTACGCCTGC
>JANNEV010000630.1:0-7113 GCA_031379145.1 Gemmatimonadaceae bacterium
TGGGGCGATTGCTACGGCTACTTGTTGCTCGCGACTGGACGCGCGGAGATCATGGTGGACGACATTGTGAACCCGTGGGATGCGGCCGCTCTGCAGCCGATCATCGCGGAAGCCGGCGGCGTGTTCACCGCATGGAACGGACTGCACACCGCGTTCGGCGGCAGCGTCATCGCGACGAATGCATTGCTAGACAAGGCCACACGTGACATCCTCGGGCAGGACGAACTATGAGCGCGCGCATCGAGTTCGACCTCGAGTCTCTGGATTTCGGGAAGGGCCAGGGATTGGTGACCGTGGTCGCGCAGGATGCGCTCACCGGTGCCGTGCTGATGGTGGCACACGCCAATCGGGAGGCACTCGTGCAGACGATTGCCACCGGGCAGATGCACTACACGTCGCGCACACGCGGACTGTGGCACAAGGGCGCTACGAGCGGCAACGTGCAGTTTGTACAATCGTTGTCGGCCGACTGCGATCGCGACGCGGTGTTGGCGCGGATTCGTCCAGCGGGCCCCGCGTGTCACGTCGGTACCATGTCGTGCTTCGGTGCAACGGCGCTCGCCGCGGATCAGTTTAGCGTGATGGACGCGACCATCTCGGCTCGGGCGCGGGAGATTGGCTCCGATGCATCGACAACCGCATCGACAACCGATGCATCGACCACCGCAGCGTCATCCCCGAGTTACACCCAACGCCTTTTGGGCGATCGCAACCTGCGACTGAAGAAGCTTGGCGAAGAAGCGGTAGAGCTCGCCGTGGCGTGTACGGACAACGATCGCGAACGTGCAACTGAAGAGGTCGCCGACTTGCTCTATCATGCGCTGGTTGCCCTGCGCGCCGTTGGTGGAACGCTGGACGACGTTCGACACGTACTCGCGAATCGAAGCAAATAGTCGAGTTGTTCTGTAGCGCGCGCGCTTCACTTGGTGGAGCGTTGTGTCAACAGATGCGAGCGCATCGTTCGCATGGCATCGAGGCATGCGCTCGTGCGCGTCGCCAAGCTCATGCGTGAGTACGGTGTGATGTACTGCCGGTCACCATGCGTGCAACATCACCAACACTCGCAGTGGCCGTGCGTGGCATTCCCATTCGCGCTCAGATGAAGTTGGAACCCTATCTGCTCGCACGAGCCGTTCGGTCGAGCTCGCTCAAACACAACCTGACCTCGGCCGTTTCGCCCGAATACGTTGGCCTGTTCGCGGCAATCACACAGAGATGACGCTTTGCTGACGGTGTCGTTGCACGATTGTTGCAGTTGGTGGATGCAGCAGTCCGAGCGAAGCGAGCAGGTGCATCATCGGTAGTCGCAACACGTGACACTCACGCAGCTTCTCCTTACCGGGAGACGGTCCCCGGTGTCGCCTCTCAGTAGGCGGCATCGGGGTCACGCGTTTCTGGCGTAACAGGCGAACACGCGCTGTGGCGGCCTGAGCTGTAATCCACGATATCGGTTGGGACTGTATTTCCTCTGGCTTATAGCTGTGTTCGCTATTTCTTGCGTAGCCTGGCCAGGTCCGCTTCCGCGGCAATGAAACCGAATGCGCCCCACTGCCCGCCAGCGATGATCCGTTGAAAGAGCGCTTCCGCCTCGGCGCGACGCCCGTTGTACAAGTGCCAGTTCGCCAGCCCGTATGCCGCGGTCGCGTCGGTGACTGACATCTCGCCGTTGGGCCCGACTGTGAGCACGGAGTCTGACGGCAGCAGCCCCTTGTACAGTAGATCCAGCCGATGATACACGCCGTTCTCAATGACCTTGAGATCGCGTCGAATTGGGGCGAGGGCCTGCGTTGCTTCTGCGCTACGGTTGAGTCGACGAAGGCTCATGTACAGCCAATGCGTCGTTGACACCAACCGATCGTCGTTCTTCGCGCCGGCGATATCGCGCCGGTAGATCGGCAGAGCCTTGGCGAAGTCGCCCTTGAGGTAATAGGCGAGCGCGAGGTGGTAATCGATGTTTGAATGCAGTGTCCCAATGGGCGTATTCTGCGCGTTGGGCTGTCCGTCCGGTTCAACGACATCGGGCTTGCCCACGACGAGTTGCGCCGCCCGTTCGAGGTCGGTGATCGCCCGGTCGAAATCACGCACGGAGATGTAGCGATGTCCGCGATGACGATAGTACCACGGGTTGTTTGGATCGAGCGCGATGCCTCGTCCGTAGACCTCGATGGACTCGCGGAGCCGACCCAGATATCCGAGCCGTCGCGCGTACCAGATGATGGAGTCGGCGTTGGTCGGCGCATGCTCATACGCCGTCCGAGCCTCCGCCAGTTGCCGCTCATACCGCTGTCGAACCTCGGCTGACAACGGCAGGGTCCGGAGCGAATCACCAAGCCGCGAGATGGCCTGCACGGCCACAGGGGTAGGTTCGGCCGGTGCTCGCTGCGCCTCCAGGATCGGCGAGTTCGACAGGAGGGCCATGCACCCGCACGCCAGCGCTGCCGCACGAGCCGAGGCGCTCATCGGCGCGACGACCTGGACACAGTGGCGTCGTTCAGCAGGTTCCCCTGTCGCTGTTCTGGCGACAGGATTCCACGATTCACGTCCGATCGCAGCGTCTGGCATCGTCGGGGCTCTGATGGGGTATTGGGCAGGATCTATCCGATAGGATCCGTCCGACCGGATTCGTCCGGGGGATCCTTCCGACGCGAAGTTACGACGGACGGGCGGAGTCGGCCAGCGGACACGCTGCGATGTGACGATTCACGGGCATCACGAGTTGAGGGGCATGGAGACACCGCAGCCACCGACCGAATCGGAGTTGGATGCGCAGATCGTTCGCCGAGTACGGGCGGGCGATGTGAATGCGTTCGCGCTGCTCGTGGATCGCTACCACGCGAGGGTGCTTCGGGTAGCCACGCATCTGCTGGGCGATTGCGATGACGCGGAGGATGTGGCCCAGGAGACGTTCGTGCGGGCATACCGTCACCTGGGGAGCTATCGCGAGCGCGATCGTTTTGCCGCTTGGCTCATGCGGATTGCCGTGAATCAGTGCCGAACACAGCGCACGCAAGCGCGCCGTTGGCTTGGCGTGGACACGCTCGCGCTGTCCGAGTCGGAGACGCCGAGCACGCACGAACCGGATCACGTGGAACAGGCGGAGCAACAGCTGCTGTTGGCTCGCGCATTGTCGCAGTTGGCGGCAGCGCAGCGGGAGGCAATCGTGTTGCGCTACTCTGACGAAATGAGTTACGACGAAATGGCTGCGATCACTGGAGTTGGTGTGTCCGCCCTCAAAATGCGCGTGCAGCGGGCCTGTGCCCATCTGCGCGCGTTGCTTTCGGAGCATTTGCATGCGTGAGCCAGATGAACAACTCGCCGCGTGGGTACGCCAGTCATTGCGCCAACCCGTCGTCAGCACCGCGTCTCGCCGTGCCGCCATCATGGACCGTGTGCGCGCGGAGCCAGCGAGGCGTGCGTTCTCGGCTCCCATGCGAGCGTCCCGTTGGGGGCGACGTGGCTTGTTGACACCGGTTGGCGGTGTAGCCATAGCGGCCGCGCTGATGGCCATGCTCTCCTTGCGTGACGTGGAGCAGCGACACTGGAATCGCGCACTGGAAGGTGCGGCGTTGATGCTTGGCGATTCCGTGGTGCCGCACGCCGGCGCTGCGTCGTCTGACACCGTGGGTTCACGCCTGCTGGATACACTACGCATTGTGGAGTTCGTCTTGCGCGGGCCGAGTGTTCGCTCGGCGATGGTCGTGGGCGAGTTCAATGCCTGGCAGCGTGGCGCCACAACGCTTACACCTGCCGCAGACGGCGCGTGGCGTGCGCGTGTGCTCGTGCCGCGCACGGCAACACGTGATGCGTTGCGGTTCGCCTACGTGGTGAATGATGCCCAGGTGGTGCGGATGTCACCGGTGCGTCCGGCATCGGACAGCCGTGCTTCGTCGTCAGACTCAATCTGATCAGATGCGACGCAAGACGACGGAAGCGGCGACGGAACGGTTGGGCCGCCTCCGATGGATTGCCGTTCACCACAAGTCCGCGGGTGCTTGGACGCTGGCGGTGACGGCGGTGGTTGGCGGATACGGCGCGCTTTGGGCAGGGGGTGTGGACAGCGCAGCGTTGCTGTTGACCTTCGCGTATGTCGTGGCAGTACCCATCGCGATCCTGACGCGCTGACTGTCATCACCTCGGAGCATACGTGCCGTCGTTCTCTCTGCTTTCGTGCCCACCGTCGACGTTCCAACCGCGCGTGTCTGCGCGTGTCGCTTCGCGTCTTGCGGCGCGTGTCGCTGCGCTTGCGCTTCCCATCCTGCTGCTCGCTCCGCAGCTGTCCGCGCAGAGCGACGAGACGGTGGACGCCGCTGCCGTGGCGAAGATCCGGGACGAGGCGTTCAATCGTTCGCAGGTGATGTCGATGATGTCCTATCTCACCGACGTGCACGGACCGCGCCTCACGGGTTCTCCCGTGACGCGCCGCGCCGCCGAGTACACCCTGGGGCAACTGAAGACGTGGGGAATGGCCAACCCGCGGCTGGAGTCGTGGGGGCCGTTTGGTCGAGGCTGGACCAACGACAAGTTTTATGCACAGGTCACAGCGCCAGTGGCGTTTCCGGTCATCGGATATCCACAGGCGTGGACACCCAGTACCGACGGACCGGTGTCCAGCGACGTGATCTATGTGAAGATCGACAGCGAGCCTGATTTCGCCAGATATCGCGGCAAGCTGACGGGCAAGATCGTCATGCTCGCTCCGATGCGTGCGGTGAACCCCAGTTTCCAGCCCTTGGCGTCTCGGCGTACCGACGAGGAGCTCGCGCGCATGGAAGCCGCACCGATACCGTCACCCCAGGGTCAGCCCGGCCCTCGCGCCACCGCCTCGGCCCCGATCACGGCGCAGGACAGTGCCCGGCTGCGGCAACTCGAGACACAACGGGCCGCACAAGCGACTGCCGCACGGCGCCAGGCGTTCATTGCCACCGAAAAGGTAGCCGCCATTCTTGAGCCGGGCCGTGGCGATGGTGGCACGGTGTTCACCAACAACGGCCAGTCGCGTGACCCGAAAACCCCATACGGCACGCCGCTCATCGTGCTCGCCATCGAGCACTACGGTCGCATCCTGCGCAATCTCGACAAAGGGTTGCCTGTGCAGATGGAACTCGACGTACGCAATACGTTCTACGACGCTGACCTGACGTCGTTCAACATCATCGCTGAAATTCCCGGCACCGATCCCAAGCTGAAGGACGAAGTCGTCATGCTTGGTGCGCACTTCGATTCCTGGCACGCGGGCACGGGTGCAACCGACAATGCGGCGGGCTCGGCCGCCATGCTTGAAGCAGTGCGCGTGCTCAAGGCCAGCGGACTCAAGCCCAAGCGCACCATTCGTATCGCGCTCTGGACCGGCGAAGAGCAAGGACTGCTTGGTTCGCGTGCGTTCGTACGCCAACACTTCGGCACGCGCGACTCCGCGACGAGCGACGCAGGCAAAGTGTCGGCGTACTACAATCTCGACAACGGCACCGGTGCCATTCGTGGCGTGTTTGCGCAGGGGAATGCCGCCGTCGCACCAATCTTCAAGGCGTGGATGAAGCCGTTCGAGGACAAGGGCGTGAAGACCGTCACGCTGGCGAACACTGGTGGTACCGACCATCTCGCATTTGACGGCATCGGCATTCCGGGTTTCCAGTTCATCCAGGACGACGTGGAGTACGGCACGCGCACACATCACTCCAACATGGACACGTACGAACGGGTGCAGGAAGCGGACATGAAGCACAATGCCGCCGTCATCGCCTCATTCGTCTATCACACCGCGAATCGGCCTGCACTCCTTCCGCGGAAAGCGCCGCCAAAGTCGGCGATGTAAGCGCCGTTGTCCCCGACGGTGTCGGAGTATGGGGATTCGGGGCTAGCGCAGCACCGTGATGATCTGCGCGCCTTCCCATCGCGCACCTGGCGCGAGCACGATCGGATGCTGTACGGCGGCCGCTTCAACGCAGAGCATGCGTGTTTCGTCACCGTGTTCAAAGTCCGCGCGCCCGTGGGTTCCGGAGATGCCGGGATTCCACACCACGGCATCGGGGAAGCCACGTTTTGTAATGCGAAGCGCCCGATCGTGCTCATGAATTTCAATGGGCGATGCCGCATCAAAGTACACGCGATCGATCTCACCGCGGATGTGTAGTGCGTCGTCGAACTCGGTGCTCACGGCCCGGTCACGCAGCGCATCACGATAGCGGAGTCCTTGCAAGCCGATCACGCGCGCCGTGAACGCGTCCGTCATTGCAAAGTACGGGTGCAAGGCTGCCGTGAATGTCAGAGGCACGCGGTCCGAGTTCTCTACGGTCAACGTGACGGCCAGCGTGCGATGCTCGATCTCCACACAGAGCTGCGCGCGAAAGCCGTACGGCCACACGGCATGTGTCTCCGGGCTCGCCACCAGGAGCAACACCGCCTTCGCCGAAGTTGCGCCGCACTCCAGCGTCTCGAGGGTCCAGCGTACGTTGCGGGCGAATCCGTGTCGTTGCAGCGGACCTTCCGCGCCGAACTGCGGGAAGATTACCGGGATACCGCCGCGAATCGATACGCCTGGACCGAATCCCGAGCGCGCGCTCACAAACAACCGATCAAACAACCGATCAAACAACCGATCAGCGCCGTCGGCGTCTGGCACCCATGAGGTCACATGTGCGCCATCCAGTGCGACCTCGGCTCGAGCGCCCGTTGCCGTCTGCAGCACGACCGATCCGGGGCGCGCTGCGCTCGTTGTCACGCCAGCCGCTCGTTATCAGACCAACACACCTAGAGCTCCCAGCCTTTCCGATACACGCGAGTGAGGTACTGATTGGCGTCCGGGACGTTTGTGATCTTCATGTTGGGGCCGTCGTACAGGAGCTTCTTTCCCTGTCCGGCACGCAGCGCCACGATGCCCAGCAGCATTGTCTCGGTGAGCTTGGCCGCATAGTCGAACGGGCAGCTGGCGGTGGCTTCTCCCTTGCATGCCTGAATCCAGTTCACTTCGTGCGGCACAGTCACCCGCGCAAATGTCTTGGGCACGGCGTCGGCCTTCTTGGAGACGGCTTCGGGGTAGATTTTCGGATTCGCGCCGTACGTCTCGTGCGTGAGAATACCCTTCTCTCCGATGAACAGGCCACCGCCGCCATCGCG
>JANNEV010000637.1:0-3829 GCA_031379145.1 Gemmatimonadaceae bacterium
CTGCCCGTTGCGCCAGTCGCGAGGAGCGCCGACGCTATGCCCAAACGCCACGGGATGGGTAAGTCCAAGATCGTACGGGTGCGGGCAGAGCTGGCCACGCCGCGGCCGCGCAAGGCCGCGCGCAATCCCGTACCCAATGACGCCGAGATCGAGCGTCGGGCAGCGAACGATCCGGACAACCCACCTCTCACGGCCGCGCAGCTTGCGTCGATGCATCTGTTGCGCGACGCACCGCCAAAAGTGCTACTGAGTCTGCGTATCGACGCCCACGTGCTGGCCGCCTATCGCCGCAGCGGGAAAGGGTGGCAGACGCGCATGAATGAGGTGCTGGCGGCCGCGGTCTCCACGAGTGAGCCGAGTGTCTCCACGGTCGTTGACGACATCGAAGCATCAGCACGACGCACGCTGGCTCTCGCGCAACAATTGCGGCAGCGTGGCGTGCAGACCTGACGATTCGCCGTCGTGATGCGATTTCAACGACTCTGACCCCTTGAACTCAACCCCTTGTCTTTTGGAGAGTTAGAGAGCCTGTCCGGAGTTCGACCAGAAAACGGTTTCGTCGACACACCTCCCAGGAGGTGTGTCCGTGGAACCAGACGTTCTCGAAACCATTGTCCGAAGCTTCGTTTGCGGCCAGGCCACACATGGCTGGCGTGGATTCAGTACAGCTCTCGCGCCGGTTGCTCACGATGTCGAGCGACGAGTACACGTCGGCGTTCCGCGGCTCACCAATAAAGCGGGCCGAGCGCCGTGGGCTCGCGCGCAACGCGGCGGTGGTCTTGGGCAACGTCGGCTCTGCCGAAGACGTCGAGCTCCTGACAGCGTCGCTCGACGACGAGTCGCTCGTACCGTCGCACGTGGCGTGGGCGCTCGGGGCCATCGGTACGGCGAAAGCTCTGGCGACCCTAAGCGCGCAATAGCCACGCGCCCGCGCAAGACGTATGCTCTCCCATTCGGCTCCCGCTTGCTGCATCTACACGCCAGCCCGCACCCCATGCGCCACTCGCACTCGTCTTGCTTGCTCGCCTGCCTCCTGTTCGTCGCGCCGTCGCTCGCCCGCGGCCAGGAAAAGCACGGCTTCCAAACCGACTTCACCGCCGCGGAGTTCTCAGCCCGCCGCGCGAAAGTCTACGACGCGATCGGCGCACGGGGCATCGCCGTGGTGCAAGGCGCCAGCGGGGTCCCGGGCTTCAGCGTGTTCCGCCAGTCGAACGACTTCTACTACCTCTGCGGTGTCGAGTCGGAACACGCATACTTGCTGCTCAACGGACGTACCCGCACCGCTACGCTGTATCTCCCATCCCGGGACCCGGGACGGGAACGCTCGGGGGGCAAGATCCTGTCAGCCGAGGACACCACGCTCGTGAGGCAGCTGACCGGGGTCAACGACGTGCGCGGGCTCGAGAGTCTCGCGCGCGATCTGGTGAGCGCCGACCTCCTGCGCCCTCCGGCGCTGACGCTGTACACGCCGCTCAGTCCTATGGAAACCGGCAACGACAGCCGCGACGAGCTGCTCGCCGGACAGGCGCGCGCGGCGAGTGATCCCTGGGATGGACGCCCGTCGCGCGAGGCGCACTTCGCACGGCTCGTGAAGGAGCGTTTCCCGCAATTCGACGTGCGCGATCTCTCGCCGGCGCTGGATTCGCTGCGCGTCATCAAGAGCGCCGCCGAAATCGCGCTGATCCGCGAGGCCACCCGGCTGGCCGGACTTGGCATCATGGAAGCGATGCGTTCCACCAGTCCCGGTGTCTACGAATATCAGCTCGATGCGGCCGCCAAGTACGTGTTCCATCTCAACGGCGCTCGCGGCGACGGCTACGCGTCCATCATTGGCGGCGGCACGAACGCCTACATGGGACACTACTTCCGCAAGTCGGACGTGCTGCGCAGCGGGGACCTCGTGCTCATGGACTACGCTCCCGACTACCGCTACTACACCAGCGACGTCACGCGCATCTGGCCGGTGAACGGCACCTTCACCACCGCGCAGGCGGCGCTCTACGAGTACATCGTGGCCTATCGCGACGCGCTCTTCCGCTACATCAAGCCCGGCGTGACCGCCGACCAGGTCCTCGACAGCGCGGCCGCCGACATGAAGCAGTATCTCGTGGGCAAGACGTTTTCCTCGCCCGCGCATCTCAAGGCCGTGCAGCAAGGATTGGCCTTTCGCGGCCACTTCCAGCACCCGGTGGGCATGGCCGTGCACGACGTCGGGCGGGTTCGCGGCGTCCCCCTGCGGCCAGGGATGGTGTTCACGATCGATCCCATGATCTGGATTCATGAGGAGCAGCTCTATATCCGCATCGAGGACATGGCCCTGGTGACGGCAGACGGCGTGGAGAATCTCAGCGGCTTCGTCCCGTCACGCGTTGCGGACGTGCAGCGCACGATCGCGGAAAGCGGCGTGGTTCAGTCCAAACCAGCAGCCGCACCGGCACAGGGAGCGGGGGCCAACCGCAGTCGATTACGATTGCGCGCCACGCGCGACGCGATACCCCCGGATCACAAGGGGGGCAAACGGAACGAGCAGCTCTTCGGCATCCGGCAATAGCCAGAAGCCGTGTCGTGAGACGTGCATAACCTCAACTACCTATAAGTGCCTGGCCCGGTGCGCGACTCTACGTGTGAAAGCAGCGGCGACCCTCGCTACCTCGCCACGTATCCGGTCGCTTTCTGCAAGCGCTCAAGCTCCTGCCGCACGGCCGGCAACACGGTCCTGCCCTCTGCCGTGCCCATGAGATTGCGCATCTCATACGGATCCGCCGCCAGATCGTACAGTTCATCCATGTCCTTCAGCGCCGTGAAGTGGATGTACTTGTAGCGCTCGGTACGCACCGCCTGATACCCCATGGTCACCATGCGCGGAAACACCTTGTCGCTGTAGTACTCGATCAGCACCGACGAACGCCATGGTGCGGACTTTCCCTGCAACAGCGGCATCAGCGATGTGCCTTGTCGTGCGGCGGTATCGGCAACACCGGCCATGCCCAAGACAGTGGGCACGATATCAATCGTCTGCACCAACTGCGCTGGCGTGACGCCCGCCGTCACCAGTTTCGGATACCGGACAATGAACGGAATGCGGGCCGTTTCTTCGTAGGCCAGCCGACGCTCCTCGTCGAGACCATGTTCACCGTAGAAATAGCCATGATCGCTGGTGAACACGATGATGGTGTTGTCGAGTTCTCCCAGTTCCTCGAGCGTTTTCACCAGGCGACCAAGACTCTCGTCAACCGCGAGCAGCATCTCCAGTCGTCCGCGAACGTTCTTGTCGCTCGTGCCGGTGGCCGGGCTGAGTGGCGGCAACGTATCGATGCGACGCTGCAGCGCGGGCTTGTTGGTGATCGGCGAAAGCGCGTTGGGTCGACGCGGGACGACGGCATTGGCGTAGCGTCCGGCGTGGCGCGGCGCCGGCACAAACCCTTCCGGTTGCGACGCCAAGGTCGCACGCGAGCCGTCGTTCTGTTGCATGACGTTCGGATGCATCGCCTTATGCGCGAGGAACACCATGAACGGATTCTTCAATGGCATCTTCGCGTTGTCGCGAATGAACGTGTCCACGTAGTCGGTCAACACATCGGTCACGTAGCCTTTCACCTCCGACCGCGTGCCGTCGACGTTGAGTTTGGGATTGACCGCTTCACCCTGCCCCTTCATGGCCACCCAGTGTGTCCAGCCTGGACGCTGTCCGTCGTCGTTGCCCATGTGCCACTTGCCGAAAAACCCGGTTTGGTATCCAGCGGCCTTGAGCGGAATGGCAAACGTGGAGAGCAGGTAGCTCGCCGAATCGCGCGCCGTATTGTCGATGATGCCGTTGGTGTGCACGTAC
>JANNEV010000709.1:0-5360 GCA_031379145.1 Gemmatimonadaceae bacterium
GCCGGCTTCTGCAGCGGGCGATCCAATAATATGCGCGCGCAGCGCGCTTCCGAAATCGCTCGTCTGCAGCAAGCATCGTTAACTGGCGGACGCGTAGACGGCGACCTCGACACCGAGACGCAGACCTAATCGATCGCTTTCGACTTCTAGGTCATAGCGCGTCTGCAAGTTCAGCCAGAACTGCGCCGAGGTGCCGAAGTATCGACCGAGTCGCAGCGCCGTGTCGGCCGTGATGCCACGCTTGCCATGCACGATGTCATTAATGCGGCGCGGCCGCACGGACAGATCGTGGGCAAGCCGGTACTGCGAGAGCGCCAGCGGCTCAAGGAACTCCGCCAGCAGGATCTCGCCAGGATGAATGGGTGCGAGTTTGGTTGCCATAGTCGACTCAGTGATAGTCTACGATCTCGACCCCGAACGCCGCGACGTCGCGCCAGCGAAAGCAGACGCGCCACTGCTGGTTGACGCGGATGCCGTGCTGACCCGCCCGATCGCCCCGGAGTTTCTCCAGCCGATTCCTTGGGGGGACGCGGAGTTCCAGCAGAGCAAGCGCCGCATCCAGCAACAGCAGCTTGCGACGCGTGACGCCGTGCAGCGTAGAAGGAAACCGCCGCACTCGCTCACGATTGAAGAGCCGCTCCGTATTGCGGTCGGCAAAGCCAGCGATCATTAGCAAATAGTAACGCTCACCGTTACTATCGTAAAAGGACCCCGTAACTGCGGCCAGGTAGCTCGGGTGATACGGCGAAAACCCGGCCGACATTGCCCGTGCCGTGTCCGCGCCGGCTAACGCAATCGCGTCCCCTTGGTCTCTGGAATCCATTTCCACGCCATCGCCGCAAGGAGAAACGCCCCGCCGGTGACCGCAAACGCGGAGGCGAATCCGCGCGACGCGGCGAGCGAGCCCACGGTGAAGGGGGCCGCCGCGCTGGCGATCCGTCCGAGATTGTACGTAAAGCCCTGTGCTGCGCCGCGAATGGCGGTGGGATAGAGCTCGGCCGTGAGCGCGCCGAAGCCGCTGTAGTAGCCGGTGCCGAAGAACGCGACGAGCGGGCCGAGGAGCAGCAGCAGCCAGGGCGAGCGCGTGACGCCGTAGAGGGGCAGGAGCACGCTCGCCATGAGCAGGTACGTGATGTACGTCCGCTTGCGACCCACGGCGTCACTGACGAATCCGAAGGTGACGTATCCCAGCCACATCCCCACCTGCATCGCGATCACCAACCCGGACATGACCGTGGCCGTGAATCCGATGCCGCCCTGCGCCGTGGGCAGCGAGAGATACGACGGGATCCAGGTGTTGAGTCCCCACCAGCCGAAGAGCGTGCACGCGTTCATGGCCGTCACCGCGACGGTGGTGCGGCCGAGTGGTCCCTTGAAGGCGTCGGCCAGGCTGGCTTTGGGCACGTTTGGTTGCGCCGTGATCGCCCGACGCTGTGCCTGCCACAACTCGGGTTCTTCGACGTTTCGACGAACCCAGACCACGAGCGTGGCCGGCAGCAGTCCCACAAAGAACACGGCGCGCCAGCCGAACGCGGGTAGCACCAGGGCCACGACCAGCGCAGCCAATCCGTAGCCGATGGCCCACGCGCTCTGCATGAAGCCGAGCGCCTTTCCGCGATGCTCATCGGGCCAGCTCTCGCTGACCAACGCGGCGCCGCTGGCCCATTCGCCGCCCATGCCGATGCCCAGCAGCGTGCGAAAGACGATGAGCTGCGTGAGGTTCTGCGAGAGGCCGCACAGCGCGGTGGCGACCGAGTAGATCAGCACGCTGCCCATCAGCGCACGAGTGCGCCCGAAACGATCGGAAACGAAGCCAAAGGCGATGCCGCCTCCCGCCGCTGCCAGCAGGGTGACGGAGCCAAGAATGCCGGCTTCCCCCTTGGTGAGCCCGAACTCCTTGATGACCGCCGGGATGACCAGCGCGTACAGCATCACGTCGAAGGCGTCGAGCATCCACCCGGCCGACGCCGCAATCAGGGCGCGCTTGGCGCGAGCGTCGCCGGCCTTCCACCAGCCGAACAGAGATATCACGTGGGGTGGTGGAGGGAGGGAAGAAAGCGGCGGCGCGCGATGCGAGTCGCAGGTGATACCGACGCGGAGAATCTACGTCTTGGTGCGCCACGCGCCGAGCGAAGAAACACGTCCCGTCTGGATGCGAGCGCGGACGCGCGGCATATTCGACGGATACTCCACCGGAGAACATCCATGCCCCACGCACTCGTCGCGTCGCTCCGCGGCGCCGCTGCCGCGCCCCTGTTGCACTCCCTGTTGCGCGCTGCGCTGCTTGTGTTACCGCTGTCGTTGCCCCTGTCGGTTGGTGCCCAAGGCAAGCGCCCGATGACGGCGGACGACATCATGCGCGTTCGCGCCGTTGGCGGCGTGGCGCTGTCGCCCTCCGGTACGCGCGTGTTGTACACGGTGTCGGCGTGGGAGCATGCCAATGCCAAAGGTGATGCGGCCAAGGGCGACACGGCCCTCGGCGACAAGCACGATCGACGTTCGCATGTGTGGGTGGTTCCGTTTGCGGGAGGCGCGGCGCGTCAGCTCACCACCGGCGAACGCGGGGAATCCCAGCCGCAGTGGTCGCCCGATGGATCGATCATTTCGTTTGTGAGTGCACGCGGAGCGGGAACGGGCGAGGATGGCCCCAAGCCGCAGCTCTGGCTGCTGGCGTCGGATGGCGGTGAAGGCTGGCAGCTCACCAACGCGCGCGATGGCATCGTGGCGTACGCCTGGTCGCCCGACGGCAAGCGCATCGCGTATCTCACGCCCGACACGCTCACGCGCGAGGCCGAGGCCAAGTTGCGTCGTCGTGATGATCCCAAGGTGTACGAAGGCGACTTGCGCCTGAACCACCTGTGGGTGGTCGACGTGGAAACCAAGGCTGCCACCAAGATCACCAGTGGCGCGTACACCGTACGTGGTGCTCCGTCCTGGTCGCCCGACGGCAGCAAGTTGGCGTTCGATGCGTCGCCAACCACGCTCATTCGCGACGAGCGGCGTGATGCGTATGTGGTGGATGTTGCCACGAAGGCGCTCGACGCGCTGACCACGACCCATGACGTGGAGAGTACGCCGCAGTTCTCGCCCAATGGCCGCACGCTCGCGTTTACCATCTCGGGGCACGAGTGGAAGGCGTACAAGGACGGCATCATGCCGCGCACCATTCGCAACGCGAATCTGGTCACGTGGGACGTGGCCGCACGCACGATGACCGATCACGCCTCACCCACGTTTGATGTGAGCGCCGGACAGCCACGGTGGTCTGCCGATGGTGCGCATCTCTGGTTCAGCGCGAGCGACCGCGTGTATCAGACACTGTACGACTATGCCGTTGCCACGAAGACGTACAGCAAGATGACGAAGGGCGTGTTGGTGGCCGGCGCGTCGCCCAGCAAGGACGGATCGAAGATGGCGTTCATCTTCAATTCCGCGCAGTGGCCTTCCGAAGTGTTTGTGCAGGACGCCTCGCTGCCCTCGCCCAAGCGCGTCACCAACACGAACCCTTGGCTGTCGGATGTGGCCCTCGGCGCGACAGAAGTGATCACGTGGAAGAGCAAGGATGGCGCCACCGTGGAGGGCGTGCTGCTCACGCCAGTGGGCTACACGCCTGGCACCAGGGTGCCGTTGATCGTCTCCGCACATGGTGGCCCGACTGGCGCGCACACGAACGGCTTCAAGGCGGGCACCGATCCGGGACAGACGTGGGCGGCACAGGGTTGGGCGGTGCTCTATCCGAATCCGCGCGGCTCCACCGGGTACGGCGAGAAGTGGATGCGCGGCAACATCCCGGATTGGGGCGGCGGTGACTACCGCGACATCATGACCGGCGTGGACGCGCTGATTGCCCGCGGTGTGGCCGACTCAACGCGCATGGCGTTCGAGGGATGGAGCTACGGTGGCTACATGACGTCGTGGGTGGTGTCGCAGACGGGACGATTCAAGGCCGCCATGATGGGCGCGGGCCTTCCGTCACTGCTGTCGATGGCCGGTACGACCGACATTCCGGGCTACATCGACACGTTCTTCAACGGCATGCCGCAGTACGACGGCTCGATCATGAACCCGCAGATGAAGTTCATGCTGGAGCGTTCCGCCATCAGCTACAGCGACAAGGTGACCACGCCGTTGCTCATCCTGCATGGTGGCAATGATGAACGGGTGCCGATCGGGCAGCCCATGGAGTTCTACCGCGCGCTCAAGAACCGGGGCAAGGCCACCGAGCTGGTGTTCTATCCGCGCGAAGGGCACGGATTCTCGGAGTACTATCACCAGATGGACCGCATGAAGCGCGAGTACGAGTGGATCTCGCGCTACACGCTGGGCACGAAGACGGTGCAGTAAGCCACATGCATCAGCTCAGAAAGCCGTATCTGTTGTACCTGGGTGGTACGCATCAGGTCAGTGACGCGAAGACCGCGTGTGGTCTTCGCGACTGGTGTCGCGCCGACGTATTGGGTGAGTGGAGTCTGCCCACCACGTCCGTGTCAGTGGGCGTGCCTCGGCTCTCCCCGACAGAGGCGGCGGCGCGAGGCGCAGGCAGCATCGTGATCGGCATTGCCGCCGTGGGAGGCAAGCTCCCGCCGGAGTGGCTGCCCGACCTGCTCGCGGCCATCGACGCAGGCATGGACGTTGTGAGCGGCATGCACACGCGACTGACGTCGTTTCCGGAGCTGGTGCGTTTGGCCGAGGAGCGTGGCGTGCGACTGCACGATGTGCGGCACAGTGACATGGTCTTTCCGTGCGGCACTGGGCGCAAGCGCAGCGGGATGCGTGTGGCCACCGTGGGTACGGACTGCGCGCTGGGCAAGAAGTACACGGCGCTTGCGCTCACCAATGCGCTGACCGCCCGCGGAGTGGCCGCAACTTTCCGGGCAACGGGGCAGACCGGCATCATGATTGCCGGCAGTGGGATCGCCATCGATGCGGTGGTGGCCGATTTCGTTGCCGGTGCCGCAGAGCAGTTGTCGCCCGACAACGCACCCGATCATTGGGACGTGATCGAAGGGCAGGGTTCCCTATTTCATCCCGCGTACGCCGGTGTCACGCTGGGATTGTTGCACGGGTCGCAGCCCGACGCCTTCGTGCTGTGCCACGACCCATCGCGCACCACCATCGAGTCGTTTCCGGACTTTCCGTTGCCCGCCTTGTCGGACGCAATTGCGCAGTATGTGCAGGCGGGTCGTATTACCAATCGCGCCATCCGATGCGTGGGGGTGAGCATCAACTCCTCGACACTGAGCGATGCAGCGTGGCAGGCCTATGCTGCGACGGTATCGAGCGATCTCGGGCTCCCGGTGTGTGATCCCATGCGTGGTGGCCTGGACGCCATCGCACAGCGATTGCTGGCGCCATGATTG
>JANNEV010000717.1:0-13107 GCA_031379145.1 Gemmatimonadaceae bacterium
ATGCGCACGAGCGGCACGCCGCTCGAACTCCGCGAGCGCGTGTACACCTGGGCCGGCGGCACGAACGTCATGTTCTCCGAGGGCGGCACGCTCGTGTACCGTCCTGCCGAGCAGCCGCGCGCGACCCTCATGCTGGTGGACACGCTCGGGCGGTCCAGGCCACTCGGTACCGATGCGGGCTCGTTCCTGCATCCGCGTTTCTCCCCGAATGGCCGGCAGGTCGTCGCCGCACGCGCTAGCGTCGATGCATCCGGTGCCGAGGCGAAGACGGACCTCTGGCTCGTCGACCTCTCGTCAGGCGAAGGCACGCGCCTGACGAACACCGGCACGGCGACCGCGCCGGAATGGATGCCCGACGGAAAACGTGTTGCCTGGATCGCCCGTACCGCGAAGGGAGGCGAGCTCTGGGTGCTCCCGCTGGACCGGAGCGCGGAACCGAAGCGGCTCTACGACGGGCTGGGAAACGTGACTGACGCGGCCTTCACCCGTGATGGGAACGGGTTCGTGGGGGTCACGGTGCCTTCGACCGGACCTCGCGAATTGGCCCACTACTCACTCGACCAGCAACTGGCCCGTCGAGAGGCCGTATCGCGAACGCCCGTGGGCTCACGAGGGCGTCCCTACGCTCCCCGCATCTCGCCGGACGGTCGCTGGGTGATGCACACGGAGTTCGGGCAGGTGTACGTGCGGCCCATCGACGGATCCAGCGCGATCGAGCTGGACCGAGAGCGAGGCGCGTTTGCGTCGTCGTGGGGTCCCGACAGTCGCAGCATCTACTACAGCACCGGCGAGGGGTGGATGGTGGCCGAGTTGCAGTTGACGCCAAGCCTCGCGATCGTCCGTCGGCGGCGCGTGGGTGTATCCACGATGATCTCGGTCGACTTCGACCTCTCCCCCGATGGCACGACGTTCGTGGCCGTCCAGGCGAACAGCACGGCGACCCCCTTGGTGGTCGTGGGGTGGCCCGAGGTCGTGCGGGGCATGCTGCGTGGCAAGGCCACCGGGTCACCACCATGACCACGCACGCGAGACACGGCTCATGAGTCTCTTGGACCGGCTCAACGCGGCGCTGGCCGACCGCTACCGCGTCACTCGCGAACTCGGTGCCGGCGGCATGGCCACGGTGTATCTCGCGCACGACCTCAAGCACGAGCGCGACGTCGCCATCAAGGTGCTGCATCCCGACTTGGGCGCCGCACTCGGCGGCGAACGGTTCTTATCCGAGATCCGCACCACGGCGCGCCTGCAGCATCCGCACATTCTCCCGCTGCTCGACTCGGGCGACGCCGACGGCCTGCTGTACTACGTGATGCCGCTCGTGACCGGTGAAACGTTGCGCGCACGATTGGAACGCGAACGCCAGTTGCCCGTCGCCGACGCGGTGCGCATTGCGCGCGAAGCAGCGAGTGCGTTGGACTACGCGCATCGCCAAGGCGTGATTCATCGCGACATCAAGCCGGAGAACATTCTCTTGCACGATGGGCAGGCCATCGTCGCCGACTTCGGCATCGCGCTGGCCGTGCAAAGCGCCGGTGGTGCGCGCATGACGCAAACGGGGCTCTCGCTCGGCACGCCGAGCTATATGAGTCCCGAGCAAGCGATGGGTGAACGCACCATCGATGCGCGCAGCGACATCTACGCGCTCGGTGCCGTGACCTACGAAATGCTCGCCGGCGACGCACCGTTTACCGGCAGCAGTGTGCAAGCGATTGTGGCGAAGGTGCTCAACAGCGAGCCCGAACGGCTCACGATGTTGCGCAAGACTATTCCGCCGCACATCGAAGCCGCCGTGCTCACCGCGCTCGCCAAGCTGCCGGCCGACCGCTTTGCGAGCGCCGCCGAGTTTGCGACGGCGTTGTCGACCAACAGCGGAGCGAGCTACGCCGCCACGAGCGCGATGGCGCCGAGTGACCGTGCCGCCGTCGTTCGCGCGCAACGGGTGACCATCACCTCCCTCGTGGTCGCCGCGCTCTCGATTGGTGCGGCCGTGTGGCAGGCCTCCACGCGCACCGCAGAAACCTTAGAACCGGCGCGGTTCGTGGTGCCGCTGCGCGACTCGGTGCCCTTGGTGCTCGGTGCCGTCGAACCGTTTGTCGGCACTCTGCTGGGCTCCGCGCGTCCGAGCGTACCGGCGATCGCGATCTCCCCCGACGGTCAGACGATCGTCGTGGCCGCCAGAATGGTGGATGCCTCCGGAGAGAAACCCTCGCGTCTCTACCGCCGCCGCTTGTCCGACGAACGCCTGCAACCCATTCCCGGAACCGACTCCGCCTCCGCGCCCTTTTTCGCCCCGTCGGGGCGGGAGATTGCCTTCTTTGTCGGAGGTTCCCTGCGCAGCGTGTCGCTGACGGGAGACTCCGCGCGTCGGATCGCGGAGGATCCGAATTTCAGGGGTCGTGGGTATCGTTATTTTGGGAGAACCGGATCGTGGGGCGCCGACGGCACGATCGTCTACAGCGACGGCATAGGCCTCTGGGAGGTCCCCGCGACGGGCGGGCAACCTCGGCGACTACCCCTCGGGACCGATGACAGCGCGAGCACGACGGCGCAACTCGTGCGCGCCCCCCACCTGATTTCAGGCGGCGCGCGCGTACTGTATCACGCACCCCGGACCCGCGACCCGCGAAGCGCGGTGCTGCGACTACTCGATCGCGCGACGGGCAAAGTCAGTACGGTGCTGGAGCAGGCGTCGCACGGCACGCTGGTGGGCGATACCCTCCTGTTGTTCATGCGGGGTACCGCGCTCATGGCGGTGCGCTTTGACGCGGCAGCGGGGACCGCCTCCGGTGAGCCGGTCACCGTGGACCCGGACATCGCGATCGCCACGTCGATGACGTTTTCCCCGCACGAATCGAACGATGGGCAGTACGCCGTCTCGACCCATGGCGATCTGGTGGTGGCGCGGGGCGGGTTCTATCCGCGGGAACGACGGGTGCTGGTGCGACGCGCGCCGAGTGGGGCGCTCCGTCCGTTGGCGCTCCCCGCGGCACAGTACCACTTCGTGCGGAGTTCGCCCACCGGTGATCGCCTTGCGATACACATGAATGACGACGTACTCGGGTTCGGGACGAAAGTCATCCTGTTCGACCTGGCGCGTGAGCTGCTGACCCCCGTCACGTCGAAGGAGCTGTTCAATGATCGTCCCGTCTGGAATCGGGATGGGCGTCAGTTGGTGACGGAGGTCGACGGTGCCGAGGGGCGCGACCTGGCGATCGTGAGTACCGATGGCATGACCCCGTCCCGGCGCCTCAAGATCCCGTATAACACTCAGCGGACCGTGGCCTGGTTGCCCGACGGGCGCGTGGCACTCACGACGGGGTTTCCTGGCGGGGACGGACTGGGCCTGTGGTCTCCGGATGGGTCGGTGCGTCGCTCACCGGCGGTGGACTCCACCGGCGTCACGTTTCAAGCGTTCTCTCCGGACTTCCGCTGGATCGCCTATGTGAAGGCCCGTCAGGTGTTCGTGCGCCCCTTTCCGGGGCCCGGGAGCCCGGTGGCGGTCTCCGGGCTTGGGGGAACGGAGCCGGCCTGGTCGCCGACTGGCCGGCAGCTGTACTTCGTGGTTCCGCGGGATACCTCGAGTTCATCGTCACGCACGTTGATGGTCGCGGAGCTCAGCGGCGAGGCGCCGATGCGAGTGGCGCGTCCTCAAGTGGTCATGGCGGATTTTCCGGCATTATCGGCGACGCCCCTTCGCTCCTGGGACGTGCTGCCCGACGGGTCGCTGGTAATGATCGTCCCCGCGGACACCAGTGCGATGGCCGACTTCAACCGTGCCGCGATCCGCGAGATTCACGTGATGCAACGCGCGCTGCGCGGGCTGCGGTTCGGTGCGGCGACGGCCAAGCCCGAGCCCAAGCCCTGAGTACGGTGGACGACACCCCCGCCGCACCCGTAGCTTCACCACATGCACGATACGAGCCCCGAGGCCGAAGCGGTCGTTCGCGAAGCCATACTGCGAACCGCACCGACCGAGCGGGTGCGGCAAGCGCTGGTGCTGAGCGAGCAGATGCGGACACTCTCGTTGGCCACGCTGCGGCGCCACCACCCCGACTTGTCCACGCTTCAATTGGTGGAGCTGTTGTCGGGTGAAACACTGATACCGACCGCCGCTCGTCCCGGGTCGGAATTCCGGTGACGCTGGAGTCCCTGTTGCGCGCCGCGTGCGATACGCTGCATGACAGCGGTATTCCGTTCATGCTGACCGGCTCCGTGGCCACCGCGTTCCACGGAGCCGGTAGAGCCACCATGGACATCGACTTCGTGATCGACCCGACCGTCGGCCAGCTGGACCGCTTCGTGGAGCAGGTGCAGGCGTCTGGCGCGTATGTCTCTCGCGAGGCGGCGCACGATGCGCTCCGTCACCGCACCATGTTCAATGTGATTGATCCGGAGACGGGCTGGAAAGCGGATCTCATCATTCGCAGGGACCGGCCATTCAGCGAGGAGGAGTTCGGGCGGCGGACGGCCGCGGAGTTCTTCGGTACCATGCTGCACGTGGCCACGCTGGAGGATGTACTGCTGTCGAAACTGGAGTGGGCAAAGCTGGGGGCATCAGCCCGCCAGATTGAGGATGTCCAGTCGTTGCTTCGCATTCGCCAGGGTGACATCGACCTGGCCTACCTCGACCGCTGGATCGACGTTTTGGGAGTGCGAGCGCAGTGGGCATTGGCTTCAACCGACGCATAGCGCATTCATGACGCGGCAAACCGATCGTCTCACCGCCGCGCTGTCGGACCGCTACCGCCTCGATCGCGAGCTCGGCGCCGGCGGCATGGCCACTGTCTACCTCGCGCACGATCTCAAGCACGATCGCGACGTCGCGATCAAAGTGCTACACCCTGACTTGGGCGCGGCGCTCGGCGGCGAACGGTTTCTCTCAGAGATTCGCACCACGGCGCGCCTGCAACACCCGCACATTCTCCCGCTGCTCGACAGTGGCGACGCCGACGGCCTGCTGTACTACGTCATGCCGCTCGTCACCGGCGAAACGTTGCGCGCGCGATTGGAACGCGAGCGGCAGCTCCCCATCGCCGACGCGGTGCGCATTGCGCGTGAAGTCGCGAGTGCGCTCGACTACGCGCACCGCCAGAGCGTCATTCATCGCGACATCAAGCCGGAGAACATTCTCCTGCACGACGGCTCGGCGCTCGTCGCCGACTTCGGCATCGCGCTCGCGGTGCAAACCGCCGGTGGCCAGCGCATGACGCAAACCGGCTTGAGCCTTGGCACGCCGCAGTACATGAGCCCCGAGCAAGCGATGGGCGAACGCACGATCGATGCGCGGAGCGACATCTACGCGCTCGGTGCCGTGACGTACGAAATGCTGGTGGGCGAAGCGCCGTTTATCGGCAATAGTGTACAGGCCATCGTCGCACGCGTGCTCACCGAAGAACCGCGCAGCATCAGTGTGCAACGTAAAGCTGTCCCCGCCGGCGTGGAGCAAGCGGTGATGCGTGCGCTCGAAAAGCTGCCCGCCGATCGCTTCGAGAACGCGAAAGAGTTTATCGAGGCGCTCGGGCGCGAAGGGCAGCCCATCGCCTTGCGGACGGGCGCCACCGCGGCGAGCGCGCGCACGTCCCGCGGGTTGCTCGCCGCCACCGCGCTCCTCACCATCGTGGGCGGACTCGGATGGTTTGCCTGGTGGCGCGCCACCCGCAGCACCAGCGCAGCCGACGCGTTGCCGCTGCGGTTCACGATTGAACAACCCAGCGGCGCCAGCATCGGCGACGGCAACGCCTTTGCGTTGGACATCTCATCGGCGGCGCGTCGCGTCGCGTTCATCGCGCGGGATAGCGCCGGCGTCGCCCGTGTGTACGTGCGCGCGTTCGACGACGTGCGTTCGCAGCGCCTCGACGGTACCGAAGGCGTGAATGTCCTGTTCTTCTCGCCCGATGGCGCCTGGATTGCGTTTGTCGGCAACGAGAAACTCAAGAAGATTCCGGCCACCGGTGGCAATGCCATCGTCTTGGCAGACTACGGTAGTCGGCCCAGCGGCGGCGCGTGGTCCAGCGATGGGCACATCTACATTCCGGCCGAACGATCGATCCTCGTGATCCCGGAGAACGGTGGCGTCGCGCAATCGCTCGGCACGCTTGTGGAGGCCGGACGATATGTCAGGGCGCCACGTGTCTTCGACGGTACCACGGTGTTGTTCTCCGATTGGGGGGGCTCCGCCGCGACGTCGCGAATCGTGGCGTACTCGCTCCCGGAAAAATCGTCCGCGCCCATCGGCGTCGAGGGCTCAAACGCCTTGGGGGTGCGTGACACGCTCTTGATCTACAGCGACGCCAGCGGCGCCATCAATAGCGTGCCCTACGATGCGAAACACCGGACGGTGCGCGGCGAAATTCGTCAGCTGATCAATACCGTGGCGCGTAACGGTGCTCTACCCAGAGCCGCACTCGCGGCCGACGGATCCCTGGCGTATTTCCTGGGCGAGCAGACGAACGCCCTGACCCTGGTTGGCCCAGGCGACGCTGTCGAGTCGTTGCGCGGCGGCTTGGACGCGGCAGCGGAACCGCGGGTGTCGCCAGATGGCAAGCGGATCGTCATGGCATCCGGCGCGGTGTCAGATGTCAGGACGTACGACGTCGAGGCGCGCTCGTTGACGCGCATCGCGTTCGGTCCAGCCAGTGAAATCGTGTATACGCGCCCGGAATGGATGGCCGATGGCGCCCTGCTGTTGCGCGCACAATCCGGCACTGAGCGCGTCGTGATCACCCAGCAAGCCGCCAACGATCGCGGGGTGCCGGCGGTGCTGCACAGCGACGCGCAGAACTCCCTCTGGGAAGGGGTGGTCTCGCCCGACGGTCAGTACCTGCTGTACCGCGTCGGCACCGGCAACGAGTCGGATATTCGGTACCGGCGCATGACGGGAGATACCGCCTCACGTCCATTTGCGGCGACCGCCGCCACTGAGCGCGAGGCGCGCTTCTCCCCCAATGGGCGTTGGGTGGCATACGCCTCAGACGAAGCCGGCGAAGGGACTGAGGTGTACGTGCGCGCCTTCCCCGACGGCGCAAAATCGTATCGGATCTCCGAGGCAGGTGGACAGCAGCCCGTGTGGGCGCGCGACGGCCAATCGCTGTACTACATCGCGAGCGACGGGCTCTTGCTTCATGCACCTCTTGATATCGCCAAGGGTGCGCGTGGTGATGCACGAGCCGGGGGATCGCGCGCCGTCGCCGGCCCCCGGGTAACGGCCCGCGATACGGTGGTCCGCGGCGGCTTCGATCTGCCGCTGGAGCGCGGCCATGCCACCTATGATGTGATGCCCGACGGACGGTTGGTGCTTATGCGCCCTATGCAGAGCGGGCAGAGTCTGGTGGTGGCCTACGGGTGGCTGGGCGCGCTGCGCGCCGAGTGGGCGAAGGCGGCGCGCTGACCTTCGATCGACGTTTTCATCGACGCCGGCCGGCACTTGTCGCCATCGGAACCAACTGTATATTGATGATGTACATATCAACATCGGAGTGACCATGGCACTGCAAATCGCCAACCCCGTCGTCGTCAGGAAGGTTGAGCTGATGGCCAAACGGCTCGGCCTCAGTAAGACCGCGGTGGTGGAGCGTGCGTTGGATCAGCTCATCAGTGCATCCGAAAGCACGGAGCACCAGTCCGAGCGCTTCGAGGCCTTGCTCGCCCAGCTCGACCGCATCGCCGACCGTCCGGACGCGTTTGATCCAGTGCAATGGGATGAGCGCGGACTGCCGACGTGCTCGTGGCTGACACGTCCGCCATCATCGCGATCGTGTTCGCGGAGCCGGAACGCGAGGCGTTCATCGACGTGATCCGACGCGCCGAGCGCGTGCTGGTGAGCACGGTCTCGGTGGTCGAGGCGCGCATGGTGGTCCACGGGAGACGCGGCGAGCGTGCCGTCGTGCTCGTGGACGATTTGTTGCGCTTGCCGATGTTTGAGTTGATTCCACCAGGGATCGCGGAAATGGACGCGGCGTACGCGGCGTTCGTGGCCTTCGGTAAGGGCAGTGGGCATCCCGCCGCACTCAATTTCGGCGACGTATTTGGCTATGCGCTGGCGAAGGTGCGTGGACTGTCGCTGCTGTACAAAGGCGCGGATTTCTCGGAAACCGACATCGCGAGCGCGGCACCGCGATGAGCAGTGTACTCGACCGACTTACTGCGGCTCTCTCCGATCGCTACCGCCTCGACCGAGAGCTCGGCGCCGGCGGCATGACTACCGTGTACCTCGCGCACGATCTCAAGCACGATCTCAAGTACGATCTCAAGCACGATCTCGACCACGAACGCGATGTCACGCTCACTTTGTTGCATCCCGATCTCGGCGCCGCGCTCGGCGGTGGACGTTTCTTAAGCGAGATTCGCACCACGGCGCGGCCGCAGCATCCGCGCATCCTCGCGTCGCTCGATAGCGGGGTGGCCGATGGCTTGCTATACCACGTGATGCCGCTGGTCACCGGCGAAACGTTGAGCCCATGACCGCCGATCAGCACGATAGCACCGCCCGTCTGCCGACGTTGCATCCCGCCCACGGGCCCATTTCGACGAGCCCCCGTCGCATCTTCATGCTCGGCGCCACGGGCACGATTGGACGCGCCACGCTGCGCGTGCTCGCTCGGCGAGGGTATGACGTCGTCTGCTTCGTGCGACCCGGGGCGGTTGGACGTGCGCCCGGTACGGCTGCAGCATTGCCGCCAACGGCATTGCCGCTCACCGCACTACCGGGTGTGACTGTGCGTGTTGGCGATGTGCGAGATCCGACGTCCCTGGCGAGAGACGGCTTCGCCGGCGAGACCTTCGATGCAGTGATCTCGTGCCTGGCCTCGCGCACCGGTACACCGCGCGATGCGTGGGCGATTGACCATCAGGCGCATATGCATGTGCTGCAGGCCGCCAAGGCGGCTGGCGTGACGCAGATGGTGTTGCTGTCGGCCATCTGCGTGCAGAAGCCGCTGCTCGCGTTCCAGCACGCCAAGCTGGCGTTCGAGGCGGCCCTGATGGCGTCCGGCATCTCCTGGTCCATCGTACGCCCCACCGCCTTCTTCAAGTCACTCTCTGGGCAGGTCCTGCGCGTGAAGACGGGGAAGCCCTTTCTGCTCTTCGGAAACGGAACGCTCACTGCCTGCAAGCCAATCAGCGACAGCGACCTGGCCGAGTACCTCGTGGACTGTGTGGGGAATCCGGAGCGGTACGAGCGCGTGCTGCCCATTGGTGGACCGGGAGACGCGTTGACGCCGCGCGAGCAGGGGGAGCAGCTGTTTGCGTTGCTGGGACGCGCGCCGAAATTCAAGCAGGTTCCCGTGGCGTTGCTGGACGTCATCATCGGAGTGCTGAGCGCACTCGGACGCGTGCTGCCGCCGCTCGCCGACAAAGCGCAGCTGGCGCGGATTGGTCGCTATTACGCCACCGAGTCCATGCTCGTGTGGGACTCAGTCGCGCAGCGCTACGATGCGGCGGCCACGCCAGCGACCGGGCGCGATACGCTGGTGGAGTATCACGCCAAGCTGCTACGAGGTGAGGCGGTCGACGATCGTGGGGAGCATGCGGTGTTCTGAGGCTGGCGGCGAACCCAGGACAGTTGATCGTGCGGCCACGGCGTGACGTCGGCCGATTCACATCGCTCAGTACACTGACCCCGTTGATGATGCGAGCACGCCATTCAGCACGCTCAACGTATATGGCGTTGATGTGGCGCTGCTCCAGGCGGACACGGAAAATTGCGAGCCCACCGGCACATGCACGACTGTGACCGGCGCCAGTGACAACGGCGTTGCGGGCGTGGTGTTCACGCACACACGAGTTGCCGTCGTGGAGAGGCTCAGCAGATACGCACCGTTCCCGGCGCCAAACACCGTGGCCACTCCGTTTCGCGTGATGCCAACGGCGGACCGCTCATCCACGCCGATGCCACGAGGCGCCGGTGCCCGACCATCCTGTTGCAGCCGTGCCAGAAACGTGACGAGCCGTCCCATGCGATTGCGCACGACAAAGTGCGAGTCGGTGATGAGGTTGGGCAGCAGTGGCATCGAGAACAACGCATTCGCCAGCGTGACCGACGCGTCGTACGGATTGGTCATCACCTGCGCTGACGTGGACGATACATCCAGCGCGGAGTACACAAACGGACCGAGCACCGCGAGCCCGGCACTGGTGCCGCCAATCGGATATCCCTCGGCGATTCGCGCGTTCACCGCCGCCTGCAATGCGGTGCCACTCCACAGGTTGACATACGTGGACTGATCGCCGCCGGCAAGGAACACCACCTCGGCTTTGGCGATGGCGCTCCTGACGAAGTCGCTGTTGGCGCCCGCCACGCTCGAGAGCACAATGCTGGTGACAGAGTTGGCGCCGAAGTTTTCCAGGTAGCTGTTGTAGCCATTGGAACCGCTGGTGCGCAGCACCACGACATCGCCAAATGCACTGGCGCTCCGTGCGCCACCTTGGGCGAGCAGCCACCGCATGCCCGCATCACTGTCCGTGCCGCCTCCGGCAAGTAGCGCTCCACCCAAGGGTGTTGTCTGCGCATCTGTGGTGTTCCCACTCACGAACGCGGTGTATCCGCGGTCGACTTCCGGCGGTATGACGGGCGGCGGCCCCGATCCCGGCCCTGTCGCTTCGCCTCCGCACGCGGTTAGCGCTGCCACCAGCACGAAGACGCTCGCAGAGATCACCCGCGACAGCTGGGGAAATCGCGCGGAGCGCAGTGTCGTGTCCGGCCATCGGCGAGGCTCCATCGTCATGGCTGAAGCATAGTGTACGCTGGCCCCGGGTGATACCGGGCGGACATCGCTTGACGACACCATCGGCCGCTCGTAGCGTGCGCATGTCACCTGCTGTCGAAGACGGTTGCTTCGCCCGACTCTTCCGTCGCGTTTCCCATCGCACTTCGCATCACTCCTTCCGTCACTCGTTCCGTCACTCGTTCCGTCTGATGTCACCCACGCGACGTGAAGCGCTTGCGCAACTCAGTGCGCTGTTGGCCACGCCTTTGCTTCGCTGGCCGGAGCTGGTGGCCGATCCGCTCGGCGCCACTGTTGTCGAGTATCAGGCCGGCCGCCTGCGGGGAGAATACACGGCATTGGAAGTGACGACACGCGCACTCGACCGGGCTCGATCGTGGAACGGCGTGCTTCATGCCGTCGATCAACTGGCCACCACCGCACTCGCCGAGGCGCGGGCGTCGGATCTGCGTGCGCGACGTGGTGCGCTGCGAGGTCCGCTGGATGGTGTGCCGGTCTTTGCCAAGTCCATCTACGACATGCGTGGTCTTCCCACTACGGCGTCGAGCGCGGAGTGGGCGCGGTTGTTTCCCCAGCCCGTGCTGCGCGATGCGCTGGAAGTTCAGCGGCTTCGTGCCGCGGGCGCGGTACTGCTCGGCAAGACGGTTGCAGATGACTTTGCGTATCGCGGCAATGGCACCAGCACACTGAACGGTCAGGTGCGCAATCCGCATGATGCGGCCGGGCTTCGCACACCCGGCGGTTCCAGCGCCGGTTCAGCGGTGGCCGTGGCCTGCGGCATGGCGTTCGCCGCCCTTGGCACCGACGATGGCGGATCCAATCGTATTCCCGCGCAGTTCACTGGCGTCGTGGGCATGAAGCCCACCTTCGGGCTCGTGCCGCGCACTGGTGTGATTCCCACGTGGCCCTATCTCGACACGCATGGTCCGCTGGCCCGCTCTGTCGCGGATGCCGCGCTGATGCTCGATGCAATTGCCGGACCCGATCGCAGCGACGGACTGGCGTTGCGTACGCCATACGTACGTGGCGCTCTGGCGCGCCTGCGTGACGATGCGTTGGTTGGCGTGCGGCTCGGGTTGGTGGAGTTCCACGTTCCGCGCGCGCAGATGACGGCGGAAGCGGTTGCAATCTTCGATCGTGCCATCGCCGATTGTGCGAGTGCCGGAGCAGTGGTGGAGCCGTTCGTGCCCTCGGTGAACCGCGCCAATGTACGCGAGCAGTTCGCTGCCGCCGCGAAAGCCCGCGGGGACGTGGCACCGAATGCGAACTCCCCGGCACCGACCGCCAACGCGCTGCTGCGATACGTTGCCGGACAGTACGCGCAGGCCAGCGATCGCAACGCACGCCGGGACATCGAACGGGGACTCACCCCGTTCCGCGCCTACTACGATGTGCTCCCGGCTGACTGGCCGACGATGGTGCAGCTCATCGTGCAACCGTACGAGCGCGACCCCGCCGGTCTCTCCTTCGCGCGCTCGCGCGACGAGATCGTGGCGCAACTTGCGCAGTCGTTTCGCGCGCAGCGCATTGACGCGATGGTGTATCCCACCATGCCATTCGGAGCGCCAGCGGCAACTGAGCCGTGGCCCGATGTACGCACCACGTTGGGATACGGCAACTGGCTTGGCCTGCCGGAGGTTTCGGTGCCGGCTGGACTCGGTGCGAACGGCATGCCCGTGGGGAACCTGTCGTTCGTTGGCCTGCCAGGCAGCGACGCTCGGCTACTCTCGTACGCGCACGCGTATGAACAGCGTTCCCGACGATTTGTGGCGCCCCCCGCACCGATGTAGCGCCGTGTAACGCCGGACTGCTACACCACGTTGTATTCACCCGCGTGTGCATCGCCGCCGAACGTGCGCCAGCGCAGCGGGTCAATGTCAATCGTGTGCGCACGACCGTCCAGCAACTCCTCGGCCATCAGGAGTCCGGCCGCCGGACCGTGCATCAGTCCATGCCCGCTGAAGCCCGCGCAGATGTGCAGTCCCGCAACAGCCGGAACGGCGCCGAGTATGGGCTGATCATCAGGCGTGACTTCGTACAGTCCTGCCCACTCCGCCGCGATTTCCGCGTCGTCGAGCAATGGCAGGCGCTGCATCGCGCGCTCGAGGTGCGTCAGCCGCCAGGCTTCGTCGACATCGGTGCCGAATCCCGGTGGTTCGTCGCGATTGGACATGCCCGTGAGAATGGCGTTCCCCTCGCGGTGGAAATAGAGCGCACTCGAAAAGTCGATCACGAACGGGAAGTCGGCGCGCAGCCCAGCGATGGGTGCCGTGACTGCAATCTGTCGCCGTATCGGTTGGATGGGGATCTGTACGCCGGCCATCGCCCCCACCGGTCCCGACCAGGCGCCGGCGGCAATGAGAACGGTGCCGGTGTCCACGCTGCC
>JANNEV010000025.1:0-2337 GCA_031379145.1 Gemmatimonadaceae bacterium
CGCGAACTTCCTCGGTTCAGGGCGGTTTACCCGCCCCGAATTGGATCGAGGGATCCCCCTGCGGAATCATGTTCGGTGCAGGATTCGCGGCTTGTTGAGTACAATCAGAGAGCGTAAAACCCCCTTCCAGCGTCGTGCTAAACACCATTACAGACTTTGTAGTCGGCCAGCGATATTCGAACGACCAGATTCGGCACACCCTTGATCTGGAGAATCTGGGAGGCATCCGGCCATCCGTCAGTTCCGACGGGAGCCTGCGCCATGTCGCCGTAATGACTGCCTTTGAGGCAACGAAGCGCCGAAAGCAGGAGAATCCCTACGAAGACCGAATCGAAGGTGGCATCCTGACCTACACCGCCTCCGGTAAGAAGGGAGACCAGGCGTTGGCGGGCAAGAATCGCCGATTGCTCGCGCAATACGAAAACCCGATTCCGTTCTATGGCTTCGCCAATGAAGGGCGGCAGATTTATCAGTTTCTTGGATTGCTGGAGTTGCTTCGCCACTACCACGAAAATCAGGTGGACAGCAAAGGCCTCATCCGCGTGGTTTGGGTGTTCGAGTTCCGCATTCACAAGAATCCGAGCGTCGTACCCGTCCAATTCGCCAACGACTTGGCGAAGGACATCGTTGGCTCCACTCGCAATCTGCAACCGTTGGGTGACGCAGAGGTGGAGGTTTCCACGATCCCGACCGAAAAGGCAGAAGTCGTCTCGTTCATGGCGAACGAACAAGTTCGAGCAACGCTGCTGGACGTGAATCCATACCGGTTTGAAGTTCTGTTGAAGGAACTTTTCCAGAAGCGCGGATTTCGGGACGTTACTGTAACTCCGGCTTCTGGAGATGGCGGTGTTGACCTGAACGCCTACGTCCCACCCGACGATGACTTCTTCGCTAATACTTTCGTTCAGGTTCAAGCGAAGCGCTGGCGTCACGTTGTTGGCAGTGTCGAAATCAATTCGTTTCGTGGTGCGCTTCACTCGCCTGCGAAGGGCGTCTTCATCACTACAAGTCACTATACCAAGGCCGCCCTTCAAGAGGGCGTGAATCCAGCCAAACCATCGATTGCCCTTATCGACGGAGTTCGTCTTGCGTCGATGGTTCGTTCCGCTGGAGTTGATGTCGCCGCCTACCTTTGACGGTCATCGTCGTCCGTCGCGTCCGTCGCAATGACTCCGCAGAGCGCCCGCTGGCGCGCGGAGCGGTGGAAGTGCGCTCCCTCAAACTCGGCTATCGCGAGCACTATCGCGGAATGCTGTCGTTCATCGCGGAGCGTTGCGCCGGTCTGCTGCTGAACAGCCGCGCCCCGACGAGGCTTCGGCTCGACACGCTTTGGCAGGAGCATCCGCGCATCCTGGAGCAGCAGCTTGAGTTTCTCCGGCACACGCTCGAATCCCTGGCGTTTCGCGGAGCAGTTGACGAGGTGCTGCGCAACCCGCATCGGCGGCTGGGGGAGGAACGCGAGCAGCGCGACCTCTCCCGCCCGTTCAAGGCGGACAAGGATTTTGCCCGTCAAATCGCCGTCGCCGTCCGGCGCGTCGCGGTGCCCGCGTCGCATCCGCTCCATGCGACCGTCAAATCATTGCCCGCCCGCGTCAGCGTCCGGTCGCGCACGGACTTCCTCGACACCGCTGAAAATCGCTTCGTGAAAATGGTGCTGTCGGAATTCCGCGATTTCGTTGCGGATGTCGCCGCCCATCTGGCCCGCGACCCGGCGGCGGAGGAGAAGCCGGACACGCGACGCCTGCTACTCGAAACGCGCCGCCTGCGCGGGATGCTCGAATCGCAGTTGGGCCGCGGATTCCTGCCGGACGTGTCGGCCCCGGAGGTTCTGCCGCTCGGCAGTCCCGTGTTGCAGCGTAAGGGCGGCTATCGCGAATTGCTCCGCTTCTGGCTTCAATTCCACGCTGGGGCGCAACTTGAGTGGGAAGGTGGCGCGGACGTGTTCGAGGCCGGCGCGCGCAACGTCGCCACGCTCTATGAGTACTGGCTCTTCTTCCAACTGGAGGAATTGTTCCGGCGCAAATTCGCGTGCGACCAGCCGTTGCACGCGCTCGTGCTGGACAAGGAACGGACGCCGCCGCAGTTGACCTTGCAGCGCGGCGTTGAGTTGCGAACGCCCGTGTCCGGCTCATGGTCGCAGAAGGCTGGCCGTAATCTCCGCGCTGAATTTCATTTCAACCGGAAGTTTTCTCCACGGGCCGCCCGCGACACGCCGGGCAGTTGGACGCGCGGCGTCCAGCCGGATTACACCATCAGCATCTGGCCCGCCGATTACACAAAGGCCGAGGCCGAGGCCAAGGAATTGATGGTGCATGTCCACTTCGACGCGAAATACCG
>JANNEV010000050.1:0-2707 GCA_031379145.1 Gemmatimonadaceae bacterium
GACTTGGTAAGTGCGCCCGAAGCGGTTGAAATCGTTTACGTAGAGCGACCCGAGGTATATCTGGAGCGTGTCGTTAAGATCGCTCAGGGCCACGCCCATGCTTTTGGCCTTCACGCGGTCCACCTCGACAAACAACTGCGGCACCTGGGTCGTGAACGTCGTGAAAACCGCCGCGAGACCCGGCGTCTGGCTGCCAGTGACCATCATGTTGAAGGCGGTGCCCGCCAGGGTGTCCAGGCCGCGGTCGCTGCGATCCTGGATCATCATCTTGAATCCCGCGACCGTGCCGAGCCCCTGGACCGGCGGCGGTTCCAGCACGAGAATCCGCGCCTCGGGTAGCCCGGCATAGGAGGCCTGCAATTTCGCTAGGATGGCCGCCCCGGAGGCCTCCGGCCCGTGCCGCTCATTGAAATCTTTCAGCGGAATGAACATCGTGCCGGCGTTCGGCAGGTTCGCTCCGGCCAGCACATTGAAGCCGGGGATCTCGACGCTGGCTTTCACGCCCGGAATCTCGCGCGCCAGCTCGCCCATCCGGAGCATGAGCTTGCTTGTGCGCTCGAGGCTGGCGCCGTCGGGCAGCTGGGCGAAGGCGATCAGGTAGCCGGAATCCTGCCCCGGGATGAAACCGGTCGGCACGTTTTTGAACCCAAAGACCGTGAGGACGACCAACCCGCCATAGACAAGCAACGCGATCCCGGAACGGCGCACCGTCCCGCCGACGAACCGGGTGTAGCCCGTGGTGCCACGATCGAAAAACCGGTTGAACAGCCGGAAGAGCCAGCCGAAAAGAAAATCGATGGTCCGCGTGCCGCGGTCCTTGGGGGCGTGGTGGCTGCGCAGGAGCAGCGCGCTCAGTGCGGGGGCAAGGGTCAGCGAATTGAACGCGCTGATGACGGTCGAAACGGCGATCGTGATGGCGAACTGCTTGTAGAACTGACCGGTGATGCCGGTCACGAACGCGGTTGGGAGGAACACCGCGCAGAGCACGAGCGCGACCGAGATGACGGGACCGCTGACCTCGTCCATCGCCCGGCGCGTGGCTTCCACCGGGCCGCGCCCGAGGGCGATGTTACGCTCCACGTTCTCGACGACCACGATGGCGTCATCCACGACGATGCCGATGGCCAGCACCAGGCCGAAGAGCGAGAGGTTGTTCAGCGAAAGATTCAGTGCGCTCAACACCGCCAACGTGCCGACCAGCGAGACCGGCACCGCCAACAACGGGATGATCGCAGCGCGCCAGTTCTGGAGAAAGAGCACGACGACCAGCACGACTAGGATGACCGCTTCAAAAAGGGTGGTGAGCACCGCCCTGATTGATTCGCGGGCAAAGACCGTCGTGTCATAGACGGCGCGGTAGTCGAGGCCGGCCGGGAAATCCTTCTTCAGATCGTCCATCGTGGCGCGGACCTGATCGGATGTGGCGATGGAGTTGGAGCCCGGGAGTTGGAAGATGCCGAGCGCCGCGGCGGGCTCGCCGTTGAGCCGCGATTCGATGGTGTAGTCGCGCGCCGCCAGCTCGATCCGGGCCACATCCCGCAGGTGCGTGATCTGCCCATCGCGGCCCTGCTTCACCACGATTTTCTCGAACTGCTCCTCGTTCACCAACCGCCCCTGCGTGCTGATGGTCAGCTGAAAATCGGTGCCGGGCAGCGCGGGCTGCTGCCCAACGGTGCCGGCCGCCACCTGCAGATTCTGCTCGCGCACAGCGCGCACCAAGTCTCCGGCCGTCATGTTCCGCGCGGCCAGTTGCTCGGGGTCGAGCCACACCCTCATCGCATAGTCGCGAGCGCCGAACACCTGGACTTCCCCCACGCCAGCGATGCGCGCGAGGCGGTCCTTGACCTGGAGAAACGCGTAGTTGCTGAGATAGATCTCGTCGCGCGAGTTGTCCGGTGAAACCAGATGCACCACCATGGTGATCTCAGAGGAGCGCTTGGTCGTGGTGATCCCGAGACGGCGCACCTCCTCGGGCAGGCGCGCTTGGGCGATGGCGACCCGGTTCTGCACAAGCACCTGCGCCTCGTTCAGGTCGGTGCCGAGTTCGAAGGTGATGGTCAGGGTCATCACCCCGTCGCTGGTGCACGTGCTCGACATGTAGAGCATGCGCTCGACGCCGTTGACCTCCTGTTCGATCGGTGTGGCCACAGTTTCCGCCACGACCCGGGGATTCGCCCCGGGATAGATGGCGCGCACTGCGATGGTGGGGGGAGCGATTTCCGGATACTGCGCAATGGGCAGGCGGAACATCGCGATCGCGCCCACCAGCGTGATGATGATCGAAAGCACCGCCGCGAAGATGGGGCGGCTGATGAAGAAATGGGCGAATTTCATGGCGCGTTGAGCGGTTGGGGCGTAACCACCACGCCGGGACGCACCCGCAGCAGCCCTTCCACAATCACACGCTCATCTCCCTGCAGGCCGGCGGCGACCACCCGCAATCCGTCGATCGACGGACCCAGCTTGACGGGCCGGACCTCGACTTTGCTTTCAGCGTTCACGACCAAGACAAATTTGGTGGCTTGGTCGGAGCCGAAGGCCCGGTCCGGCAGGAGCAGCGCCCGGTATTTGCCGCTGCCCCGAATGCGCACGCGAGCGAAGAACCCAGGCGAGAGCGAGTGGTCCGGATTCGCGAAGACGCCACGCGCCTTCAGCGTGCCGGTCGTGGGGTCGACACGGTTGTCGAGGAAATCGACCACGCCCTCGC
>JANNEV010000079.1:0-6913 GCA_031379145.1 Gemmatimonadaceae bacterium
GTGCCGTGCGATCAACCTACGGGCGGGATCTGCAGGAGTTACGGCGGGCGCTGGGCCCCCTCCGCTGACCGCTCATGCAAAAGGCCCTCGCTTGACTGCGAGGGCCTCAGGACTCGGTGACGCAGATCAGGCTTCGATCGCGACTTCCGAGACTTCTTCGTAGATGACGGGCACGACGCTCACCTTGTAGCGTCGCTTGTTGTGGTGCTCGAACTGAACAACCCCTTCGACGAGCGAGTAGATCGTGTAGTCCGTGCCCATGCCGACGTTCTTGCCGGGATGCCATTTGGTACCGCACTGCCGCAGGATGATGTTCCCCGGAGCGACGTACTCACCACCGTACTTCTTCACGCCGCGGTACTTCGGGTTGGAATCGCGACCGTTACGTGAGGAGCCAACGCCTTTCTTATGTGCCATGATGCAAACTCCAGTAAGGGGGCGCGGCCGATCTGGCGCGCCGCCGGCGCTCAGCCGAGGGTGATGTCCTTGATGCGGACTTCCGTGAACTTCTGCCGGTGGCCCTGCTTGCGGGCGTAATTCTTCCGACGCTTGAACTTGAAGACGATGATTTTGTCGTCCAGGCCGTGCTTCACGATCTCACCCGTGACCTTGGCGCCGGTGAGCGTCGGGACTCCGGCGCGGACGCTCGTGCCGTCAGAGCCGAGCAGGACGTCGTTGAACTCGACGGCCGTGCCGGCATCGCCGAGCAGAGAGGGAATACGAAGTGTCTTGCCCGGCTCGGCACGAAACTGCTTGCCACCGGTACGGATGATCGCGTAGCTCATGATTCCATCTTGTTGTAAGGCGTCTGAAACGTAGCCTAGAAGCTTACCCAGCTTCGGTTTAGCTGTCAACCCAAGAGGTCAGGCCAAAGCATACTGCTGTGTGACGTCCCGCTGGGCACCCTTCATGACCAGTTTCATTTCGTCCGGCTTCAGCAGGGGATCGTCCCGGAGTTCGAGGGTGAATCCGGCCAGTTTCTCCAGACGTTTTACGAAGTCATGTTCCTGTTCGAGCACGTGAAGCGCTACCTCAGGGTGGAGCCGCAGCGTGACTGGCTCCTTGCGCCCCTCGGCCGCCATCCGTCGCACGGCGCGTTCCACCCGTCGAACGATCGTCTCTGGTGTAAACACGCGCCCCGTGCCCGTGCAGGTAGGACAGCTCTCGGTCATGCTCTGCCAGTGGCTCTGTCGCACGCGCTGTCGCGTCATCTCCACCAGCCCTAGGTCGCTGACCGCGAACGCCTTAGTGCGCGCGCGATCCCGGCTGAGTATTGAGCGGAGTTCGTTGAGTACACGATCCCGGTTCGACTGCGTCTCCATGTCAATGAAGTCACAGACAATGATTCCGCCGACGTCTCGCAGCCGCAGTTGCCGTGCGATCTCGCGCGCCGCCTCGGTGTTGGTCTTGAGAATCGTCTTCTCGGGGTCCCGCTTCCCGGTGTATCGCCCGGAGTTCACGTCGATGGAGACCAACGCTTCCGTGGGCTCGATGATGAGGTAGCCCCCGGAGGGCAAGTCGCAGCGGCGCTTGAACAGATCGCGGATCTCGGTTTCAATGCCCGCCTTGTCAAACAGCGACACCGAGTCCTCGTACAGCTTGACCCGCTCCACGAGTTCAGGCGCAATCCCCTGCAGATACTCCGTGATCTCGTTGAATACCTGCTTGGAGTCCACCGTGACGCCTTCGACCTTCGCGCTGAATAGATCACGAATGAGCCCGCGTGTCACGTTGGTTTCGCGATGGACCAGCGCCGGCGCGCGCATGAACTGTGTCTTTCGCTTGATGCGCTTCCAGTTGTTCATGAGCGTATGCAGCTCGCGCTCGAACGTCTCGGTGGTCGCATCCTCGCTCACCGTTCGCACGATGACTCCGCCCACGTCGTCGGGCAGGATCTCGGTCATCATGGCGCGCAGCCGCTGCCGCTCGCTCCGTTCATCGATCTTGCGACTCACGCCAACCTTGGACGCGAACGGCATGTAGACGATGAATCGACCGGCGAGCGAGACCTGCGCAGTGACGCGCGGCCCCTTGGTGGAGATCGGCTCCTTGCTGATCTGCACGAGAATGTCCTGTCCGCGCTTCAGCAGGTCCTGAATGGGTCGGACTTCACGACGACCTCGGCGTCCTCCGCCGCCACTCGCCTCCTCGGCCGACGATTCCTCCTCTTCTTCGTCGTCATCGTCATTGACAGATGCGTCATCGACGACGACGTCCGCCGCGTGCAGGAATGCGGATTTTTCGGTACCGATATTCACGAAGGCGGCCTGAATGCCCGGCAGCACTGCCTCAACCTTGCCCAAGTAGACGTCACCAACCATGCGACGCGCGTCAGGGCGATCGACGAGCAGTTCCACGAGCTGACCGTCCTCGATGATTGCGACACGCGTCTCGCGCGGCGTCGCATTCACCAGGATCTCTCGCTTCATTCTGATGTCCCTACCGATCAAGCGGCGGCGACTCCGCTGGACTCGACCGACGATACAAGCGGTGATAACACAGGACAGACCGGTCGCGCCGGAACGGCGGCAACGCGGACGACGTCAGGGGCTCCCCCACCTCGAGTCCCATCGTTCACGCGGTTCGCGCCCCGAACGCCGGGCGACCCGCGCGTGAAGCGGCGGGCCGAACTGGGATTGCGGGGAAAACGCGAGCGCATGCGATCGACGCACGTTGGCGTGACGCGAGGTGAGGCGTTTGGTGGGCGTCGGTCGCGGACACGCTGGTCGCGACTGGCCCCCACCAGAAACGCAAATGGCCCGTGAGTCGCAAGGGCCACCGGCGCCGGGTATGACGACTGCGAAAAAACACAAACGGGGAAGAACAGCTTCCACTGAAGTCTATATAGGGCCGAACGTTCCCCGCAATGTGCCCTAGTCGACCAATCCCTTCAGGAGATGCCGGGCGATCACGATTCGTTGGATCTCGCTGGTGCCTTCGCCGATCTCGCAGATCTTCGCGTCGCGCATGTACCGCTCAACCGGGTAGTCCTTGGTGTACCCGTAGCCGCCGTGAATCTGGATCGCCTTGATCGTGACCCGCATGGCCAACTCCGAGCAGAAGAGCTTCGCAATCGCCGCCTCCTTGCCGAATGGCTTCCCGTTCTGCGAAAGCCAGGCGGCGTGGTACATCAGATGCCGGCCAGCTTCAATCTCCGTGGCCATGTCCGACAGCGCGAACTGGATGCCCTGGAACGACGCAATCGCCTGGCCGAACTGCTTGCGAACCGAGGCGTACTTCAGCGCCTCGTCGAACGCGCCCTGCGCAATCCCGATCGACAACGCCGCGATTCCGATCCGACCGGCGTCGAGCGTGCGCATGAAGTTGACGAACCCGCGTCCTTCCTCTCCAAGGAGGTTTTCGGCTGGCACTTCAACGTTGTCGAACAACAACTCCCGCGTGTCCGATGCGCGCCAGCCGAGTTTGTCCTCCTTCTTTCCCGAAGTGAAGCCTAGCATGGCGCCGAGCGATGCGTCATGGCCGACACCGACTTGGCGGCACGCCTCGAGGTCGACAGAGTCCTTCGTCAGGATAAACGACGAGATCCCCTTGGTGCCCATCGCGGGGTCGGTGACAGCCGTAACCACGAAGATCTCGCCCACGCCGGCGTGGGTGATGAAGCGCTTCGATCCGTTCAGCACGTAGTGGCCGCCTTTCCGTTCGGCGGTGGTTCGTGTCCCACCGGCGTCGCTGCCCGCGTTGTCTTCCGTCAGGCCGAACCCGCCGAGCACCTTGCCACTCGCCAGCAACGGTACGTAGCGCTCGATCTGTGCGCGCGTGCCGAAGTTGACGATGGGCGATGTACCAAGCGTCGTGTGCGCGCTGATGGTAAGGGAGTGTGATGCATCGATCCGCCCGAGTTCCTCGATGGCGATCATGAAGCTGAGCGTGTCGAAACCCGCACCGCCAACATCCTCGGACCAAGGAATTCCCAACAGACCAAGCGCTCCCATCGCCTTCACGTTCTCCCACGGAAAGCTGGCATCGGCATCATGCTTGGCCGCAACGGGCGCGACGGACTCTCGGGCAAACGATCGGACCATGTCTCGCACGGCCAGATGCTGTTCGGAAAAATACAGACTATCGTCCATGAATTACTCGGAAGGATTGCGAAGTCGGATCGTTCGTGGGCGGGACCGCAGCGGCGTATGGGGAGGACCGCTTTGCGGCGAACTCATCGAGGTTGTACCGAGGCAGCGATCACACGCATTGCAGCGTTCACGCACACCGGTGTCGCCGAAATAGCGCAGAACGAACGCCCGACGGCAAGCGCGCGTTTGCGCATAGTTCTGCATGGCCTGAAGACGAGCAAGCTCGGCGACTCGTCTCCGCTCAAGTCCGGACCAGTCTATTGGAGGCGATGTCGCCGGGAGGTAGCGTGGATCCACGCGAACACTGGCGCCGTTTCGCACCAATTGCACGATCTGTTCTGTTTCGAGACGTTCAAGAATAGGGACGATTCCCCGTGAGCCCCCGAGCTTGCGTGGCAGAGCGTCGAGATCGACCCGCGCGCCGAGCAGCAGTTGAGTCCCTGCGACTTTCCAAAGTGCGCGTAGTACCTCGCGATCCGACGCTCGCGGACCGACGAGTTCGGACGAGATTCGGGCGGGTGTGGCCAGCAGTCGGACCTTCACCTGACGATGGTTCGCCGGCACCGCGGCGGCGACATTGGACGCAACCAGCAGACGGAGTGCTGCCGCCAAGCGGCTGACTTCGGCGCCCGGCCGCAGCTGCGCGAACACGGCGTCTAGGGAGTCTTGCATCAGTCCGTCGCGGTCGGCGGATGCGCAGAGTAGTCGCCACAGACGTTGCACGAGTGAGCGGTCGGGGTACGACTGTTCCACAAAGAACTCGTGGGTCTGTCGATCCGTGAGCGCATGCAATAGAACGCAGACACTGTGGTTGCCATCGCGTCCCGCGCGACCGGCTTCCTGATAGTATGCTTCAAGCGATCCGGGCATCGCATGATGCACGACGAGTCGGACATCGGCTTTGTCGATACCCATGCCGAAGGCGCTGGTCGCCACGATCACTCGGACGCGTTGTTCCATGAATGCGTTCTGCGCGTGTTGTCGCGATGCGTCGTCCAGGCCGGCATGATACGCCACGGCCCTGACGCCGGCTCTGGACAGGACACCGGCGACGTGCTCCACGGTCTTGCGCGTGGGCGCATAGACAATGGCGGATCCGGCGGCGCTCCGAAGCCACTCGAGTGTGGCGCGAGTCTTGTCGTGCACGGTACGTGTGCGCACCACGAAGTAAGACAAGTTGGTGCGGTCGAACCCCGCGACGATTGTTGCCGGATTGCGAAGGGCGAGTTGGCGCGTGATGTCTGCACGAACGACCGGTGTTGCGGTCGCGGTCAGCGCGACGGTCTGGGGCGAACCGAGGCGTTCGCGAATACTTCCGATGCGCCGATAGCTTGGCCGAAAGTTATGCCCCCATTCGCTGATGCAATGGGCTTCGTCAACCGCCAGCAGGGAGACACCGATGTTGGAGAGTTGCGACAGCGTTCGGCCGTGGTCGAGGCGCTCGGGCGCCAAATACAGCAGTTGCACCATGCCATCCCGTACCTGTCCGAGGCGACTCGAAACCTCGTTCGCGCTCAGCGTGCTGTTGATGAACGCTGCCGGGAGTCCGCGTCGCGCCAGCGCATCGACCTGATCCTTCATCAGCGAGATCAACGGCGACACGACCACCGTCAGCCCGCGCCGCGAGAGTGCCGGCACCTGATAACAGAGCGACTTTCCGCCGCCCGTGGGCAAAACGATCAGCGCATCACGCCCTTGCAGCACCGCCACAATGGCGCGCCGCTGTGCCGGACGGAAGTCGGGTAAGCCGAATTTCTCGCGAAGTGTGGCACGCGCGCGATGGAGAGCGTCGTCCAACCGGTCATGATCCATGCCGGGAAGCATGTGGACCAGACGGCGGTGTCCGGCACCGATTCGTTGCGGTGCCCGTCTCTAGACGGCGCGCACAAAGTGACCGCGCGTAAATGTGCCATGGAGCAGCGCTCGCGTGGATGCCAGCTCCGGCTCAGCGCCAGCGGCGATGGCGTCCAGCGCCTCCCGATAAGAGCGCGTGAGCGACTCCACGGGGTCATTGGGCACGTTGAACAACAGCTGGAATCCCCTCATGCCCTGTGCCCATAACGTCGGCAGGTACTCCGAGCCATCGATGGGACGCGAGTGCAGCAGTCGATTTCTGCAGGCCGAATCCGTCGCGACCGCAAACGTGTATCCAGCGGGATCCGTGATGGAGACGTTCGTATGCTTTTGAACGCAGAGATCCCGACAGGTCGTCGGCTCCCGGTCGAATGCGGCCGACAGCACGCAGTGCTCGATCGTCATACCCTCAGGCCGTCCATAGACCAGCACGTCGAATCCCGCTCCCTTCCACGGGGCCACGAGGGCGCCGATTTCCCCAAGTGTCAGTTCGATCGAGGCGGTGATTCTGGTCGCGCCAATCTCGAACAGCAACGCGGCGGTATGTGCGTTGAACGCGTTGGTCGCATAGTCCGCGACGACGTCGATTCCTGCGGCCCCCTGCTCGGCGACCAGTCCCAAATGGCCGGACAGTACGGGCAGCTCAAGTGCAAGCCACTTCTCCATGCGCTTGCGTTCGTCCGGCCGCACGATGGTCGGTGTACGTAGCCGCAGGGTGACACCACGCGCAGACAAACTGGCTTGCAGCGCGCGAACACGTGCGAGCGGTGGGGCGGGATGCCGCAGGAACGGATCGAGCACGACCTCCGTCGCTCCGCCGGCGGCGGCCAGGTGCGCGGTCTCGATGTCGTACACGATGGCGCGCAGTGCGAATTCGTCGGATGATCGGACTCGCTGCGGCGCGCGTGGCGCAATGGACACGTCCGCCACCGCAGCGGCGATGTCCGCATCCCGCGTGGCGGCCTTGC
>JANNEV010000371.1:0-3977 GCA_031379145.1 Gemmatimonadaceae bacterium
TTCCGCGCACCACACACGTGAGCGGATCCTCGTCAACGTGAATCGGCAATCCCGTCTCCTGACTCAACAACACATCGAGGCCCCGAATGAGAGCGCCGCCCCCGGTCATCACAATACCGCGGTCCACGATGTCCGAGGCGAGCTCCGGCGGCGTGATCTCGAGAGCGCGCCGGACCGCATCAACGATCTGTTGAATCGGTTCCTGCACCGCTTCTCGAATCTCGCTCGAATGCACGCGCACCGTCTTCGGAATTCCCGAGACGAGATCGCGTCCCTTCACTTCCATTTCGCGTTCATCGCCCACGGGGAACGCCGATCCGATCTGAATCTTGATCTGTTCGGCCGTCGGCTCTCCGATGAGCAAGTTGTAATTCTTGCGCATGAACTGCACGATGCTGACATCAAGCTCATCGCCACCGGTGCGGATCGACGTGTCACTCACTATTCCGGAGAGCGCGATGACGGCGATCTCGGTCGTGCCGCCGCCAATGTCGATCACCATGTTGCCCGTGGGCGATTCAACCGGCAGACCAACTCCGATCGCCGCGGCCATGGGCTCGGTCACCATGAACACTTCCTTGGCACCCGCACCAAGTGCGGAGTCGCGCACCGCGCGTTTCTCCACTTCGGTAATGCCCGAGGGAACGCACACGATCACGCGAGGCTTCACCTTGAATACATGCTTGTCGATGACCAACGTCAGGAAGTAGCGCTGCATCTTCTCCGTGACGTCGAAGTCGGCGATCACGCCGTCCTTCATGGGACGCACCGCCATGATGCCATCGGGGGTCCGGCCGAGCATACGCTTCGCTTCGAGGCCCACACCACGAATCTTCTTCGTCTCGCGATCCAACGCCACGACAGACGGCTCATTCAGTACAATGCCTTCTCCCTTTACGTAGATGAGAGTGTTGGCAGTACCGAGGTCGACCGCGATCGCGTTCGCGGGGAAAAACGAATTCGCCTTCTTGAAGGGCCAGAACATCCGAAAGTGTACTCGACGGCGCGACGCGCCAGATAAAGACGGCAGAGAGCAATGGCAGACGGTAAGGTATCGGTTGATACTAGCCCGAACAAGCCATTGTGACGCCACAACCTAGCGCATCGCCAACCGATCGTCAGTCGAGAAAGGTCGCGGGCTCCACAAAGTCCATTCCAAAGGCTTCCGCGACTCCGCGATAGGTGACCTTGCCGCCGGACATATTCAGCCCTTTGAGCAACGCGCCGTTCTCGCGGAGCGCCCGCGTCCAGCCCTTGTTCGCCAGCAACAGGGTGTACGGGAGCGTCGCATTGGTGAGCGCCAGCGTCGAGGTGCGCGGGACCGCGCCCGGCATATTGGCCACCGCGTAGTGAATTACCCCGTCAACCACGTAGGTCGGATTCTCGTGCGTCGTGGGGTGAATGGTCTCTACGCAACCTCCCTGATCGACCGCGACGTCCACGATGACCGACCCCGGACGCATCAGTGCGAGGTCCTCGCGGCGCACCAGCTTCGGCGCCTTGGCCCCCGGAATCAACACACCGCCGATCAGCAAGTCGCACGTGGAGATCTGCTCGAGGATGTTGTGCCGATTCGAATGAATCAGTTGCACGTTCGCGGGCATGACATCGGACAAGTACCGGAGGCGATCCAGGGAGAGGTCGAGCAGCACCACCTTCGCGCCAAGTCCGGCGGCCATCTTGGCGGCGTTGATACCGACGACTCCGCCACCCAGCACCACGACCTTCGAGGGCGCCACACCGGGGACGCCGCCCAGCAGCACGCCACGTCCCCCGTACAGTTTCTCGAGGTACTTCGCGCCTTCCTGCACCGCCATACGTCCGGCCACCTCCGACATCGGCGTGAGCAGCGGCAGATCCCGGTTCGGCATCTCCACCGTCTCGTACGCAATACACGTCGCACCGCTCGCCAAGTGCGCGCGGGTCAACGTTTCATCAGCCGCAAAGTGAAAGTAGGTGAAGAGCGTCAAGTCACGGCGCAGAAATCCCCACTCGGGCTCAATCGGCTCTTTGACCTTGAGCAGCAACTCCGCCTTGCCCCACGCCGTTGCGGCATCGGGGACGATCGTCGCTCCGACCGAACGATAGGTCTCATCTTCGAAACCGCTTCCCACGCCAGCGCCAGTCTCGATAAACACCTCGTGCCCATTCGCCACGAGCGCTTCGGCGCCTGCCGGCACCAGTGCGATACGATTCTCGTTGGTTTTGATCTCTTTCGGTACGCCGATACGCATGGTCGCGATATCCGGTGGATGTGAAGCGTGCAGTGGGACGTCAGGGCTTGATCACGAAACCGCGCGCGGACCAAGACTGACAAGGATTTGCGTGGTGGGATCGAAGTATTCCCGCGCGACGGACAACACCGTCTCCGCGTCGATGGCATCCACCAGCGCCATCAGTTCATCGATAGACCGATGCGGCTCGCCATAGAGCGCCGTGGTCGCCGCCCGGTACATCCGTGACGAGACCCCTTCCATGGACAGCACCAGCTGCCCGCGCAGCTGTCGTTTACCGGCGGCGAGGTCTTCTGCAGGAATACCGTCTTGCACCACAGCCGCCAGTACGTCTCGGACCGCATCCGTCGCCTTCTGCGCACTCTCGGGCGCACTCGCCAGGTACACACCGTGCACCCCGGTGTCAGCGAAGGTGGAGCTGAACGTGTACACGCTGTATGCCAACCCGAGCTCTTCCCGCACTCGCTGGAACAGGCGAGAGCTCATGCCACCGCCCAGCAACATGCCGAGCAAGGCAAACGCATAGCGACGGGGATCGCCGTGCGAGATGGCGCGGCCACCCAGGACAACGTGTGTCTGCGCGATGTCGGCGCGCTCCACATGCAACGCGTGGGCAGCCATCGGCTGCGCCGTGGGCACGACAAACGGGGTGCAGTCGCCGGACGCACGCGACATCCATCCGGTGCGCTCCATTGTGTCCAACAGCTGCTCGTGCTCCACACGCCCCGACGCGGCGACCACCAGTCGCCCGGGGTGATATGCCCGCTCGTGCAGGGCCCGCAGCTGCGGGACCTGGAGGTTCTTCACGGTGTCGCGGGTACCGAGGATCGGAAACCCGTGCGGGTGCGAGCCCCAGAGCGCGCGGTTGTGCACGTCGAAGATCACATCGTCGGGAGTGTCGTCGACCATGCTGATCTCCTCGAGAATCACCTTCCGCTCGAGTTTGAGATCAGCGGTACGCAGCAGCGGTTCGAAGATCAGCTCGCCGATCACGGCGGTCGCGTCTTCCAGGTGCTCGTCGAGCACGCGCGCCTGATAGGACGTGTGCTCCCGCTCCGTATACGCGTCGAGGGATCCGCCGAGTGTTTCGAGCGAGAGCGCGATCTGCTGCGACGAGCGTTGCTTGGTTCCCTTGAACACCATGTGTTCGAGGAAGTGCGACACACCCATCTCCGCAGCAGACTCGTGCAGCGTTGCGGCACGGACCCAAGCCCCGAAAGCAACTGACCGTGCTCCCGGAACTTCTTCCGAGAGCACGGTCAGGCCATTCGCGAGATCCGTGCGTTGCAGACCGACGGTCAGCTCAGCGACGGCTGCGTCCACGATCACCACCACCGCTGCGTCCGCCGCCGTCGTCCCGACGCGGACGGTCACTCTGTGGCACTTCTTCCGGCATTCCTTCCGGACGCGGAAGCAAGGCCTTCATCGACAAGCGCAAGCGCCCGCGTTCATCGCGATCCACCAGCTTTACTGTCACGCGATCGCCCTTCTTGACCACATCTTCGGGCTTCTCGACGCGTTCATGGCGCATCTCGGAGACGTGCAGCAGCGCCTCGGTACCCGGCATGATCTCGATGAACGCCCCGAACGCGGTGACCGTTTTCACGATGCCCTCGTACGTGTCGCCCACGATGGCTTCGGCGGTGATCGCCATGACCATCTGACGCGCGCGTTCCATCGACTCGCCGCCGACCGCGGCGATGGTGACAGTACCATCGTCATCCACCGAGAGCTCCGCGCCCG
>JANNEV010000090.1:0-5056 GCA_031379145.1 Gemmatimonadaceae bacterium
CCAGCCTGCGCGGGCTGCGCGGCCAACCAGGCTCGCGCTGCGGCACGTTCGGCGTTGTCCAGCCGCCTGTTCTTATCCAGATCGAACTGGGCGACGAGCTTGCGATCTTCCTGCGCGAGCGGAAACCCTGCCGGCATGCCGCCACGACCACCGACGGGAGGCTGGGCGCCCAGAGACGGCGAGGTAGCGAGCATCGCAAGGGCCCCCGTCAGTAGCGCGGCCCGTGCGGGACGCATGGTCGTGGCAAATGCCGAACAAGAGAATTTCGCGCTTCGCATGCGTCGTCGACCCTCGGGAAAATTGAACCTCAGGGGCGTCTGGTCACGCCCGGGACTGCTTGTAGAACACCGGCCGTGCGCGGTCCCCCATCTCGCCGGTCAGCGATGATTGGGTTGCCCATGTGATTTCTGCGCACGGTTCTGACTGAGAACGCCTCGATCGCGTGGGTCGTTGACCGAACACAGCGGAGCGCCTGCCAGCGCGATCAGGGCACCACCATAGCGTGGAGCGGCGAGACGATTGACGCTCGCACGTGCAGCGCATAGCGTCTGGGCACCCGCGTCCGCATCGCATCAGCAGCATTCTGCGGTTACCCGCAACCGCCTCGTTTCCCGGAGCAAGCGCGTGACGAAGCTGTCGTCGTTCGGTCTGACGTTCGCGATGGCCACCGTGCTCCCGTGCGCACTTGGCGCGCAGAGTCGAGCACCGATTACTCCTGAGGTGCGCCCGTACGTGAGCGTCGATGCGCCCACGATCGCGCTGACGCATGCGCGCGTGCTGGATGGCACCGGTGCCCCGGCGCGTGATGACCAGACCGTGATTATTCAGGGGACACGCATCGCGGCGGTCGGTGCGACCTCGTCCACTGCGATTCCGCGCGACGCGCAGGTGATCGATCTCACAGGACACACGGTGATCCCGGGACTGGTTGGCCTGCACGAGCATACGTACTTCGGTGGCGTGAAGCGCATTACGCAGATGCATACCTCCGCTCCACTGTTGTATCTGGCGTTCGGCGTCACCACAGCCATGACTGCGGGCAGCATGCTGCCGTATCAGGAACTGGCGATGCAACGCGCCGTCAATCTTGGCCGGCTGCCTGGGCCGCAGTTCCTGATTACGGGCCCTTATCTCGATGGCGCTGGTTCACGCAGCACGAATGCCCGTGCACTGGCATCGCCGGACGATGCCGCCCGCGTCGTTAACTACTGGGCCGATGAAGGCGTGACGTGGATGAAGGTGCAGGGCGCGATCTCACGCGAGATGCTGCAGCGCGTCATCGAGATTGCACACGCGCGGGGGGTGAAGGTGACGGGGCATCTCTGTTCGGTCACGTTCGCGGAGGCCTCGGCGATGGGCATTGACGCCCTGCAGCATGGGTTCATCACGGCCAGCGACTACGTGCCCGGAAAGCAGCCCGACATCTGCCCGCCCGAGAACATGCGGGTTCAGGCGCAGGTGGACGTTGGCGCTCCAGCCGTACAGGCATCCATTGCAGCACTGGCTCGCCGTGGAACGTCGGTGGTCTCGACGCTCGCCGTGTACGAGTCGTTCGCGCCGAGCCGATTCCGTCTCGATACTGCCGCCATGGCGATGCTCGATCCGGAGGTGCGGAAAGAGGTCGAGGCGAACCACGCCAACCTTGGCGCCGGTGGCCTGATCGTCTCGGATACGTTGCTCAAGAAGATGATGCGATGGGAGCGGGATTTCGTGGCCGCTGGCGGACTGTTGGGCGCGGGTTCCGATCCGTGGGGCACCGGCTTTCTGCCGGGCTTCGGCAACATCGCGAACTACGAGATGTTGCGCGAAGCCGGTTTCACCGCACCCGAGGCGATCAAGATCCTGACGTTCAATGGCGCGCGCATTCTCGGGCTCGACCAGCAGCTGGGCACCGTGACCGCAGGTCGACAGGCGAATCTCATGATCGTTCGTGGCAACCCGGTGGTGCAGCCCCGCGACCTGTACCAAGTGACGACCGTATTCCGACTGGGCGTTGGCTACGACGCAGCGAAGCTGCGCGCCGCCGCGCGTGGGCTGGTGGGAGTTCGATAGCGAGCGGTCACGCCGACTCGTTACTGGCGGTGCCACGCCTTAGACTTCGGCTATCTATGAGCACGCCTGCATCCGTCATGGTGGTGGCCGCAACGGCACACGAACTGGCAATCGCGGACGACTGGCGATCCATCCTGTGTGGAGTCGGCCCGGTCGAAGCCGCCGCCGTCACTGCTGCGGCGATCGCCGAGTATCGTCCCAACGCGATTGTGCACGTTGGCATCGCGGGAGCGAGGCGTCATCTGCAACTGGTGCCTGCCACGCTCGTCATTGGCAGCGCATCCCGCTACTGCGACCTGCACGTTCCAGCCGCCTGGGCAACGTCAGCAATATCCTCCTCTCCCATGATTCTGGAAGCCATGCAGCGCGCGTTGCCGGATGCGCGCGCACTGACGATCGGAACAAGTGCGCGCGTGGGTGGCACATCCGACTGCGACGTGGAGTCCATGGAAGGCTTTGGAGTGCTTCGCGCCGCCCAACTTGCCGGAGTGCCCGCGATCGAGATACGCGCCATTTCCAACGACATCGAAGAAACCGATCGGACTCGTTGGCACTTCGCGCTGGCGTTTGCGGCCATCACCGCGGTGACGCCGGCGTTGGTGCAGGCCGTGCAGCGCTGCGTCACGCGCCGTGCGACGAATGCGTGAACACAATGCCTGAACACAATGCGTGAACACAATGCGTGAACTTTCTTTCGGCTACTCGCCCTGCCCGAACGACACATTCGCGTTTCACGCGTTGGTACATGGACTGGTCCCCGCGCCATTCCGCATCGCGCCGATCCTCCTCGATATCGAGGAGCTGAACCGACGCGCGCACCACAGCGAGTTCGACCTGACAAAGCTGAGCGTCGGCGCCTTTGCCAGCGTGGGCGATCGCTACCATCTGCTGCGCAGTGGTGCCGCGCTCGGCAAGGGCGTTGGACCACTCGTGGTCGCCCGAAGTCCGATGACGTTGACGGACGCGGTCCGCGGCCGCGTTGCCATTCCGGGGTATGAGACAACGGCATATCGACTGCTGCGTCTCGCTGCACCGGCGATGGAACATGTGGTGGCGATGCGCTACGACCACATTCTGCAGGCGGTGAGCAGCGGGACAGTTGACGCGGGCTTGATCATCCACGAGAGTCGGTTCACATACGCGGACCACGGACTCTCACAGGTGATCGATCTGGGCGCGTGGTGGGAGCGCGACACTGGGCTGCCCGTTCCGCTGGCCGGCATTTGCGCACGCTCGGACATGGACACGTCGCTTGCGGAGGCGGCGGAACGTGCGATCCGCGCCTCGGTGCAGTACGCCTTCGATCATCCCGACGCCAGTCGCGCATACGTTCGCGCGCACGCCCAGGAGATGTCCGAATCGGTGTGCGCAGCGCACATCGCACTCTATGTCAACCAACACAGTCTGGACATCGGCCCCGACGGACTGCGAGCCGTGGCACGATTGGTTGGGACAGCGACAGACACACCGTAAGCGGCACGACCGTGGCCCGCGCGGGCTGGAGCTAGAACAGCCTGCCGGAGAACAGCAGCAATCCAAACGCGAAGGCGTTCGCGGTCACGATCATACCCGCCACCTGCCATCGTGGCCCCGTGCCCCAGACTCGCGCCGTCGCGTTCCATCGCGTGAACACACTGTGGCCGATCTGCAGCGCCGCGTGATAGAACCCGTAGACGACGAAATGCCAGGCAAATCCGTGCCACACCCCCATGAGTCCGAAACTCACCAGGAGCGCGAAGTACGAGGGCAGATGACGATCGGAGAACCACTTGCCGCGCTTGGCGGCGAGCACGGTGCGCATGTACACATGGTCTCTGAACCAACCGGACAAACTCATGTGCCAACGGTTCCAGAAATCCACGATGTTGCGCGCCAAAAACGGGCGATTGAAGTTCACCGGTGTGCTGATGCCAAACACCCGACTGGCCGCCACGGCCATCGCACTGTACCCTGCGAAATCGAAGAAGAGGAACGCGGTGTACGCGTACATGTAGCCGATCGTCGCGGGTACATCGTGCCGTGTAGCCAGCGGTGCGATGAGCTGCTCATTGATCAGCGAAGCAACAACGAACTTGTACAACAGCCCTTGCACGAGCAACGGAATGGCCGAGTCGAGCAAGTCCACATATGCGTCTCGGCTGATCGGTCGGCGGAAGTCCGCTGTGAACCGCTTGTAGCGATCGATCGGACCCGACGAGAGCGTTGGGAAGAAGAGCAGATAGGCCAACAGTGAGGAGAGATCAAGCTCCGTGATGGTCCCGTCGTGCAGTCCGAGGAGCACATCCAGACTGCGAAACGTGATGTACGAAAGACCGATAAAGCCGAACGGCGTCAGCGAGGGGCTCATGCCGGTGACGCGAGCTGCGATGATTGGCGCCAGCACCATCAATACCGACGCAATCGTCCGGCCACGGATCGCCGGCATGCGCCGAAAGCCCAGGATGACCGCGAGGTGAGTGGCGACGCATCCGGCCGCGACCAGCAGTTCGCCGCCCATGCCAAGCTGTACGGCCGACGCCAGCAGGGTTACGAGCAACATCCATCGACTGCGAAGGACGCCCAGCACACCCTGCACCACGGTCGGCAGCACTGCGTATGCAGCGAGGCCGAAAAAGAACGGTGATCCGTACGGAATCACGAGCACAGATCCACGTCCATCGGCAGCGTGCTCAGCTGACGACGATCGGCTTTGGCATTGGCAGTCAGCGGAATCGTGCGTACGAAGTGCACATGCTGCGGGACCATGGGCGCCGGTACCCGTGCTCCCAGCGCCTGACGGAGCGCCATCGCCGCCTCGAAGCTGCGGGGAGCGTCCACGTCCTGGAGCACGACGAATGCGCGCAACGAATCAGCGCGGTCGTTGCGGATACGCGGGACGACGACCGCGTCTTGCACACCGTCCACCTGGCGAAGATTCGACTCGATGTCCCCGAGTTCGATACGGTATCCGTTCAGCTTGATCTGATCATCTCGACGGCCGTGGCAGAAGAAGAGATCGCCTTCC
>JANNEV010000111.1:0-8497 GCA_031379145.1 Gemmatimonadaceae bacterium
AGTAGCCGACAAGGCAAGCGCTCCAAGGCCGAATCGCCAGCCACGGCGGGCAAACGTACGCAGGACACCACTGGCTCGATGCATGGGGGCGTCTCGATGTGAATTGATCATGCCAAGTTCGCGTTCACTCTTGGCGTGATCGAATCGTGATCGGCCGTTCTCCCGCGCGAGAATGCGCACCGTCGCCAGGCTGAGCAGCACCGGGCGGCGCGTGAAGCGGGACGCGACTTCACTGAGCCGAGCGATCACGAAGAGCATGGCGTCATGCGTCGACCCGCAGCGAGATAGCGCTCACGTCGGCGACCGTGCGCCGCCGCCGCGATCATCGCGCGCGCCACGTCACGCGCATCGACCACGGAAAAGCTGCCGGACACGATACCCGGCAATTTTCGATGCATGAAATCGAGCATCGTCTGCCCAGCAGCGGTAGGTCCGGCATCGCGCGGTCCGAACATCCATTCGGTCAGCACGATCGACACGTACAAGTCGGAATGACGAGCGAGCACGGCGAAGACGGCAGCGTCGGAGCGCATCTTGCTGAGACAATGGTTCTGGACATCGACATCTTGCAGGACCGCGACAAACGCCGCGGTATTCATCGACAGCGCCCGGACGGCGAATCCGCGCTCGAGGAGCCGCCGCACCAGGTTGTCGCCCAGCAGCCTCGCGGAGCCCGTCTCGAAAGCGCGAGTTGTTGCCACAAGCGCCCCTGTTGGTGATCGAGGAGGAAGGTTTTGAGATACCAAGTAGTATGTGAATAGATACTGCCTGGTATCTGAAACGCAAGGGCCGCAGGAATCAGAGCGCGCCACAAATGAAGACGCGGCCGGAGGCAGATGGCCAGGGCCTGAAACGCACCCGCCTGCGGTACCTCATGCTTGGTCTTGGGTCGCGGACCGCCGCGATCGTGTGCGCGCGCCCGCCGGTCGACATCGCGACGTGTATGAAGCGTCTCACCGTCGCCCTGCGGACGCGGCATCGGCCATGCCCGCATGCTGACCAGGTGACGAGCAGGATGACATGACTGGATGATCGACACCGCACGCCCGTGAGCTTCCCCTCGCAGGAAACCGCGGAAGCATGTACGCTAACATGGCACTCGAGAACGCGGCCAAGAACGATGTGCTCAGCACAACCAACAGTACACCCTCGTACGTCGGCACCTCGTTGCGCGGGCAGGTGGGCAACGAAACGCCAGCGAGTCAGCCGACTGCTGAGGGAGTTCCCCGTGCCGAGAGGCTGTCGATGCGCAAGCAGGGCATGGAGCAGCGCGCTTGTGTTGAGAGAGCACCTGTCGGACTATTCCGGGATGAACACACGCTTTCGCGCAGCCATCACCGTCGCTGCCAGTATGGCTCTTGCCCCCCTCCTCGCCGCTCAGCAGGCCGATAGTGGGAGCGTGCGGGTCACCGTGCAGGAATCCATGGGCATGCTTGCGGGTTTCACCGTGCAGTCTGCCGGGGGAAGCGCGATCACCGACGCAGCCGGCGTCGCTCGCCTCACGCTTCCCGTGGGGAGCCGCGTCATCTCGGTCACGCGAATCGGATTCAGGTCTTCGCGAGTGACGGTGGTGGTCGTTCGAGACAGTCTCGTGACCGTGAGTGTCTTCGCGGCGATGGATGACGCTGCGATGGAGATGGCCCCAGTGAAGGTGAGCGCGACGCGCACCGAACGGCTCGCCGGTGAAACACCGATTCGCGTCGAGGTAGTCGATGAGATGGAAGTCGACGAAAAGACGTTGATGTCGCCGAGCGGTATCGGCATGCTGCTCAATGAGACGCCCGGATTGCGCGTTCAGGCCACGGCGCCGGGCCTCGGCACCGGCAGTGTGCGTATCCTCGGACTGCCTGGCCAATACACCGTCATGCTGGCCGATGGACTGCCGCTCTATGGTGTGAGTGCCAGCGCGCTCGGCCCACTCGATATCTCGCCGGTCGATCTGCAGCGGGTCGAGATCATCAAAGGTGCGGCGTCTGCGCTGTACGGTGGGCAGGCACTGGGCGGCGTGATCAACCTCGTGTCGAAGGCACCGACGGGGAGGAACGAACTCCTGCTGAACCGCCGAACCCTGGGCGTGACCGACGGCGCGACCTGGCTGAGCCATCGCTTCGGGAAAGCGGTTGGCCTGTCTCTGCTAAGCGCGGGTACCGTGCAGACTGCGCAGGATATCGATCGCGACGGCTGGGCGGATCAGTCGCGCGCGACCCGGTGGAATGTGCGCCCCCGTTTGACAGCGGTGGACGCGCGCGGGCGCTCGTTGTTCTTGACGGCAGGATATGGATATGACGATCGTGACGGCGGAACGCTCGGTGCGGGGCGAGCCCCTGATGGTCTGCCGTTTCGTGAGGCGCTCCGAAGCCGTCGCGCGGACGTCGGCGCAACCGCGCGCATTCCGCTGCGCGATCAGGGGAGTATGGCGTTGCGCTTCGCGCTGGCGACCAACGCGCGTGAGCGCGAATTCGGACCCGGCCCACGTGAAGACGACAAGGCATCCACCGGCTTTCTCGAGCTCACGCGAACGTTTGATGCACCGAAACGAGTGGTGGTGCTGGGTACCGCTGTGCAGTTCGACGACTCCAGGAACGAATTGAATGCGGCCTACGATCATCGATGGTTCATCCCAGGCGCGTTCGTGACCACCGAACGTGGGCTCGGTCCCGTGACCGTTTCGGCGAGCGTGCGCGCCGATGCGCATCCCGACGCGGGATTCCAGCTCACCGAGCGGCTCGCCGTCCTCGTGAAGCCTGCCATCGGGTGGTCCGTGCGCGGAAGCGTTGGCACGGGCTACTCCGCAACAGCGGGGAGAACCGAAGAGACGGAAGCAACCGGACTTCGCACCGTTCGCTTGGCGAACGAACTGCGTCCCGAACGGAGCGTCGGCAGCATGATCGATGTCAACGGGGAACTTGCTGGCGCCGACGTGTTGCTGACGGCGTATCGATCGGTCATTGCTGCCGCGATTCAACTAGCCGACGCGCCTGGCGCTCCAGGACAAGCCGTACCGCAAAATGCCGCGGCGGCATCCCGCGTGGGCGGAATCGAAGCATTGGCCGTCTGGCGCTTTTCGGGAGGAAAGTTCATTGCCACCTACGGCTACTCGCAAGGCAGCAGACCCGACGCAAACACGGGCTTGCGCGAAGCGACGCCGTTGCTTCCGCGCCATCGCGTTGGTGGTGACCTCATGCTCGAACGCCCTGGCGTCTACCGAATGGGTATAGAGGGCACCTGGTTCGGGACTCAGGCGCTCGACGACAATCCGTTCCGGTCCACGTCGAAACCGTACTTGTACGTCATGGCGATCGCGGCGAAACAGATCGGTGCAGTTGAGCTGGTCGCTAACTTTGAGAATCTGCTCAATGTGCGACAGACCGACACCGATCCGCTCGTTCGCGGCACGCGGGGACTCGCCGGCCGGTGGACTACCGACGTGTGGGCACCACTCGAAGGCTTCATGGCAAACGTCGCGCTGCGCTATCGCTGGAAATAGCCCGACTTTGCGTCCCGGTTGTTTGCATACTAATTCGCCAGATACCGCAGCATCACGCTGCGCAGTCACTGCTGACGCGCGTCCGTAGGTGCCGTCGAACGCTCGCGTTAGGTAGCGCGGCGGCGGCGCACCACCCACCAGCCCCACAGCGCGGCCAGGGTCGCGAGCCCAAGCAGCCATGGCACGAGGGCCGAGCGCACGGCGCGTTCGATCGACAAGAAGTCTACGACGCCCGTTTGCCAGAGCGTCCACTCGGAACCGATCGCGGTGGCCAACGTGGGGTGCCCCGTGACCAGGACGATCACCGCATCCCCGTTGTCCGGATTAATCCGCATCGACGTGTTTATGGCCGGTGCGTTGGCCCCATCGTGGCCGTAGACGTAGGCACCGCTCGCGGTCGGGGCGTAGAGTGCCACGCCGAGCCCCCAGATGTCGAGGCCCAGCTTACGGCCGTGTGGTTGCCGCATGCGCTCAAGGGCTTCCCGTCGCAGCGGCGCGTCCGAGCGTTGATCGGCCCGTATCTGCGCCTGCGCAAACGCGATCAAGTCACGCGCCGATGCCGAGAGCCCCGTGGCGCCCGCCGCCGCGTACCGATAGGTCGGGACGAGCGCGCCACGCGCGTCGAACGACCGGGATGCGTTGTCGAGCGACCCGAGGTACGCGTAGGTCGCGCGGGGCATGCCGATCGGGCGGAAGACCGAGTCCTGCATCCACGTCGCGAAGGGCATGCCGGTTACGTCCTCCAGCAGGGCTTGCAGTATCAGATAGCCGCCGCCGGAGTATTGAAAGCCGCTGCCGGGCCGGCGGCCCACCGCGATGGCGACGACGGAGTCGGCGGACGCCCGCGGGTGGCGCAGGGTTTCTGGCAGCGAGGGCAGCGATTCGCCGGGCAGGTAGTCGCCAAACCCGAGCCTGTCCGTCAGGCCAGCCGTGTGCGATAACAGCCGACGGAGCGTGACCTGCTGCGCGTCAAAGGGCCCGACCGGGAGTTGCCACTGTGTGAGATAGGTCGACACCGGTGCATCCAAGTTCAGTCGGCCCGCCTGCACCAGTTGCATGACGGCGTAGGCCGTGAACCACTTGCTCATCGACGCCAGCGGAAAGCGGATGTTCCGATCCACCGGATCGATCGAGGGCGTGTAGTGCTCCGCGTACACCGCGCCGCGGCGCAGCAGGACGAGCGCGAAGTTGCCCTTGCTCTCTGCCGTGGCTCGTGCCGTGGCGGCCTGCCGGAACTTCTGTGCGTCGCCGCGGGGCGCGATCGGTCGGAGCCACCAGCCCGCGATTGCGCCATAGCCGGCCACGCAGGTCCACGCGGCCATCGCGACTACGCCCATCACCACTCGCTTCATGCGTTCGCCCGGAAAAGGTCACCCCTGTGCGCCGCCATCTCGACCGCGGCTCTACGGACGGGCCACTTCGGACGTTTCGGGGCCAACGACGGCGCGGGCCTGCGCGAGCCATAGACACCTCCGAGTCAGTCAATTGAAAGCGTCTACGGAAGTGGAGCAAGATCCGCTGTCAGCAGCAACGCGAGGTTAGAGAGCGGAGCGCGACTTACCCCCAGTAGTCCCTAGGTCGACGACACGCCCGGACGCTCACAGGTCCTCGGGCCGCAGCCCAGTCACTTTCCCGAGGCGTGCCAGCATGCGCGGCCCAATCTCCTCGCCGTCATGAAAGGCAAACACGGTATCCGGCCACCCGTCGCGCGCGAGGACTTTGTGCGACCCTGCCTCGCGCTTCACCGCCCAGCCGAGACGGAGCAGCGTGGCCAAGACCCGACGGGCCTTCGCCGCCGGCCACTCACTCATCGCGGCGTCGCCAATGCTTAGGCGGCGCGGAAGTCGAGCGGGAGTAAGTTCGGGGCCGGCTCGCCATTCTCCAGGCGATCGGCGAGCACGCGCAGCGCCAACGCTTGGACGCGCGCGATCGCCTCATCGTGCGTTGCGCCGTACGCCAAGACCCCCGGCAAATCCGGGATCGCGGCGATAAACCGGCCGTCGGTTTCCTCATCTATCTCGAGCGTCAAAAACATCGAAGCCTCCAGCGGGGACGGGTCACGATCGGAAAGCTAGCACGCCACCACGCCGGGGTGAACGACCGCGCAAGCACGGTTCCTCGGCCGCCCGCCGCCGCGCGTGAAGCACCCCAGAACCCGTCCCGCACCCATGCCTGGTTCGAGTGGGAATGACACCGATGGAATTCAATGCCGATTGCCCGACGAGGATGCTCTTCCGCTCCCTAACGAATCGCGCTTCTGCTGCGGCGCCGCACTGGCTTCTTACACGGACACGCGGAAACCGGGTGCGCCGTCGGCCGCAAGCGCTGGTTAGCCAGCCTACAGCTTGGAACCGCCGCCGCACGCCAACAGCGCGGAGCCATGGACCTATCTCGGGCTCACCACCCGATCAAACCGCATGTTGCGACTCCGCTCGGTAGACAGCGCGAAACCGGAAATGGAGCCATCTGCTCGCCGAGTGAATCGTATTGAAACGTCCGATCTGAACTCGTCGGGTTCCGCCATCGCAAACACCGGGGACCTGATGCCCGGCCCCCGCACAATCATGCCGCTATCCGATGCGCTGATCTCGATCGTGCTCTGAAGTTCCTCGCTGAAGTATCTCCCCACAAACTCCTGAAGGGCTACGACGCTGACTGATGTCTCGTTTGGCTCCTTGACCCGCACCATGGTGAACTCGCCTTGCACGCCCTGCCACTGGAAGCTGCGAGCGGGTTCGCCCCCCGCCAGATCGAACCTGATGGATGCCTCGATGGGCGTCCCCAGCACCTCGAATCGGTACGAGCCGATGTGCCGGAGCTCGTAGCGCTGGCCCTCGACCGACAAGTGCAGCTTTCCCTGATCCACCGCTACTGTCATATCGGGCGCCTTGCCTCGAAATGTGCCGACAAGGAGCGGCAGTGCGTTCGGGGGCAGGCTGACCTTCGGGAGGGCAGAGAGCGGGGGGGGCGTTGAAACGCCCGCGGTTGCTGCGGCCGATGGAACAGGAAGGAAGATGTTCGCAACCCGCATTGCGTGCACGTCCGGATCGGCGTCGCTCCTGTTGCAGAGCACGGCAACCGACAGGCGCTGGTCGGGATACCGGGTCAGCTGCGACACATACCCACCCCAATGGCCGCTATGTCCAACGGCACGATGTCCCCGGTACGAGGTGATCGACAGGCCAAGGCCATAGTTGGTCGATTGCCCACTCGTCTGGCGGCCAGGCTGTTCGAGCGTGTCAATCATCGCCCTGCCGCCAATCCGTGCGTCGTAGAAGTTCTTCTCCCACCGGAACAGCTCCTCGATGCTGGTCCATACGCCGCCGTCGCCGATCTGCAGCCACCTGGGCATGTCAGCCCTGAAGCCGGAGTCCCTCACCGGTGAGTAGCCCGTCGCACGCGCAGGGACAACGGCATTGTAGCTCGTCAGGAAGTGGGTCTGGCGCATGCCGAGTGGAGCAAAGAGCCGCTCGCGCGCAACGACGTGCAGCGGTGCGCCCGTCACGCGCTGCACGACCAGTGACATCAGGAAATAGCCGGTGCTGCCGTACAGAAACTCGGTGCCAGGTGGGAAGTTGAGCGCCCTTTGTCGGACGATCACCGTGAGCGCGTCCTCGTCGGTGGTCACGTCATCTTCACGATGCCCGCTCAGCACGAGCAGGCGTACATAGTCCCGGAGGCCGCTCGTGTGGTGGAACAGATGGCGGAGCGTGATCGTGTGTCCGTAGTCGGGCAACTCGGAGATGTATTTCCGGATGTCATCGTCGAGGGAGAGTCTACCCTCCTGGGCCAGTAACGTGACCACCGCCGCGGTGAACTGTTTTGACACCGAAGCGATGTCGAGCATCGACTGTGGCGTCAGGGCAATGCGGTGCTCGAGGTTCGCTGATCCGTATCCTCGGGCATAGACAATGGCGTCGTCCTTGTAGACGCCGACGACGCAACCCGGTATGTCGGGCCGGTCGTATCGCGCGAACACGGAGTCGATGCGCGCGTTCGGTGCGTACGACCGTTGCGCGCCGGCCGTTGTCGTCGCAAGCAGCGCAACCGCGGTCATCAGCGTACAGCGCAATAAAATCGCCATGGTGTCACCCCCTGTGGGTCCGCTGCCTTTCAATCTGGCGAGCGTCGCTCGTGCTCACCATACACGGTTCGTCGACGCGTCGTACAGGAATCGAGCGCGCATCGCCCTGACCCGCGCCATCGTTCCAGTAGCTTCGATAGTCGTCGTTTCGGTCAACCATTGGTGATTCAGGGGTGCGAAGTCTGCCAGGATCCGACTTAGTCTGGCTAGAAGTTATGACTGGGCTGGCCCCCGCATTCTGCGTGGGTTAGTTCCTCCAAACCGCGAAGTCACCGGAGCCACCTGCGACGTTGTTCCTGTCGCACCTCTTCGGAGACCAGCCCATGTCATCGTCTACCGCTGTTGCCGCAATCATCTATCTCGGCCTCGACGTCCACAAGGACTCCGTCACGATCGCGGTGCTCCCGGCGGACGCGTCCGCGCCGTCGCGCGTCGACAAGTATCCGAATGACTTCGCGAAGCTGCGGCGCGTCTTTGAACGAGTGGCCAAGGATGGCGAGATTCGCGCGTGCTACGAGGCGAGTGGCGCGGGCTACGTGCTGCAGCGCGCCATGCGCGATTGGGGCTACCACTGCGATGTGATCGCGCCATCCCTCATTCCGGTCAAGCCCGGCGTGCAGCGCAAGCACGATAAGTACGATGCGGGACAGTTGGCGCGGCTGTATCGCGCCGGCGAACTGACGACGATTCGGATTCCGAGTGAAACGGAGGAGCGCGTGCGCGATGTCGTGCGGTGTCGCGAGACGCTGCAACGCGAAGTGCTCATGTCGCGGCACTACATCCTGAAGTTTCTCGCCCGGCGGGGCTTCATCTATCGCGCCGGGCTCCATTGGCGACCCGCGCACTACACGTGGCTGCGTCAACTCACGGGCACGACCTCGCCACTGGCCGCCGAAGATCGTCTCGTCTTTGGGGAGTACTTCGCC
>JANNEV010000130.1:0-4823 GCA_031379145.1 Gemmatimonadaceae bacterium
CGAACTACTGGAGAGCCGCCGAGTTATTCTCGCTGGCCGGAAGCAATGATCTGTCTCGGGAGCAGTTCCGGCGTGTAGCCGCGCTCTTCATGGGGCGCGGGCTCCCGCGGCAAGCTGTGGAGGCACTGCTGCAATCGACAGGACTGAGCTGCGACTCTGGCAGTCGCGCTGAGCTCTTCGCAGATCTCGCGGCCGCCCAGAACGCAGCTTCGCTTCACGCAGACGCCTTGGCTTCTTGCGAAGAAGCGCTCTCGTGCGTCTCGGACTCGCCCTCAGCCTTCTCGACGATGCGATCCGAGGTCTTCGCCACTCTGGTCGACTCGCGCCTTAGGCTTGGCACTCCGATTCGAGACGCTGTCGACTTGCTCATCGCATCCGTTTCGAACACAGCACTCGCTGACTCAGCATGCCAACGGGCTTGCCACGTTGGAATGCGCAGTGTCCTGAACTCAGGCATCCCCGATGCAGCGCGAGCGTTTCTAACAGCGTCCGCAACTTCGGCCGCGCGCTACGGCAAAAGCCTTATGGGCTCAATCGTCCAACTCATGTACGCAGCGGAGTTTGGAAGCGCAGAGGAACTGACGCACATGGAGCACGCAGTCGCGGAACAATGCAGCGACGGAGATGCACCGTCCGTACGGATGCTCGCCCTTAGGTATCGGGCGACCGCACTCAGATTCCTCGGTCGCAATCAACCCGCCGCAGACCTTTTCGAGCAAGCTGTCGAAACGGCAAAAGCATACGGTGCGCCGCGCGACGCTCATCTAGCGGCGGCGAGCTTGATCTTCCTTTCTCTTGATCAGGCCGACCACACGAAGGCCGCTCGTTGGCTCCAGGAAGCGAAAGGTTTCGCCATGCCCGCTGAGGATCTTGATCTCGATCGTTCTATTACGCACGCGAGGGCGAGGTATCTCTTAGAGACTGGGGACGCCCAGGGGTGCATCGAAACGTACGCCCCGCACATGGACGCCCTGAAATCCGACTCCTCAACTAGACGTCGGGCGGCGGACAGCGCCTGTCTTTCAGTAGCCTTCGCGCAAACCGGTGGGAGCGCATCCGCCCGCGCGTTCTGCGCCGACGCAATTCAGTCACTGTGCGCGAACAAGCCTGGGCCCAATGAGGATTGGATCGCCCACTCTGTTCTAAGGTGCCTAGTCGCGCTCGACTCGCCGGGGGAAGCGCTCTCAGTGCACGAATCCTATCTCAGTCGTCGGGCTTCGTTCGCGCACCGACCCCTTACAATCGCGTTTACGGAGTTAACGGCAGCACGACTAGATCGGCGGCGGGCGGAACTCGCCTAGAGGTTTCGCTTCGACGGTTCCACGGCAACCACACTGCGCGGAGGTTCACCTTCCTTGTGGCCCGATCGATCCGCCGCGACCGGATACTCGCGCGTCGCGATTGCAATCTCGCTTACAAGTTCACGCCAGCTTTCGGGCCGGAGAAGGGCAGTGCACATTCGAGGATCAAACTGACGTCCGCTCTCCTTCACGATCTCCGCGTAAACGACGTCCGCGGCAAGCGCGTCGCGATATGGCCGTGAGGTACTCATGGCGTCGATCGTGTCGGCGAGCGCGATAACGCGCGCTGTCTGGGGAATCGCATCACCAGCAAGACCGTGTGGATATCCGCGTCCATCCCAGGCCTCGTGATGCGACATGACTGCCGGTACGAGGTCTGCAAAGTGAGAGACCTTTTCGACGAGCGAAGCGCCTCGGGCGGGATGAGTCTTCATGACCTCATACTCAGCGTCAGTGAGGCGACCGGGCTTGCGTAGGATTGGTGCGAACTCACCGTAGATTTTGCCAACGTCGTGCAGCAGCGCTGCCACGGCAACACGCTCCGCACCACGACTTCCAATTCCAACTGTTCTAGCGATGATGCGCGCATACCTTGCGACTCGTTGCGAATGTCCCGAAGTGTACGGATCCTGCGCCTCTACCGTCGCGACCATCAGCTGCAACAGCTCCTCGTTGATCTTCTGGAGAGCAACGTTTTGCTTGAAGAGTTGGCGAATTCCCAGCATGGGAAGCGCAAGGACTGACGTTACGCCGATCCCGAACTTGAAGTACGTGAGCGCGAAGAAGTAGATCAGCGGAAACGACAGAACATCGTAGGCGGCTGATAGCCGCATACTGCTGATCCAGTGCTCGCGCGTATCGCGGCCGTCCGAAACCGCGACTACCGTGCTCACGGCGAGCTTGTTCACCACAAACCAAGTTGCAACCATCGCGAAGAACGCAAATCCCTCGGTGAAGCTGAGAGGCCCGCCCGTCATCGGCGCCCCGTCTAGAAACAGGAAGACGGAGATCGCGACTACTTCCGCGAAAACAAACTGCGAAACGTTGAACGCGGCTTTGAGCGGCGCTCTACGAACCATGAGCTCGGTAGTCACGATGCTTACGAAAACCGTCGCTACCGAGACGATGTTCGGCGCGATAACCGCGATGCTCAGAAATGGGAGAAAGCCGATACTACCCGTGGTGGTGCGCGACGTCGCGTAACCCATAGCGTACGCAAGAATACCGAAGGCCGCAAAGAAGCCGCCAGCCACCCAGTGTTCGACCGTCGGGGTCGGCCCGAGAATGACCATCGCCGCGGAGGTGAGCACCGCGCCGACCGCTACCATCACAACAATTTGGATGACGCGAGTTTGGCGATTCATAGGGAAAAAGAAGTGGAGGACCCCCCGTCCTCTGTTCTACTCAGCTCCAGTTGGCCGCATCTCCGAGCACAAGTGCGCAGATCGCGCTAATGAGCGACGTGATGATTGACATTGAGAATCACCTCCCTTCGGTGAGATGGCCCGGTATTCAGCCCGGGCATTCAACAAAGATCGGCTCCGCTCATGCGTCCTTAATGACGCTTCCGCTGTTGTTCTCTCCGCTATTTTGGAGAGAACGGGGGGCACCCTTACTCCTCTCGTTCAGGTGAATACAGATCCCTGACCAACTACTCCCTCCGGCGGCGACGCGGCGCCAGGGACTCGCCCCGACGCCGCGCTCCGCTTCCCACGAACACCTGCAACCGTCAGCGACCGAGGCCGCGCCGGTCCTCCATTGCTGGGGACACCGGCAGCGCCATTCCCATGGCCACCGCCGGACCCATCCACCGATTCGTCGCATCGAGCACGGCCAGCACCGCCGCCGTCTCGGAGCTCTCGCGCACTTCGCAGCTGCCGGTGAGCATCACCTGTTCACGGCCCTGACGCGCCATCACCGCCGCGAAGACGAACTCGCGGTCGAATGCCGTGATCACCCGCACGCCCTCGAGCGAGAAGAGGCCGCTCAGCGGCTGCGCCATGCCGAGCGCGACCAGCGCCGCCCGGCCCGCCACATCCACCCGGCTGCGGTCGCTCTGCAGCCCTTCCTCCGCTTCGCCAGCGAACTGCTCGTTCCCGATCCGCAGCGTCACGCGACAGGTCACCCCGCGCGCGCGCGATCCGCGGACCTCCACATCCTCGAAATAGACCGGCCGGCTCGCTCGCACCGGCCCGGAGTCGTCCGCGACCGGAGGCACGGCGACGTTGGCCGCCATCGGCGTCGTACGCTTCGACGTCGCCGCCACCGAGATCTTCCGGTGATCGACCCGCAGACCGAGCTGCGCCATGAGCGCGCTCTCGATGTTGCGGACCACCTGTTTGGCCGGTGTGTCGCCCGTCACAAGCACGTGGATCGCATCCACCGACCCGCTGTCCGTCGCGGTGATCCGCACGGACACCACGTCCTGCAGCGACGCGATGAGTTCCTCGGCGCGCTGCAACGGCAGAACGGAGCCCGCGATCGGCGAGTTCTGGGGAGCGCCCTGCTGGTGGGGATGCGTCACAGTTCCTGGGGCAGGACGAGTGTTGAGATCACGGACGGACTTGCGTTTGTCGACTTCCCGTTCCAAATGGCCCCCTCGCGCCCCAGAGTAGCCACTGATGTCGCGAAAAATGCCAGTAGCAGGCTGAAAATCAATCTCCACCATCTAAACGACCCTGCACGGGGGGCGTCACAGAGTGACGGCCACACGTTGCCCGTCTACTCGCCGAATCGGTCCGGCACCTGGTACTCCTTGAGCTTTCTATAGAGCGTCCGCTCGCCGATGTCGAGGATCTCGGCCGCTTTACGACGATTCCCCCGCGTTTCGCGCAACGCGGCGAGAATCGCCGCCTTCTCGATCTCCGCCATGGTCATTCCCGGGGTGATCGTCACCGTGTTCGCACCCGCCGCAACGCCCGGCGGCTCGATCCCCGCCCCGCCCATGCCCCAGCCGGGTACGCCCACCATCGATCCGGGCACCAGACCCGGCGCCGACGGGTAGGCCCCGCCCCCCAACGCCATCCCGGTGACCATCCCCCCAGCCACCTGCGCGAGCACGCCCCGGTCCTCGTCAACCCGGCGACGGAGCTCCTCGAGCTGGAGCTTCATCTCGACCAAACTGCGCACGATGAACTCGAGTTCCCGCCCCTCGGCGCGCCCCTCCTCGCGGTGGATCGGACCCATGGGGACCGGCAGCAGGCGCGACGCGCCGCCTTCCCGAATCCCGGATGGGATGTCCGCGAGCGTGATCTCCCGCCCGGTCGCGAGCACGACCATGCTCTCCACCAGGTTGCGGAGCTCCCGGACGTTACCCGGCCAGCTGTAGTTCACCAGCGACTGCATGGCGTCGGCCGAGATGCCGTGGAACTCGCGTTCATGCTCCTGCGCGAACTCCTGCACGAATCGCCGCACGAGCAGCGGGATGTCGCTGCGACGCTCGCGCAGCGGGGGCAGGTAGATGCGCAGCACGTTCAGGCGGTAGAACAGGTCCGCGCGGAAGTGGCCACGCTCCACGCTCTC
>JANNEV010000131.1:0-3929 GCA_031379145.1 Gemmatimonadaceae bacterium
GAGAAGACATAGAGGCCGCCGGTGGAATCACCCTTGTCGGTGCCCACGATGAGCGAACGACTGGCGTCGGCGGTTTCGATCCAGATGGCGGGATCGTCGGAAACGTTGGCGGTGGCCTGGGTGACGACGGCAGGTTGCAGCGCGTCGGGGCTCAACGGTGGCTGAGGCTTTTCGCAGGCAACGAGGGCGGCGGACGCCAGGAACGCGACGGCACCGCGCGAGAGTGTGTTGGTGGAAGGCATGCCGAATGATGTGTGGGACGGCTGCAATCGGATACCTCTCCGGCACGCTCCGTCGTGTATCAGCTTCGTCGAACGGGCCGAATCGCGCACAGCGCGCATATTCCACAGCGGGCACCACCACACCTGTCCGGCCCCACCGTCTTCCCTCGTCTCCGATCATGCCCGTTCTGTCTGCTCAACCTCCCCGCGTGCCCCGCACGACGGCCACTCTCGCGCTGTTCGCGCTCGCCGCATCGGCCGCGCCTACGGCGGCGCAGACTCGCGCCCGCCGTGCGCCCACGCCAGCGCCTGCGGCGACGGTACGTTCGGCCGACTGGCCCGTGTATCACGGCAACGATGAGCACACGCACTACAGCACACTCAACCAGATCACGCCAGCCAACGTGCGGCGCCTGAAGGTGGCTTGGACCTACGAAACGCACGACGAGTTTCCGGGGTCGGAGATGCAGGCCAATCCGATCGTGATTGACGGCGTGCTTTACGCGACGACGCCCAAGATGCAGGTGTTCGCGCTCAACGCGGCCACAGGCAAGCAGCTGTGGCGTTTCGACCCGCAGAACGGCGGGCCGACGTTGGCGCGCTTCCGGCATCGTGGCGTGGTGGTGACCGGCGACCGCGTGATCTTCAACTATCGCAACCGCCTGTACGCGTTGAATCGCACCACCGGTCGCCCGATCCTGACGTTCGGAGACAGCGGCTGGGTCGATCTTCGCGTGGGGCTCGACCGTCCCATTGAAGGGCTGTCGGTGAGCGCGAGTACGCCGGGTGTGGTGTTCGAGGACATGCTGATCATCGGGAGCACGGTGCCGGAGGCGCTGCCCAGTGCGCCGGGTGACATTCGCGCGTACGAACTGGCCACGGGCAAACTGCGCTGGAGCTTTCACACGATCCCGCGCCCGGGCGAGTTCGGCTACGACACCTGGCCGAGCGAGGCGTACAAGATTTCGGGTGGGGCGAACGCGTGGAGTGGCGTGACGATCGACCCCAAGCGGGCGATGGTATTCGCGGCCACAGGGTCAGCCTCGTACGACTTCTATGGCGCGAATCGCGTGGGCAACAACCTCTTCGCCAACACGGTGCTCGCGCTCGACGCGCGTACCGGCAAGCGCATCTGGCATTTCCAGGGGCTGCATCACGACCTGTGGGATCGTGATTTCCCGGCGGCCCCCGCACTGGTTACCGTCACTCGAGATGGCAAGCCGGTGGACGCCGTCGCGCAGATCACCAAGACAGGCCACGTGTACCTGTTCGAGCGCGAGAAAGGCACACCGCTCTTCCCCATCGAAGAGCGCGCCGTGCCAACCAACGGCCTGCCGGGCGAACAACCGTCACCAACGCAGCCATTTCCCGTCTCGCCGCCGCCGTTTGCCCGGCAGAGGCTCACGCGCGCCGAGTTGACCAATCGCACGCCGGCGGCGCGTGCGGCGGCACTGAAAACGTTCAACGAGTACGCGACGGACGATCCCTTCCAGCCGCCCAATCTCAAGGGGACGATTCTCTTCCCCGGCGTGGATGGCGGCGGTGAATGGGGAGGCCCGGCGTTCGACCCCAAGACGGGTCTGCTCTACGTCAACTCCATCGAGATGGCGTGGCTACTCAAGCTGGTGCCGCGCAGTGATGAATCCCTGTACGCGGCCAACTGCGCCGGCTGCCACGGCGATCAGCGCAAGGGCACGGCCATCGGCCCCACTCTCGAGAACATCATCGCGCGCCGTTCCCGCGAAGACCTGCTCAAGATCATTCGCGAAGGAAGCGCCCGCATGCCGGGCTTTGCCAGCGCGATGGATGGCGGCGCGATCAACGACATCGTGAACTACCTCATCACGGGCAAGGATTCGTCGGTCAAGACCGTGGGCACGAGCCCGTTCACGCTGCCGTATCGGACGGCGTTCTTCGACATTTTTCTTGACCACGAGGGCTATCCGGGCATCAAGCCGCCGTGGGGAACGCTCAACGCGATTGACCTGAACGCGGGAAAGATCCGCTGGTCGATTCCGTTTGGCGAGTATCCCAAGCTGGCCGCCAAGGGCGTGCGCAACACGGGTACGGACAACTATGGCGGCGCGATCGTGACGGAGAACGGTCTGCTGCTGATTGGCGCGACGACGTACGACAACAAGTTCCGCGCGTACGACAAGACCACCGGCCGCCTGCTCTGGCAGACCACATTGCCGGCGGCAGGCAATGCCACGCCGTCCACATACATCGTGGACGGCAAGCAGTACATCGTGATTGCCTGTGGTGGCGGCAAGAACGGTGCGCCGAGCGGTGGGACGTACGTGGCGTTCGCGCTGCCGTAGCGAGTCGTGTTGCGGTGCGGTGCGGCCTATCGGCTGCTCATTGCCAACACGATGTCCCATTCCCGTTGCGTCACCGGTACTACGGATAGCCGCCCCACCTTGATCAACGCCATCTCGGCCAACTCCGCGCTGGCCTTGATCTCCGGCAGGGTGACCGCGCGCGCGAGCGGAGACACGGCGCGCACGTCGACCATGAACCACGTGGGCGTGGAAGTATCGGACGCGGCGTCGTAGTAGTCGTGCGCGGGATCAAACGCCGTGGTGTCCGGATACCCTTCGCGCACCACTTCGCAAATGCCGACGATGGCCGACGGCTCGGCGTTGGAGTGATAGTAGAAGGCCAGGTCACCCAGCTTCATGCCGTCGCGCAGAAAGTTGCGCGCACCGGTGTTTCGAACGCTGTCCCAGCAGGTGGTCTGGTTGGGCGCGGCGCGCAGGTCATCAAAGGAAAAGACGTCGGGCTCGGACTTGATGAGCCAGTAGCGACGCTCGCCCTTGGTGCGCTGCGCAAAAACGTGCGCCCACTTGCCCTGGTCGTACGGCATGGACTGTGGCGCTTTCTTGGCCACGGCCTTCTTCTTCACCACCGCGGTCTTCTTGCTGTTGCTGGTCTTTCTGGCAGGCATGGCCCGTGCGCCTCACTCAATGTCGACACAATGCTGATGGTAGCGCGCGCTCACACGCACGCTGTTGCTGTTGCTGTTGCGGCTGCTGCAAGAAGATAAAGCGCTGCTGCGTCAGCGAGTGCGCCTGCGTCAGGGCGTGCCCGCGGGCGCCGCTTCGGCGAGCGCGCGTCGGATCGCCGGCTCGAGCGTGAGCGGCCCGATCGGACCCATCACGCGATGTCGCACGCGCCCGTCACGCCCGATGAGCACCGACGTGGGATAGCCGCGAACACCGCCAAGCGCCCGGATCACCTGCGCGTCCACAATGGCCACGGGATACGTCACGCCGCGCGACGCCACGTACGCACGCACACCGTACTCGCCGGTCACGTCTACCGATGCCCCGAGCACCAACAACCCGGCCTCCTTGTGACGCCGCCATGTGGCCTCCAGCATCGGCATTTCCACTCGACAGGGAATGCACCAGGTGGCCCAGACATTCACGAGCACCACCTGCCCGCGCCACCGCTCGCTGAACAGCGAGTCGCCAGCGAGCGTGCGTACGGCGAACGGCGATACGCCATCTGACGCCGCCCGCACGCCGAGCAAAGCGCCGACGTGCGGCAGCAACCGTGGCGCCGCCCACAGGGCCACGGCCGCAGCGAACCAGGTGGTCCAGTGTGGCCAACGGCGCGGACGAGGTGGTGCGTGTGGCAGCGACGCGGGGGTCAGCGTGGCGCGCGCATGCGGCGCACGTACCAACCGCCGACGGCGCCGGCAGC
>JANNEV010000153.1:0-1583 GCA_031379145.1 Gemmatimonadaceae bacterium
GGCTCCTGACGGAGGATTCGATACGTGGTGGCCGCGTGAGCATATGCGCCTCGCGACGCGCCTTGCTCCTATGCCAGCAGGTCAGCTGGCGCAACTCCGACGCGATTCGACCGTGCGGATTGCCATCGCGGTCGACGATGCCTCCGCGACGCTGGCCGTTCGATCCGGCGAGCCCTGGATTGCATTCCTGATGGGCAGCACCGGGCCTGCGGATGTGCGCACCCTGGTCGAATTGACCAGCCTCGGCGCACAGACCCTGAGGCTCGAGGCGTCCATTCCCTCGACCCCGTTGCTCCTGAGTACTGAAGTGCACGTGTCGTCGCGACCCACATTGTCGCTCCGCGAGCGTCGAGGAGTTACGCCGCCGCCCACACTGCGTGAGATGGGTGCGCGATCTGTTGCGCTCTCAACGCCGCTCTTTTTGACACTCCCAAAGGCCGTGATGAACGCACCCACAGACGCGGACAGCGCACTCGCGTTCCTCGCCGGGACCATGTCCTTTTCGCGCAACGTCTCACTCCCGGTGTACTGGGAGAGCTACGGGTTCGCTGCCAGCGATACCGTTGATGTGCGCGTCCGAGTCGTCCGCGATGAGCCGTCCGGCGCCGCGCGCCGCGTCGGGGCGTTGGTCGGCGTCATCCGCGAGCGTCGCGACAGCATTGCCGTGTCGTGGCGTGAGCCGGATGCCCGCCGCGGCACCGCTGTTGGCATCGCGTCCAAACCAGTGCTGAGTCGGGCCATTCAGCTGAACGTGCAACAACTGCCCGTGGGGACCTATCGGCTGTCGCTGGAGCTTCGTCGTATCGACGGCGTGAGTGCGCACAGCGAGCAGCAATTCAGCCTTCGCGATTAGGGCGAGTACCGTTCGCTCAGCGGACGGTCAGCCTACGGCACCAGCTGAAACGCGCGACGGCCGACAACAGGAGGCTGCCCCGCTCGCGTCACGCCGACACTGAGAGTGTACGAGCCGTCGGGGAGCCCGGCGATGTCGAGAACAACGGTGCGGATATGCGTAAGCACTGGTCCGGGCACAACGCGCACGCGTCGCGCGATATCGGGCTCGCGCCAGGAGATATCCACGGTGGAGTTCGGATCGGTGGCCAGCCGGAGCAGCACGCCGAGACGGCGAACCGCACCAACGTCCTCGCGACGCTCAACACGCACGGTGACCGTGACCGGTTCCTCGGCACCGAAGCCGTAGCTCTCCCAGTACACGCCAAGCCGACGGCGAACGCTTCGCTGAATCCGGGTGGAGCCAAGCATCCGGTCGAGCGTGGCCTCACCACGAGTGGACAGCTCCGCAGCATCCGTCGGCGCGTCCAGCAGGACCGGTTCCGACACCGCCAGCTCGCCGGCACGCATCCCCCGGAGCGTTGGCGGCGGCGTGAGGCCGAAACGCGTGCGTACATCAACGCCTTGCGATTCGGCCGCGCGTAGCTCGAAGGCGAGCAGGACGGGCGTGGCGCTGATCGCTCCGCTGGTGCGCACTGTAGCACCAGCACGCGTGTCTCGACGATCCACACGCGTCACTTGGCCAGGAGCCGCTGAGGTTAGCAGTTCTGCGGACGTGCGCTCGCCGAGCG
>JANNEV010000204.1:0-11069 GCA_031379145.1 Gemmatimonadaceae bacterium
GGCGATCGCCGCCGGCGCGGGCTCCTCGCGCACCGCCTCGGTGGTGGTGGACGTCGTCTCGCGATCAGCCCTGTCCGTGTCGTCAGTCATCATCGGTTGCGGACCCGCCGGCAGTTGCACGCCTCTCACGCCCTCAGGGCCAGTGCCCGTCGACGACCGCACGCGCACGCGCGCCGATTGGCCATCGTTCTCGCGCGCTGGCTCCACGTTCGGAGCCACGCCAGCCGCGTCGGCATTCCAGACTACCGTATTCCGAATCGGTCCTCGCGCAGAGCTTACACGCACCGCTCGCGTTCCCAGCGCAACAACGCACGCGACGGCAAGCAGTACGGTCAGCAAATATTGCTTGGACGATTTTGGCGCGCCAGCGGGCGGGCCCGCGCGAAGTCGTGGGGTTGTCAAATCAGGCTCGATGTCGGAAGAGGCGCCGTGTGCGTCCAGGGTCTCGGCACATCGGCCAAGCCCCGCGCTCTTCCAAGCGTCGGCAAGCGAACGACGCGAGTACACTTGGTCCGATCGTCAATTCCGGCACCCGTGTCAGGGCGTGACAGGAGTTGCCATGGGCGAATCGCGCACCACCGCTCTGACGGCTATCGCGCGCGCTTCAACCCGTCGACGCGGCGGCCTTGCCCCCCACATTGGCCCACAATGCGCGCTCAATCATGGATGCGTTCCAGCCGTCGCCAAGAGCGGAGGCGCGCTCGCGCAGGAGCGCCGCGTATCGGCCGTAGAACCGTGGCGTCCACGCCACTGCACCAAGCGAGGGGATCTGACCCGCCACGAGTTCATCAAAGAAGGGATAGGTATCGGGTGCGAACGCGGCCATCACCGCAGAAGCCGTGGCCGGACCGACCCCGGCGAGCACGCACAGCGACGCAATGGGTTGTGTAGGATGCGGCACATGCACGAACGCATCGGCGCTTGACGCCATCACGGCCTCCGGCGTGTTGCTGCGCACCAGCACGAGATTGGGCGCACGCCACACGCCTCGGGACATTTTCCACTCCGTCACTCGTACCAATTCGTCATGCTGCAGCAGTGCCGTACTGCGCGAGCGAATCGAATGCGGAAGATCGGTCTGGTACCAGCGATCCAATTCCGTCAGGCGCGCGACGTGTTGTCGCTCCACGACGATGTCGTACGATGCCAAGGCTCCACGCCAATGGGCTGGCGAGATGCAGTGCCAGAGGTCAGTCATGCCCATTCCTACTCCCGCGGCTATTCCAGCACACCCAGCCACCGTTCCAACGCTTCGCGCCGCGATCGGCTCACACGGAGCCTCGTGCCGCCTTTGAGCTGTACCTCGTAGTCGCCGCCCGCGGCCTTGTGCAGCGTCTCAACGAGATCGAGCCGAACAATCGCCGATCGATGCACACGGAAAAAATGTGCGGGATTCAGTCGGTCCTCGAGGGTCTGCATCGCCTCTCGCACCAGCAGAACACGACCGGCCACGTGCAGTTCTGCATACGGCCCGCTTGCGGTGATGTAGTCGATGTGTTCCGTGGGAACCACCCGAACCTGGCCGCGCGTCTCCACCGCGATTCGCTCAAGATAGGTCGTCGTCTCTCGTGCAAGAGTGACGGGCGCCGTGTCGGATGCGGGCGCGTCCACGCGCAACAGTTCCAGCATCTGCGCACGGAGGCGGCCGAGCCCCTCGAGTTCCAGCAAGTGTCGCGCGCGGCGAAAGGCCTGCTCGAAGCGCTCGTCGTCGAACGGCTTCACCAGATAGTCGACCGCCGAGACGTCGAACGCATGCAGTGCGTATTGGTCGAACGCGGTCACGAAAATCGTGGCCGGCATAGCGTCCACACCAATCGCACGCACCACCTCGAGTCCCGTGCGTCCAGGCATCTGCACATCCAGAAAGACAAGGTCCGGATGCAATGTGTTGATGGCCTCGACCGCGGCGTCGCCATCGGCAGCAACACCGACGAGCTCCACATTGGACTCGTGGCGAAGGAGGTCTTCGAGGCGGAGGCGCGCCAGCGGTTCGTCATCGACAATCAGAACACGAATGACCGACGGCCTAGGCATTGGGCAGCGCCACCGTCGCAAGATTGACGTGAAAGGGCAACCGGACCTCAACAACGGTTCCGCCCGATTTCCCCGGCAGAATGGTCAGCGACTGGGACCCGCCGTACAGCTGTTCGAGCCGCGCCCGCGTGTTTCTCATACCGATTCCCGTCCCCGCCGAAGACCGTCCGTCCGGCGTGTCCTGTGTCGGCTGCGGTCCTGGTCCATTGTCTCGGATCGTCAACACAAGCTCACCCGCCTCTCGCCCAACCGAGATCTCGATCCGACCAGCTCCACCAACCTGCTCCACACCGTGCTTGATCGCGTTCTCCACGAGTGGCTGCAAGATCAGGTTCGGCACCATCGCGTCCGCCACATCATCGCCGACGTGGGTTTCGACGGCCAGCGTCCCCTGAAATCGGACCTGCATGATGTCGATGTATCTGGTCAGCAGCTCGATCTCCTGTCGTACCGAGACTTCCGCATCGCTGGAGCCATCAATGCTATGCCGCAGCAAGTCGCTGAGCCGAGCGATCATGCGTCGCACACCGCGAGGATCGCGTTCGACAAGCGACGACACCGCGTGCAGCGTGTTGAACAGGAAATGCGGATCAAGCTGCCGACGGAGTGCATCCAGCTTGGCTTCCGCCAATTGTGCGTTCAGTCGCGACGCCTGCGCCTCGCGGGCTCGCGCACTCCGCGAGTAGGCGCGCGCGAATCCACCGGCGAGCACGCCCATCGCAATGATGATGTCGTTGAGAAACTGAAAGCCGCCAAACCCGAACATCCACCATGGCCGTTCGCGCGTCAGCACGAATCCGACACGTCCGAAACCCGCTGACCCCGTGGCTCCACCGTTGCCGCGGCCAAACCCGCCACGGCCGGCACCAAAACGGCGCGATGACGGAAACACGCCGTCGCGCACCGCGTCGGCGATCGCGCTCACGGTCCACGCGGCCACCATCGCCGCAAGCAACAGCAGCAAGGCCCGCACCACCAACGGCTCACGCCCTTGCGCCGCGCGGGCAGCCAGCAGGAAAAGCGGCACGGTCGCGAGGGCCCACATCGCCGCCTGCGCGGCCGAGATCGCCATCATCGCGAGCCAGATGTCCTGATCGACTCCGGGCCGACGAGGGTCGAGAACGCGGTTCGCGAACGTCACCAAGCCAAACAACATCCAGAATGCGCCGACGAACGCGACCTCGCGTCGCGACATCGACGTGCTGTCATCGTCGAACTCAATCGTAGCCGAAGGCCGAGCGACGTTCGCGGGCGGTGCGTCTGACATCGTGGAAACGTACGGCACCGGTCGGTGGACGGAACCGGGCACAGCACCAACGGCACGCCCGACGTCATGAACGGCACCGCAGCCTCACCATTGGCGACACGCTAGTCAGGGTCGTTGCCAATCGCCTGGATCTCCGTCGACGGTGAGCGTTTGTCGCTTTGACCGTCGCCTTGACCGTCGCTGTGGCCGTCCTCCTGGCGATCGCCGTCCCGGTGCGCGGACGGCGCTCCGGGCAACAGGGCCGAGGCCGGGCCGGGGGGCCATTCGTCGCCCTCTGGGTGCAAGCGTCGCGTCAGCACAGGCAGCGCCACTTCCCCGGTATCCAGACGATGGCTTTCGCCTGATCTCGGCGTGTACGGGACGGTCGGTGTCAATCGCACGTACGCTCCGAATGCCGCGGCGATGACGAGCAGCGCCACCGCCATCCACCACGGCACGTGCCCGCGCTCCGTGGGCGGGGCGGCCAACGTGACCTCCACGAGCGTCCCGGACTCCACCGTCGTTCCGGAGTCAGGCCGCTGCGTCAGGATCGTGGAATCCGCAAGCGTCGTTCCCGGTCTGACCGCTCCGAGCCCCAGCTGCGCCGCGCGCAGGCGTTCGCGCGCCGCGCCAGGCGACAAACCTCCCACGGACGGCACCAATACGCGCCGACGTGCTCCTGCGGAGTCAAAGAGCGACTCTGCTTTGCCCACCGCGAGCAGAACTTCGACGCCGGTTGGCACGATCGTACCCTCCGACGGCTCCTGCGACAGCACGCGTTCCGCTTCACCTTCCACCGACGTGCGTCGCTCCACGATCAAGATGTCCGTCGACGTGGACGCCAACGCGGCGCGCGCCTCCCCGGCCGAACGTCCGATCACACTGGGCATGCGCACCGATTGTGCCGCGGCGTAGGCCGTCGGCGCGTCGGAGACAACAATGGCAACGCTGCGGCCACGCGTGAGCCGTACCCCTGCCGCGGGTCGCTGTGTGATCACCTGACCATTGCTCCCAGTTGGCCCAGGCATCACCGAGACCAGCGGGCGGAAGCCAGCGGCGCGGACCCGTTGCGCGGCCGAATCTCGCAGCAAACCCACCACGCTTGGCACTATCCGGGAGGATTCCGTGGCGCGGTCCCCTTGCACCAGCCCCAATCGCGCCGGCGACGCGGGCATCTCAACCGGCGGGCGCTCCCGCTCGTATGTCGCCGCGATGGGCCGCCCTTGGGCAGGCGTCGGACTCGACGCCAGCAGGAGCGCCATCGTCGGCAACACCGTCTGGTACCACGCGGGAGGAGACATTGCTTGGAGACCGCGGTCAGTGACATACGTGCGAGCATTCGCCCGACCCATGCAACATGAGCGTCAGCACCCACCGCCGTCTATAGCACACTCCGCTGCGCTGGCGATCACATACGCCAGCGGGTCACGAAAATGGCGACCTCAGCATTGGCTCGGCCGTGATCTTGGCGCGTCCGGCAGGCGATATCACCCAGCTAGATTCGAGCCCGCGTCGCCGAGACGTGTATCGGGCATCACGTAGCCGCGAATGTAGTCCGCGATGGCGATCGCGAGGGGCGTCGGCTCCTTGCGGTAGCCCGTTTCCCGTAGCTTCGCGACGTCCGCGAGCGTGAAGTACTGGTAACGGTCGCGCATCGCCACCGGCATCTCCACAAAATCAATGGCTGGCTCGCGCTCCATTGCCGAGAAGAGCGCGGAGGCCAGCTCCAGCCATGTGTGCGCAATGCCGGAGCCGATGTTGAACAGACCCGCCGCCGTCGGATGCGTCAGCACGTGCAGCGACATGTCGACGACGTCCTTGACGTACACGAAGTCTCGACGCTGCGCGCCATCGGCGTACTCTTCGCGATAGCTCTTGAACAGGCGCACACGACCGGTATCGCGTACCTGCTCGTAGGCCTTCTGCACGAGGCTGCGCATCTCACCCTTGTGCGCCTCGTTCGGTCCGTAGACGTTGAAGAACTTCAGGCCGACGATGCGGTCGAGCCACCCTTGTGTCATGGCGTACTGATCAAACAGCTGCTTGGAATATCCGTATGCGTTGAGCGGACGCAGGCGCGCGAGATCGTTCGGCGAACTCACACCATCGTCCATTCCCGCCGCACCGTCACCGTAAGTCGCTGCAGACGACGCGTAGACGAATCGCGCGTCATGCGTCAGGGACCAGTGCGCCAGCCGCTTGCTGAACTCGAAGTTGTTGTGCACCAGATACGTGGCGTTCCGCTCCAGTGTCGACGAACAGGCACCCATGTGCACGACGGCATCGAACGTACCCAGCGCCCCCGATTCCAGTCGATCGATCAGCTGCTCGGCTTCGAGATAGTCCTCGAAGCGAAGCGGTGACAGATTCCGCCATTTGTCGCTCTGGCCAAGCCGATCGCACACCACGATGCGGTCCACACCTCGACTATTGAGCCCCCACACCATCGCGCTTCCGATAAACCCGGCCCCTCCAGTCACGAGCACTCGGCGGGGGAGGCGAATAGCGTCAGTCATGGACATCGCGGTTTGAGCGGGCAAAGGAGAGAGGGGCCAGCAGCGGAGAGGACGCGTGAGTCTGCCACCGGTTCATGCCACTGCGCAACGGCCTGAGCCGATCTGCAGGGCAAAATGATATGGTTTGGAAAGCATCAGCCCGAAAGTCCCTCTCCCTAAAGTGCGACGACGCTGCACATTTCCTCGGTACGACATCGACCATGGTCAAACGACCATCGCGGCACCGCGCTCCATCCTCGCTGACCTGCCCACCATGTCAACATCCGCCAGCGTCTTCGCTTCCGCAATTGAATCAGCGCGCCGCTGCGCTGCGGTCGTGCGTCGCATTATCGGCGTACCGGACTACGACACGTACCTGGTGCACATGACCACGCATCATCCCGATGTCATTCCGCTGTCGCCCGGCGAGTTCGAGCGTGCGCGCCTCGACGATCGATATCGTCAGCCTGGCTCGCGCTGCTGCTGACCTTCACGGGCGTCTCGCGTCGCCGCCGATCACTGTCCGCGTGCTTCCTCGCGCCGCGCCTCACTTCCTCGAATACTGCCTCGGCGTTCGCCACTCCAGCTTTCACACAGTACGCCATGACGCACACCACTCGTAGGCACAACATCGTCACGTTCAGCGTAGCGCTGAGTTTACTGCTGGCGCCAGAGGTCGGCGGACAGTCGGCGTCGGGCAATGCCGTTGCGCGGTTCGACCTGAATATCGCCAACATCATGCGCGGACCTGAGCACGTTGGCCGCGAGCCACAGAACGTGCAGTGGAGTGCCGACGGGCAGTGGCTGTACTTCTTGTGGAACCCGCTGAGCACGCGATGGGATGAGCCGTTGCGACCGTTCCGCGTGCGAGCTACTGCGGGGAGCGCGCCTGAGCGGGTGAGCGACGCGCATATGGATAGTATCGCACCAGTGTTGGCCGATGGACCGCTCCGGCGCGACGGAAAAGTCCGCGCGGTCGCAGCGCGTGGCGACCTGTTTCTCGTGGATACCCGGCTCGGCCGTGCACAACGCCTGACGAAAACGGTGGCGACGGAAAGCGATCCCCGATTCAGCGCCGATGAGCGCCACCTGCTCTTCCTGCGCGACGGCAACGCGTTCGCGCTCGAACTGAACTCCGGCGGAGTTCGTCAGCTCACTGACCTGCGTGCCGGACCGGCGCCACGAGATTCTGCCCGGGCCATCGGGATGCGCGGCGCACTGGAGCAACAGCAACGCGACCTGCTGGAGGTCGTACGCGATCGACAGCGCGCGGACTCCGTGGGGCGCGCCGAGCGGATGACCGCCGACGCACGCCGGCTGAAAGCGCTGTACCTGCCGAACGGCGAGCGGCTGGCGTCGCTCAGCGTCTCGCCAAACCTCCGCACGGCGGTGGTGGTCACCGTCGTGACGCCCGCGAGCGCCGCGCGCAATACGATTGTCCCGAACTACGTGACCAGCAGCGGATTCGTCGAGGACATCAACGGCCGAACCAAGGTGGGCGATGGCAACGCGCGCTTCCGCGCGTATCGGTTGGATGTGACATCTGGCGCGTTGCAGCTGCTGTCGGTTGCCGGGGGAGATAGCGCGCGCGCAGCGTCGCAGCTTCGATTTGCCGGTTGGTCCGCCGATGGCTCGGCAGGACTTCTGGTAGCCGGCACGCCGGACTTCAAGTGGCGCTATCTGTCGACCGTCTCTGACAGCGGCCCCGTGCGAATCGTCGAGGCGCTCCACGATACCGCGTGGGTAGGCGGCCCATGCGGTAGCTGCATGGGATTCCTGCCGGACGGGCGAGTATGGCATGCCTCCGAGTCCAGCGGATTCGCGCACCTGTACGCCGTCAATCGCGACGGCAGTGGCAGGATGCCTCTGACCAGCGGTGCCTGGGAGGTCGAGCGTGCGGAGCTGTCGCCGGACGGCAAGTGGTTCTGGCTCCACACCAGTGAAGTGTCACCGTTCGTGCGGCACTTGTATCGGATGCCTGCCACCGGAGGCGTGCGCGAACGTCTGACGCGCGATCACGGCGGACACCAGGCAGTCGTGAGTCCGGACGGGCAACGGATCGCGGATGTGTACTCGCAGGCGAACGTACCGCCGGAACTCTTCCTGGCGTCGTTGAACGATACGGGCCGCGCGCAACTCACCCTGTCCACCTCGCTCGAGTACCGGGCGGGAACGTGGATCAAGCCAACGATCGTCAAGGTGCGTGCCAGCGATGGCGTGGATGTGCCATCCCGCATCTATCGCCCGCAGGATGTCGGTGCCGTCCCCAACGGCGCGGCGGTGATCTTCGTGCACGGGGCGGGCTACATGCACAATGTCCATGATTTCTGGTCCAGCTATTCGCGCGAGTACATGTTCCATCACCTGTTGGCGGCCAGGGGCTATGTCGTGCTCGACATGGACTACCGCGCCTCGGCGGGCTACGGACGCGATTGGCGCACGGCGATCTATCGCTGGATGGGAGGCCGAGACTTGCAGGACGAGATCGATGGCTCGCGCTGGCTGCAGAAGGAGCACGGCATAGACCCAGAGCGCATCGGCATGTACGGTGGCAGCTACGGCGGCTTCATGACGCTGATGGCGTTGTTCACTGCGCCGAAGGAGTTCGGCGCTGGGGCGGCATTGCGTTCTGTGACCGACTGGTCGCATTACAACCACGGCTACACGGGCGCCATCCTCAATCTGCCGCAGGACGATTCGCTCGCGTATCGGCGATCGTCGCCGATCTACTTCGCGGAGGGGTTGGAGGACCCGCTGCTGATGGCGCACGGCATGGTCGATACCAACGTGCAGTTCCAGGACATTGTACGACTCACACAGCGCCTCATTGAGTTGGGCAAGACGGGATGGGAACTGGCACCATACCCGGTGGAAGACCACGGTTTCGTACGACCATCTTCGTGGACCGACGAGTATCGGCGCATTTTCGAGCTCTTCGAACGCACTATTGGACCGAACGGCAGCAAGGGCAAACGCTGACGTTACGTCTGGCGCACCGACTGGAGACGCTGCACGCTCAACGCCACTGCGGCCGAGATGGATAACACGGCGCCAACCAGGAAAGCCGTTGGCGCGCCAAAGCGATCCCAGAGCGCGCCGAAGAGGACTGACGCTGGCAGTGCCGCGATACCGACCGTGGCGTGATACCAGCCGAACGCCGTTCCACGCTTTCGCGGGCCAACCAGATCTGCCACGAGTGCCTTTTCGCTGGCCTCGCTTAACCCGAACACGATGCCGTACACCGCGAATAGCAGCCACGCATGCCATGGGCGAGAGGCCGCCGCGAATCCCAGGTAGACCGCCGCGTAGAGAAGCCATCCTCCAACGATCAGCGGACGGCGCCCCACGCGGTCCGACAGCGCGCCGCCGGGCGTGCTGGACGCGCTCTTGACCACGTGCAACAACACCCAGATGAGTGGAATCAGCGACGTCGGCACGCCAAGCTGTGACGCTCGCAGCAGCAGGAACGCGTCGGTGGAGTTCCCGAGCGTGAACAGGAGCATGGGCACTACAATGCGCCAGAAATCCCCTGGTAATGGTGGTGATGGAACGGCCGGCACTTCGCGTGGCGACTCCGGCGCCCTCTCGCGCGCTGTCTCACGAACCAGAGTGACGGCCGCCAAGACAGCAAGCGCCCCGGGAATTGCCGCCACCCAGAACACCTGCCGGACAGGCATCCCCATTCCCTGCAGGCAGACCCAGGCGATCAGCGGCCCGGCGACGGCGCCGGCGTGGTCCGCTGCTCGATGAAATCCGAACGCCCTGCCGCGATGCTCAATCGGGGCCGATGCCGCCAGCAATGCGTCCCGCGGCGCCCCCCGAATGCCCTTGCCGACGCGGTCCACGAGGCGGATCATCAACACCTGCAACACCGACTGAGCCAAAGCGACCATCGGGCGTGCGATCGAAGCCAGGGCGTACCCCGCGACGATCAAGGGCTTCCGTCGAGCCACCCGGTCCGACCACCAACCACTCGCCAGCTTCAGCAGTGCCGCAACCGACTCCGCACTCCCCTCAATCAAACCAACCATGCTCGCCGACGCGCCCATCGACGTCACCAGAAACAGCGGCATCAGGGGCGCGATGATTTCGCTCGACGCGTCGGTGAGAAAACTCACCAGGGCCAGCGCGCGTACGTTCCGCGTGGGACGCCAGGGCTGGGTGCGATCCGGCGGAATCGGTGCCGCGTGCTGATCTCCCCCTGATGTCGTCGCGCCGGGCGTTTGCTGCATCGGACTCGGTAGAGGAACGGAAGTCCAGTTGGCCACACGCGATTCTCGCGCCATGGCGAGCCGGAAGCGCATGGATACTCGATCATCAGATACGCATCGCCGAAACGTCGGCCCCCACCGGACATGAAAGCGTTCGGGCCACACTCGTGCAACGGGAACTTCGCCGCGCTGGAGCCGCGCGCCCGCACAGCGACGTCGTCGGCAATGTCATCCTGCGCATCAACCCGGCCGACGGCCAGGGGTGTGGCATACGCGATGCCACGGCAACCGTCGTGTGTCTGGCGCACCTTGATACCGTCTTCCCGCCCGACACCGCGCTGCATACGCAACGCGAAGGATCGCGTGTGCAGTGTCCGGGCATCGGCGACAACAGTCGAGGACTCGCTGCGCTCATCGCGTTGGCGCACTGGCTCCAGGAGCCCGACACCTACGCCCGATTGCGTCGTCCGGTCGAGCTCGTGGCCACCGTCGGCGAGGAAGGCGAAGGCAATTTACGAGGATCGCGCGCGTACTTCGCGACTGCAGCCTCGCAGGCGCAATCGACCCATTCCGCCATTGCGATCGACGGTCCGGGGGACAGTCTCATCGTGCATCACGCCGTCGGCTCGCACCGTATGCGTATTTCGCTGGACGGGCACGGAGGCCACAGCTGGGCCGACGCGGGCACGCCGAATCCCGTGCACGCCGCTGGTGCCCTCGTTGCGATGCTCTCCCGCCTGGCAGACCGCGTTCGCCCCCGCGCCAACATCGTCGTGAGCCGCATCGGCGGCGGCGAGTCGTTGACCAGTATTCCGCGTGCGGCGTGGATTGATATCGATATCCGGTCGCTGGACTCGGCCTGCCTTGCCCAACTCTCGGGGACCGTTCGCCAACTGGCGGCGCAAGCGGGCGCCGAGGAATCGCGGCGACGTCCCGCGCTGTCGCTCTCCGTTCGATGTGTCGAGTTGGGAGACCGCCCCGCCGGCCACCTCAGTGCCGCGCATCCGCTGGTTGATCTGGCGTCTCGTATCACAGAGCGCGTGGGACGAGCGCCTCAATCCGGATCGGCCTCCACGGACGCGA
>JANNEV010000206.1:0-1795 GCA_031379145.1 Gemmatimonadaceae bacterium
GAGAGCGAGAGCGAGAGCGAAAACGGCGACATCGACGAGGCGGCCCTCGCGCAATCGGTTGCTTCGTCTGATTTTCATGACGAAGCGACAGTGGATGCAGAACCTTCGCTTGCGCCGCACGAGCTTTCGGACGACGACGCGGACCCCATCGCGCTGCCGCCAACGGATCTGCCGTGGCTCCTACAGTCCGATGCTGAGGTGAGTATCGAAGAATTGGCGGAGATGGATGCAGATGACGAGGCTGGCGGGCTCGCATCATCGAGCGCCGGCGGCACGGCCTTCGTCACGGAGACGATGGCGGAATTGTTCGTGTCGCAAGGCCTGGTGGCGCGCGCCATATCGGTCTACGAGGAGCTGGTGGAGCGACACCCATACGATCCGGTGCTCACCTCACGGCTTCAGGAGTTGCGCCAGCAGTCGGTCGCCGATCAGGCGGCCATGGGACTAGTGGCGCCGGTCGTCGACCAAGGAGCGGTGCGGGAGGCCAACGACGGCTCGCCATCGATGCCAACCCCTGTATCTTCTGGCGCGGAATGGCCTCGCCCAACGCTGCTCACGCCACCCATCCCGTCGCCGACCATCTCCACACCCGCCTACCTGACGCCGGTCTACTTAACGGTCTCGGATCCCGTCCCGCCCGCGCCCGCTCCCTCCGTGTTGACGCCCGCGTACTCGATTCCGATAGTCGCAACGCCGGCCAACGCAACGCCGGCCTATGCAACGCCGGCCTATGCGACGCCGGCCTATGCGACGCCGGCTAGTACGCCACCGTCTTCCGCGACCACGCGTCTCTCTCCGGCTCCCGCGACCACGTCTGTCGAGCCGCCGTCGGCGGCGGCGACGGTCGCCACGGCGTTGACGGCTCGCGAACGGTTCGCTCGTCTCGCAGCGCGTCGAGTGCCTCGACGGACGCCGACACAGCCCGCCGTGACAATCTCCGAGACGCCGGTTGGTTTGGCCGCGATCTTCGGTGACACGACCGAGCGTGCTGCTGATGATTCGGCGGCGAGGGCGCTTGCCGACGCGTTTGCGACGCTGCCGGACGAAACGACACGAGGCGGAGACCTGCTGGATTTCTCTGTGAGAGACGTGGAAGCCTCACAGAGTGCACCCTTCGCCGGCCTCGGCGACGATATCGTGGCTCCGCGGGAGAGCGCCGACGGGGACGGAACGCGATCGATGGGAGCCGTGGTCGAAGATTCCAACGCGGGGTTCTCGTTCGATCGGTTTTTCCCGGATCCAGCCGCGGCAGGAACGCCGCTTCCTCCGCCGCCCGCGGGCACGACGGCCGAGAGAGATCCGATCGAGCCGGTGGCCGACGATCTGGCCCAATTCTCTGCGTGGCTCAAGGGACTGGGATCGTCATGAAGATTGGTGTGCTGAACGGCCCCAACCTGAATCTGTTGGGAATTCGCGAGCCGGCGCTCTACGGCACAACCACTCTTGCCCAGATCGAGTCGCATCTCTCGTCGGTGGCGTTGGAGTTGGGTGCCGAGGTGGTCTGCGCGCAGGCCAACGGCGAGGGACAGCTCATCGATATCCTCCATGCGTGGCGCGGCGCCGTTGACGGAGTGGTCGTCAACGCCGGTGCGTATACGCATAGTAGCCTGGCGCTTCGCGATGCATTTTCCGCCACGTCCCTTCCATGCGTTGAAGTGCACCTGAGCAATGTTCACGCGCGCGAACCCGAGCGTCATCGTTCGCTGCTGGCGGCGGTTGCCATTGGCAGCGTCTGCGGTCTTGGCGCGTCCGGCTACGAGTACGCCCTCCGGGGATTGATCTCAGCGCTCCGCGC
>JANNEV010000224.1:0-10628 GCA_031379145.1 Gemmatimonadaceae bacterium
GGCATCTGCTGCCAAACGTGCCGCCGCTTCCTGAGGTGGACAACCCCAGCCGGAAAATCGAGGCTCGACAGGCGAGTTGGCACGCCACATCATCGAAGCGGCGGCAGCCGCGCGCCGCTGTTTGTCACGTCCTGCCCACTACATTCCGCTGCGGCCGGAGCCGCGTCCGATGTCACCCGCTTGCCCGCTGCCATTTTTTTGAAGGGGAGTCCTGGGCCATGTCGCCACGTAGCACACCCCGTTGCGTCGTCAGCGCACGCGATACGGCACTGGAAGCGCGGATTGTCCGGCGCGTCCCGATGCACTACGCCGATGGCGCCGATGTCCATGAGGACCGCCCCGGCCATGTACGTGCCGCGTCGTCAATAACGTGGGTGGGCAGTTGTGTGGCGTTGGTGCAAGACGATGTGAACTTCGTGGCGCTGGTCGATCCACGCACTGGCTTGGCGAAAGCGGTGACGCTGCCCGCCGGGAAGGATGACGTACGACAATTCGACAGCGAGCGGGGGAACAAGAAGTACAAACTGGATCTGGAGGCGCTGACTCGCGTGCCGGCCGCGAGCGGTACGCTGCTGCTGGCGTTCGGCTCTGGATCGAAGAAGCGCCGCGAAAACGTGATGACGCTGGCGTTCGCTGGACGCTCGGCGCGTCCTGCGCCATCCGAGCCGTCGCTGATTGCGCTGCCAGCGTTGTATGCGGCGCTGCGCGCGGAAACGGATTTCTCCGGCAGCGACATGAATATTGAGGGTGCGCTCTACGTCGATGGCATGATTCGGCTCTTTGGCCGCGGCAACGGTGAGGCCAAGGATGGACTGGTACCAGTTGACGCCAGCTGCGACCTGGACTGGACTGTGTTGCGAGCGCACATCGCGCGTCCAGAAGCGCCAGTGCCGCGCATACAGAGGGTAACCCAGTACGTTTTGGGTGAGGTGGACGGGGTCTCCCTCGGCTTCACCGACGCAATCCTGCTCCCGCGCAGTGGCGTCATGTACTCGGCGGCGGCTGAGGCGTCGAAAGATGCAACGGAGGACGGCGAAGTGGGCGGCTCGGTGCTTGGCGTGATCCCACATGATCGACGTCAACCGGGACGGTGGGCACCCATTCTTGATGAACGTGGCGTGCCGTTCACCGGCAAGGTGGAGGGGCTGGTGCTCGACAAACAGGACCCAATGCGAGCGTTCGTCGTGATTGATATGGACGATCACACGCGTCCGTCAGAGTTGTGCGAAGTGGTGTTGCGCGGGCCCTGGCCTGCCCGCTGATCCGAAGGATCAACCGCAGCATTCACATTTGCCGCGCACCTGACGCGCCACGCCCGCCAGTCCCGCCTGCTTTGCGATTCGCGGGTACTTGACGCATCAAGAAAAATCGATACGTTATTTCCATGACGACCAAGGCCGCGCCGAATTTTGCCCGAACTGCCGAGTTGTTCCATGCGCTGGCTGATGAGGCGCGGGTGGAGATCGTGTCGGTGCTCTTGGCGGGCGAGCACTGCGTCTGCGATCTGATGACCCATGTTGGTGCGGCGCAGTCGCGACTGTCGTACCACCTCAAAGTGCTCAAGGATGCTGGTGTGGTGACGGATCGGCGTGAGGGACGGTGGTCGTACTATGCCGTCAACTCCGACGCCATACGGGAGCTCGAAACGGTGGCATCAGCGCTCCGGCCAAAGCGGAGTGAATTCCAGAAGTGCTGCGGGTAGCAGCGAGGTTCTCGTTAGTCGATTCCGGCGTTGGCGGGTGGCCGTCAGGCGATCCGAGCGCTCTGTGCCAAACGTATCAAGATTTCCTGATCAATTTCTCCATCCTTTTCGCGGAGCAACACATGACAACGCACACTTCGGGTGAAGCCGCCACAGATCTTGGCGCGCTGCGGACCACGGTCAAGGAACGTTACGGCGCCGTCGCGCAACGCGTGACCGACGCGGGCGCCACCGAAGGTGCGTCGTGCTGTGGCCCTGCGGAAGGGACGAGTGCGTGCTGCGGAGCGAGCAGCGAGAGCTGGGACCCCATCACATCGAACCTATATGACGAAGCGCAGGCCGCCGGTGTGCCCGCCGAGGCGCTGCTCGCATCGCTCGGGTGCGGCAATCCAACCGCGCTGGCCGAGTTGGCTGAGGGCGAGGTCGTACTCGACCTGGGCTCCGGCGGCGGCATCGATGTGCTGCTCTCGGCCAAGCGAGTTGGCCCCACCGGCAAGGCTTACGGTCTGGACATGACTGACGAAATGCTGGCGCTCGCCAATGCCAACAAGGAGCGCGCCGGCGCGACCAATGTCGAGTTCCTACGCGGACACATCGAACAGATTCCGCTGCCGTCGAACACCGTGGACGTGATCATCTCGAATTGCGTCGTGAACCTCTCTGGCGACAAGCATGCGGTGCTGGCCGAGGCGTTCCGAGTGCTCAAGCCCGGCGGACGATTCGCGGTCAGCGATGTGGTGGTGCGCGGCACGGTGCCAGCTGAGGTGAAGCGCAGCATGGAGTTGTGGGTGGGCTGCATTGCCGGCGCGCTTGAGGAGCAGGAGTTTCTTGATATGCTGCGTGAGGTGGGATTCGAGAATCCGAGCATCGAACCCACGCGCGTGTACAAGGCCGAGGATGCCGCCGGGTTTCTGGCGGGCACAGGGCTGGACGTTGAGCAGTTCGCCCGGGATGTGGACGGCAAGTTCATGGGAGCGTTCATCCGCGCGGAAAAACCGGGAGTGCGCATGCCTCGGGTGCGGCCGCCGCTGGCCGTCGCCGCGGTGTCGACGGGAACGGAAAGCAGCTGCTGTGGCCCGGAATGCTGCAGCTAAGCAGATCCTATCGAGTTGTGCTTTTCGCGGTCGCTGCGCTCGCTGGGAGCGCCCACGCGCAAGTCACTCCGCAAACGGGAACACGACCGGTGGTGTCGCCACCGGGACCAGCGCTCCCCTCGGTGGCACTCCCCCCATCGCTCGACCGCGTGCTTCGTGACTACGAATCCGCATGGCGGCGGGGGGATGCGGCGGCGCTTGCAGCACTCTTCGCCGAAGACGGGTTCGTGCTACAGAGCGGACGCACGCCGGCCCGCGGACGGGCAGCAATCCAGGCAACGTATGCTGGACAGGGTGGCTCGCCGCTTCGGCTCCGCGCGTTCGCCGCGTCAGTTTCGGACACGGTGGGGTACATCGTGGGCGCGTACGGCTACGGAACCGATCCCGCTGATCAAGGCAAGTTCACGCTGACGCTGCGGCGCCGTCCCGGCGGCACCTGGCTGATCTTCTCGGACATGGACAACGCGTCCCGCCCGCCGAGGTAGCGCAACAATACGCGCCTACCCTCAGCCGCGACGGAACGTGAGTGGAATGCCAATAGCGCTGCCATTGGCGCGCAGGCGTACAGCCCGCCGCTTCTTCCTTACCATCATCGTGCCCCCTTGCGCGGCATGCGCTGGGGCGCAATGGCGGCGTGATACGCGAATGACGCGATGATCACCGCGTTCTTCATCAGGTCCTCCGCCTGAATGGTGTCGTAGAAGTCGAGGTTCGTGTGCCCGCCGGTGCCGGGAATATGATCCTGCAGGAACTGGAATCCGGGAAGGCCAGCCTCATCGAACGCCACATGGTCAGTGCTTCCGAGGCTCAGATTCGATACCACCGTCATGCCGAGATCGCGGAACGGCGCCATCCATGCTGTGAGCTGTGAACGAGCGCGCTCGTTCCCCTGCAGATAGATCCCGCGATACTGGCCGGCGCCATAGTCCTGGTTGAAGTAGGCAGAGAACTTCTCGGCCGCCGGCTTGAGCCCCACAGTCGAGTCATTTGCGTTGCCGAAATGCTGACGCACATAGGCCCGAGACCCGAACAACCCTTGCTCCTCACCTGACCAGAGCGCGATACGAATGGTCCGCCGCGGTTTGGCCCCGATTGCCTTGAGGATCCGCGCCGCCTCGAGCATGACCGCCACACCAGAGGTGTTGTCGCTGGCGTTGGGGCTGGCATGCCAGGTATCGAGATGTGCACCAATCATCACCACTTCGTCTGCCAGATCGCTCCCGGGAATCTCGCCAATGATGTTGGCGGCCTTCTCCACGCGCTCTCCGATCGTGTTCCTGACTTCGACCTCGACCTTCACCGGCATGCCGCGCCGAAGAATGCGGTACATTCGGTTGTAGTGCTCAGGCGTGATCGCCACCATGGGCGCCGACGCGAGCACTCCCGCGCGCGACCACTGGTCTCCGCGCGCGCCCGGACGTGAAAAACCGCGCACCGCACCGAGCCATCCGCTTTCGCTTTGCAGTACGACAGCGGCTCCTTCGGCGGCGTAGAAGGCGACTTTCTCTTCGGCAGAGAGAAGCGCCGCGTTCGCCACGACACGTGGCGCGACGGCGCGAACGGGTGGCACCACCGCATGCTCGATGATATCAAGGTCCCGTTCCGTAAGCCGCGGTACTCCGCGCGCGAGCGCAGCGACATCGATTGGCACCGGCGGTGTGACCAGCACGGCCTTGCCCTTGAGCGTGCCGCGGTACTTTGCGAGATCCGGCCGCGTCACGACATCTACGATGACCGCATCAGCTACCTGCCGACCCTTGGTGCTGGCGGTGTGCGCGATGGGATATCCCACCATCGGCGTGTAGTCAGGTTCCAGCAGGTGCACGGAGACGTACTCGTTGTCCCATGTCACGCCGTAGTCCATGTAGGGCTCAGCCGCGACATTGACTAGCCCAAGGCGGGTCATCTCGCCCTGTACCCAGCGCTGGGCGCGCTGCATGTCGCGCGAATTCGTGAGTCGCGCGCCGAGCACATCGGCGATATAGCTCTCGAACTCCATGACCTGTGATCGCTGCAGGCCCTCCTCCCGGATTCTGGCGATCGTCACAAAGTCGACTTCGTCGCCCATCGGTCGAAAGGCAGCGCTGCACAGGAGGAGAGACAGTGCAGCCGCGAACGGCGTGATTCCTGTTGGCATGCCCGGTGTGATAGGGGAAGAGGGCGTGTGGCCGATTGGCGGCGTGTCGGACGGCAAAGAATGGCCCGTGCAGGAGCGTCTGGCCAGTCACACGCGCCCGTCGCTATCCGCAGTCTCCGTGATGAGGAGTCGTCGCATGTCGCGACGCACCCACTCCCGCACACAAGAAAGGCCGCGCCGATCGTGTCGATCGCGCGGCCCCAATTGCTGATCCCCTTTTCTCCGCACGCCACGGAAGCCGTGGCGTGCTTCCGGCTCGCTACACCACTTTGCGCCGACGAGCTACAACCCCAAAGCCCGCAAGTCCGAAGGCGAGCAACACCAGCGTTGCCGGCTCGGGAATCGTGGAACTCGTGGCCGTCACATCGAACGAACCGCTGTTGTTGTACCAGCCGAAGCCATCGCCGGACCCGAAGAAGAGACGCGTTGCGTTGGTCGGTACCGTGAACATCTGCAACGCGCCGTTGAACTGATTCTGATTCGTATCGGTCGTGCGTCCATCGCCGATGAAGAAAATCTGTCCGATGCCTGGAGCGAGCGACGCGAAGTTCAAACCGGACGAGAAATCAAGCTGCGCCGGAGTTTGGGTGCCCGTCGGACTGCCGGAACCGAGAAACACGCCGAACAGCGCGTTATACCGAACGCTCAGGGGAGCCGAGATACCGTCGCCATAGTTCGCGAGCGAGATGGAACCCGAATTGCCATCCGGGTTGTTCCCGCTCTGCTGCGAGCCTGTGTAGTCGGAAAATCCTCTGACCGCGAATGTCAGGAATCCACCGGAGGTCACGGAGATGAACGGCGCGGCTTGGTTTGGCACCACGTCGCCACTGCAGCATGCGTAGCCATTCGCGCGCCCGGCAAGGTTCGGATTTGCGGAGCCCAACACCGTCACCGACTGCGCGTGGAGTGTTGTCGCCGACGCCGCGATGGCCGCGAGCAGCATCAGAGCGCGTGGAACTGCCATGAAACGTTGCATCGACTTCCTCACATGACGTGGTGAGATGGTGGATCTAGCCTGCCGCTTCTTCCCTGACCGTCGGACCAGCTGACCGTTGGCCCAACGTAGGCAGCGTGAGAATGCAACTCGTGAGTTTCCCCGGCAAGCGAAGAGCGTTACGAAACCATCTCCTCGCTACGTGCTCAGCAATAAGATCTGTTGCTGAGCTCGGCCGGACAATCGGCAGCAGATCGACCACGGCGCGCGCGGGCGTGCATCACGGTTCCCAGCCCGCTACCCTGTTTTCGGCACCGCGCGCCGCGCCGCGCGCTCGCCAACAGCCAAGGCGCCCTCGATGAGCCCGGGACTCACGTCGGCGCTTTCGGACACCGCGAATTGCAACGCGCCGTTCCAGTGGAGTTGCCGCACTGACATGGGAGCAAGCGCCGGATGTTGCGGAGTATCGCTGATATCGGACGCAACGCAAGTGCGCGGATTGGTGGCCCAGTCTTCCACGTGTACCGCCGTCGGGGATCCGGCGCCTGGACCAAGACAACGCACCAGCTGCGCAACAATCGCGGCACGAAGGCGCCCGGAGTCGCGGCGGCGTTGCTCCGGCGTCCACTGCACAAAGCCGAAAATCGCACCGAACGATTCGTCCGGCGGCGTATGGTCGTGCGCCTCGAATAGCGGCCCTGTTCGGCTGGCAATGCGACCCGACAGTCCGGCGTCCCGCCAAAACGGTCGATCATACAACACGACGGCCTTGGCCTGCGCCGCCATCCACGTGGGGACACGTTGCATGTCATGCAGGACGCTGGCGCCCAACGCGGGCATCGAGATCTGGGCCGCCGCAACCCGCAGCGGCACCGACACCACCACGTGCCGCGCCGTTACCGACGGCCCATGCGCCACGATCACCCGCGCTCCGCCGTAGACCGGCTCAATGTGCGTGACTGCCGCTCCAAGCCGCAGCCGATCGGGCGACAGCTGCCCAACCATCGCTGAGATCAGCGATCGGGGACCACCCACCAGTCGCACCATGCCATCCTGGCTCGGCAACACGCCACGCTGCGGCTGCGCACTCCAACCATCCAGCACGCCATCGCCATCGCTGTACTGCGCGAACGTCTCGATCCGCAGCCGCTCCAGCCAGCGCGCCACGACGGGTTGATACGGCGGCCAGACCCAGGTGGGCCCGAGGTCCGCGAGCGAAGTGGCGTCGGGTGCGTCAGGCACCGGACCGGCGTTGACGGACCGAATGCGCCCGCCGTACCGGTGCTGGGCTTCAAGGACAAGTACATCGGCGCCCGCCGCGCTCAACACCGCGGCGGCGGTCAGGCCGGCCAGACCCGCGCCCACTATGATGACGTCGTGGTTTGCCACTGAAACTCAGGAGAAGGAGCGCTGCGCGACCACAGCGAGTCTCTGGCGCGCACTCGGAACGCTAGCGACCTTCCCCTGACCTCGGACGTGTCCGTTCCGCTGGCCACGGCACATTCTGACGGCGTAGTCTTCATTGATCTTCAATTACGAGGCGCGTGGTGGGACGGAAAATCGGCGCCGGTGCGCTACTGCTGCTGGCAGCATTCATGCTCCTCGGATTCATCCGGTCTGGGGCGGCGCTGGGCGCACCCTCCACGCTCTTTGCCCTGCTCATGACGGTGGCGCTGCCGGTCGCGGTCAGCGTCGCGGTATGGCGCGGCGCGGTAGGCATCAACTCGAAAGGCCGGATGGAACAGCTGCGCCGACAGACCATCGAGGCGGAGATCCTGCGACTCGCCATGCAGCAGCAGGGCCGACTCACGGTGGTGGAAGTCACGGCGGCGTTGGCGCTCAGCGGAGAAGAGGCGAAGCGAGCCCTCGATGAACTGGAACGACGCGAAGTGGCGGAACTCGATTTCACCGAGGACGGTGTGCTGTACTACACGTTCCACGACGCGAAGTACTTCAAGGGCGACGCGAAACGCAGAGAGCTCTCAGATGGCGGAGCGTGACGTGGCGCACCCGCCAACGCCTCGCTTCGAGGCGCGACTGCCCTGCCCGGTCTGTCTTGGCGTGCCGATGGAGAAAGTGTCGCTGCGCCGTACGGATGAGGGGCTGGTGCTCGATCACTGTGCACGCTGCGGAGGCGTCTGGTTCGAGAAGGGGGAGGTACCGCGCCTTGCGCAACAGGACCCCGCCGAACTGTGGAAGCACATCCCGCCGCGTGCATCCGCACCCCGACCACCCTGTCATGGGTGTTTCGCGCCGCTCGATCGTGACGCGGACGCATGCGCAGCGTGTGGCACAAAGAACGAGCTGTCGTGCCCAACGTGCGACCGGCGCATGGAACGACGGACGCACGAAAACCTGACCCTGGACGTATGCGCGCACTGTCGTGGCGTATGGTTTGATCACGCCGAGCTCAAGAGCGTGTGGACGCTGGCGCTGGCGCACGTTTCGGAGCAACGCGCTGGTCGTGGGTCGGATGCCGCTCTCGTTGCTGGCGACGTGTTGCTGCAGTCACTCTTCTGGGCTCCGGACCTGGTCTTCCATGCCGGCGAAGCAGCCGTGCACGGAGCCAGTCACGTCGCGGGCGCGCTGGCCAATGCCTCGGCGGGAGGAGCGGCTGATGCCGCCATGGGGGCGGCCGAAGTCGTGGGCGGCGCGGCGGAAAGCGTGTTCGAAACTATCATGAACATTATCGCGTCGATCTTCGACTGACGTGCGGCCACTCGGCGCAGCATCTCCCTTTTGCACACGTGTGCTATGCATGACAACGCCGTCGTGTGCGCGATGACCGCCACACAGCGTGTGGGCGTGCTCGGCACGCTGGTGAATGACGTCATCCACGGACCGCCGCCTCAGGGCCAGGTGTCCGAAGGTTGGGGTGGCATTGCGTATGCCCTGAGCGGGATGAGCGCCGCACTCTCCGACGCTTGGGAGATTGTACCGTTCATCAAGACCGGCGCGGATGTTGTTGACGCCGCACGACCGTGGGTCGCGGCCCTGCCGCGCATGGCACCTGATGCGCGACTGCTCTCGGTCGATGCGCCCAACAATCGGTCCGAGTTGCGGTACCTCACCGCGGAGCATCGCACGGAGCGCATGAGCGGCGGTGTACCACCGTGGACGCGCGAGGCGCTGCTCACGGCCCTTAGTCGCAGCAACGTAAACGCCCTCTATGTCAACTTTCTCAGCGGCATTGAGGTAGACCTCGCCACCATGCAGGCCGTGCGCGCGAGTTTCAGGGGACCCATCTACGTCGACCTGCACATGATGCTCTGGGAAACCGACAGCACGGGCCGACGCACGTTGCGCCCACTGCGCGATGCGGCGGCCTGGTGTGCCTGTTTCGACGTGATCCAGGTGAACGAGGATGAGATGCGCATGCTGGCGGACTCGCCCGACGCCCTGTCCCAACTCGCGATGTCGAATGGCGCGCATACCACGTTCGTCACACTCGGCTCTCGCGGCGTGCACTTCTCCTCGCGGCATTCAGGGGCGGACAGCGGACAGCGTGTGCATGAAGGCATTCAGCCTCCGGAGGCAGTACGCGCGGGGGCGTCCATCGACCCAACCGGCTGCGGCGACGTATGGGGAAGCACTGCCTGTGCCCGCCTGTTGGCGGGCGACGCATTGCGCGACGTGTTGTTGGCGGCCAATCGCGCGGCGGGCCTGAACGCGACATTGCACGGAGTGGAGGGGCTCGCAGCGCGGCTTGTTGCCGCCCATGCAAACCCAGGCGTCGATGCGTATGAAGCACTTTGATACCATTGTTGTCGGCCTTGGCGCAGCCGGTGCCGCGACCACGTACCAATTGGCGCGAAAAGGGGCACGCGTACTCGGCATAGACCAGTTCGATCCGCCGCACGCATATGGTTCCACGCATGGGGACACGCGTATCACTCGCCTCGCCGTCGGCGAGGGTGCGCAGTATACGCCGTTAGCCATGCGGTCGCACGAGATCTGGCGCGACATCGAGGCACAGACCGGCGCCTCGTTGCTGACCCAGTGCGGCGCGCTGTATATCGCGCCAATCAGCGACCATCTCGCCATTCACGGCAAGCCGGGATTTCTCGCCCGCGCCCGGTTTGCCGCCAACCGCTACGACATCCCGCTGGAGTCCCTCGACGCTGCCGACGTGCGGCGCCGATTCCCCATGTTCAACATGCACGCGACTGAGCGCGCGCTGTTTGAACCGTCAGCCGGTTTCGTGCGGCCGGAAGCGTGCGTTTCGCAGCAATTGGCGCTCGCGTCGCACCACGGGGCAGAGATTCATCGCAACGAACGGTTCCTCTACTACGAGCGGGCGAGCGACGGAACGATGCGCGTGCACACCGCAGCCAACACGTATGCCGCCCGCTCGCTGGTGCTGGCCATGGGCGCCTGGGTGGCTGACGCGATGCCAGTGTCGCTCGCACCATATTTCACGGTGACCCGGCAGCTGCTGTGCTGGTTCGACGTAGAAGGCGACGTGGCGGCCTTCGCGCCGGAGCGATTTCCCGTCTACATCTGGGTGCGCGAGGACAACCATGACGTGTATGGTTTTCCAGCCATCGACGGCCCGCACGGCGGCGTGAAGATCGCGGCCGAGGTGTACAGCACGCCAACCACGGCGGATGGCATCGATCGCCATGTCAGCGCCGACGAAACGTCGCACCTCTTCACACACTACTTCTCGCCCTGCTTCCCCGCGCTGTCCTCGCGACTGGTACGCACGGCAACATGTCTGTATACCGTCACTCCCGGTTTCGATTTCATCATCGATACGGT
>JANNEV010000252.1:0-6007 GCA_031379145.1 Gemmatimonadaceae bacterium
CGTGAATTGAAACCCTTGTAGAGACGTTCCATGGAACGTCTCTACATTCAATCTCGGAGATGTCTATTGTTTTGAATTTATATTCTTTACTTCCTTTACCTGAAATGCGCTGTGTTTGTTTACTTCCACATCATCCACCAAACCAATCAATAGTCGTGAATTGAAACCCTTGTAGAGACGTTCCATGGAACGTCTCTACATTCAATCTCGGAGATGTCTATTGTTTTGAATTTATATTCTGTACTTCCTTTACCTGAAATACGCTGTGTTTATTTACTTCCACACCATCCACCAAACCAATCAATAGTCGGTTTTAACCGACTTTAGCTATAAGACAGGGAATTTATTCCCTGGCTTTTTCTGGCTTCTGCTAGATTCTTCTTCAACCCATATCATTGATTTTTTACCCATCTCAAATTAAGCCATGAAATACTCAATCATTACAGGTTTATTAGCCGCAACTTTAACTTTATTTACTACCATTGCTAAAGCCGAAGAAACTCCATTATCGTGTTCTATAAATTCCCAAAATTCCATCACGAATAAAATATTAAAAGCAGAAAAAGCCCCTCCTGTAAAAAACTCTTCAGGAGCCGCAGAAATCGCTTTAGCCAAATATCTCAAAAGCATTAAAGCTAAAATGTATGGTGCTTTTTGGTGTCCACATTGTCATCACCAACAAGAACTTTTTGGTAAAGAAGCATGGACAACAATTACATATATTGAATGTGACGCTAAAGGGACAAATCCCCGTCCTGATTTATGTAAACAAGCTAAAATTAAAGGCTTTCCGACTTGGGAAATCAAAGGTAAAACATATTCAGGAACGCAATCTTTAGAAACCCTAGCCCAGATATCTGGTTATAAAGGAAAACGCAATTTCAAGAACTAATTCAAATAATATTTTTATGTGGTGTGGGATGGGCTTCTAGCCCGTCCATGTTATGTTCGAGGGCAGGCAAGATGCCTACCCCACAAGAATTAATTGAATATTTTTTTATTTGGAACTCCCTAAAACTCATTTCTTTTTGTGATTATTCATCCCCATCAGGTTCTAAATCTTCTTCTGTCAATTCTTGATGCGGTACAGCAGCGATAATTGCATCTATGACTTTACCTACTGGTAATATCTCAATCCCAATCTCTGGAAATTTTGTGCCTTTAGGAACTATTGCTCTTTTAAATCCCAGTTTTGCGGCTTCTTTTAATCTTAGTTCCATTTGGGAAACGGATCGCACTTGTCCCCCTAATCCTACTTCCCCAATTAAGACTGTACCAGGATCAACTATCCGATCTCGGAAACTGGCAACAATTGCCACCGCAATTCCTAAATCTACTGCTGGTTCTTCAACGCTCAATCCCCCCGCAGAAGCAACGTAGGAATCTAATTTGGACATGGGTATCCCCACACGCTTTTCTAATACCGCGAGAATTTGCACTAAACGGTTATAATCTATGCCTGTACCAGCCCGTCGAGGAGAAGGATAACTGGTAGGACTAACTAAAGCTTGTAATTCTACAACTATTGGTCTTGTTCCTTCACAAGCAACAACAATGGCTGTACCAGGAGCAGGATCGTCACGATTGCCTAAAAATAGCTCGGAAGGATTATCAACTTCCTTTAGTCCTTGGGATACCATTTCAAATATACCAATTTCGTGGGTGGCTCCGAAACGGTTTTTTACAGTTCTTAATAATCTGTGGGAAGCAAAGCGATCGCCTTCAAAATACAATACAGTATCCACTAAATGTTCTAATACTTTGGGTCCGGCGATCGCACCTTCTTTGGTAACGTGACCCACAATTAACATTGTAATATCTTCATGTTTTGCCACCTTCATCAAAGCTGCGGTACATTCCCTGACTTGTGCCACTGAACCTGGTGCTGATGTTAAAGCGGGAAGGAATACCGTTTGGATACTATCTATTACCGCTACGTTTGGTTTCAGAGAGTCTATTTCCCGCAAAATTTCCTCTAAATCCGTTTCTGGCAACACATATAAATCTGCGCCGATACTGTCAGGATCTATGGATTTTTCAGGAGTTTTTACTATTTCTTCAGGAGCTTTGCTTTGATTATCTTCCGTAATAACAAGAGGAGGTTTTGACATTCCCAACCGAGAAGCACGTAATTTTACCTGTTGTCCTGATTCTTCCCCAGTCACGTAGAGGATACGGTATTTTTGCGCTAATTGATGAGATACTTGCAGTAGTAAAGTAGATTTACCAATACCAGGATCGCCACCAATTAGCACCATTGAACCGGGAACTATACCACCACCTAAAACTCGATCTAATTCCCCATAACCGGATTCCCACCGAGCAATTTGGCGATCGCTAATTTGCTCAAAAGTCAGCGACGATCTAGCCTTAGCTGGTTTATTATGAGATTTACTATGACCTCCAGCTTGCCAATTTCCCACCCCAGACCGGCCAGATATATCCCCGATAAAAGCACTAATATTCTGCTCAACTAAAGAATCATAAGTGTCGCAATTGGAACATTTTCCGAACCATTGGGAAAATTCCGCTGCACAACTACTACAGATATAAACGATTTTTGGCTTGGCCATGTTTAAATTTTAGTTAATAATCTTAATTTTTTCTTAAATTTGGGAAAAAACGAAAATCTAATAATAGTAATAGTTAGAAGCTTTTTCCAAATCAATTGAGAGCAATGATATCTTAATATTATGATACTAAAAATTAATCATGAAAAGTTTTAGTTAAGGAGCATGACAAAAATTGGAAAGTCATAAAGAAAAAATCCTGGTAGTAGACGACGAAGCCAGCATTCGGCGGATTTTGGAAACACGTCTTTCCATGATTGGCTACGATGTAGTGACAGCAGGGGATGGAGAGGAAGCTTTAGAAATATTTCGCAAGTCTGAACCAGACCTGGTAGTTTTAGATGTAATGATGCCAAAACTAGATGGTTATGGCGTTTGTCAAGAATTACGCAAAGAATCGGATGTTCCCATTATCATGCTCACAGCTTTGGGAGATGTCGCAGATCGCATCACGGGCTTAGAATTGGGTGCTGATGATTATGTAGTAAAACCATTTTCTCCCAAAGAACTAGAAGCGCGGATTCGCTCAGTATTGCGACGGGTAGACAAAACAGGTGCAAATGGTATTCCTAGTTCTGGGGTGATTCATGTCAGCACCATCAAAATTGATACAAATAAGCGTCAAGTTTATAAAGGTGATGAGCGGATTCGCTTAACTGGTATGGAGTTCAGCTTATTAGAATTATTAGTCAGTCGTTCTGGTGAAGCTTTTTCCCGTTCCGAAATTTTGCAAGAAGTATGGGGATATACTCCTGAACGCCATGTAGATACTCGCGTTGTGGATGTACATATCTCTCGTTTACGCGCCAAATTAGAAGATGATCCTAGTAACCCAGAATTAATTCTCACTGCTAGAGGTACTGGTTATCTTTTCCAACGCATACTAGAACCGGGGGAAGAGTAGGTGACAGGTGACAGGTGACAGGTGACAGAGGGGAAGTAGGGGAAGTAGGGGAAGTAGGGGAGGTGAATAACCCAATAACTAATGACTAATGACTAATGACTAATGACTAATGACTAATGACTAATGACTAATGACTAATGACCAAATCTGATCCCAATCGAATTTTACGGCGTTTACCCTTAGTAGTTGGGGGTTTAGGTGCTGTACTTTTGTTAATGAATCGGTTGTTAACACCAGAACTGACTAACTCCCAAGCACGAGGAGATGTGCTGGGGGTAATTTTAAGTGCGGTATTGGTTTTAACGGGTTTAATTTGGCAACAAGTACAGCCGCGCACACCTGAAACAGTAGAACTAATTGGAGAAGAGGGATTTTTTTTAGCGCCAGATTTACCAGAAGCCGCAAAAATAGAATTAGCCTGGGCAACGCGGTTATTATTAACAAATACAGTCACGCGATCGCTTATAGTTTACTATCAAGGTAAAGTTTTATTACGTCGCGGTATTCTGGCTGCTAAATCAGAAGTGACACCAGGAATAATTTTAAAAAAAGTATTAGAAACACAAAAGCCAATTTATTTAGTTGCTTTGTATGTCTATCCTGGTAAAGTCGAATTTGATTATTTGCCAGAAAATACTCAAGGTGTAATTTGTCAGCCTATTGGTAATCAAGGGGTTTTAATTTTAGCGGCAAATGCTCCTCGCAGTTATACTAAACAAGATGAAAACTGGATTGGGGGAATTGCTGATAAATTAGCTGTAACCCTTGGTAATGGGTGATTTTGTTTTTCCTTATGACTCCTGACTGGGCGCAGGCCCTGCGCCCCTACTGACAAGAATTATGCAAATTATTTATTGGCTGTTAGTGGCTGTGATGTTAGTGGGGATTATTGGTGCTGTAGTTCCAGCTATACCTGGAAGTAGTTTGATTTTAATATCTATTATTATTTGGGGAATCGTGAGTCATTCCTTTGCAGCGATCAAAATTCCCCTAATTGTCACAATCATTGTTTTAGTCTTGAGTATGGGTGTTGATTTCCTTGCTGGTTACATCGGAGCAAAACAAGCCGGTGCTAGTAAGTGGGGACAAATTGGCGCGTTTGTGGGTTTATTACTGGGATTTTTCGGATTATTACCGGCTTTACCTTTTGGTGGACCCTTATTAGGAATTTTATTTGGACCACTGTTAGGAGCGATTGTGGGTGAGTTTCTTTACCAACGTCAATTATGGCCTGCGGTAAAAGCTGGTATCGGAATTACTGTGGGAACAGTCGTGGGAAATTTGATTCAAGGTATCCTAGCTATTAGCGCGGTTATAGTATTTTTATTGACGACTTGGCCGCAGGTATATGGTGGTTAAGAATGATCAGATCCCCGACTTCTTAAAGAGGTCGGGGATCTTAAGATTTAAGATTTAAACTAATTCCAAAGCTTTTTTAGCTTCATTAGATATTGCGTCTACTTCGTCATTTATCAAAGTTGCTAGAACAGATTTAGCTTCATCATTGCCTAAACGAGTTAAAGCTTGAACAATTCTATAACGCACTTGCCAATCTGGATTAGTGCTGTAGGGAACTAGGAGAGGAACTGCTTTTGGATCTCCCAATTCACCAAAAGAACTAATGGCCGCAGTTTGAATTAAGCCGTTATCTGAAGCCAGCGCTTGGGTAAGTAGTTCAAAACCTCGCGGATCTCCTAATTCTCCTAATGTGGCAATAATGCTAAACTTTACCAACCATTCTGGTGTTTCCTGATAAAGATTTTCTATATCTTCAAAAGCGTCATGTAATTTCAGCGCACCTAGACAATCTGCTGCGGCTGCTTGCACATCTGCTTCAGGATCATGCAGTAAACCCCGTAATATCTTCAAGGATAATGGTAAATCCTGTGTTCCCAGGGTATCCATTTGACTTACTGCCGAATAACGCACCCGCGCACTGCTATCACCAATAGCAATTTGTACTAATTCTAACCCGATTTGTGGTTCTAGTTCCCGAATTTGATTGACTGCACGCAAGCGATCGCCCAAATTTTCAGAACTCAGTAACTTTTTTATACTATCAGCCGAAATACTCATTTAATTGTCCTAAATTTTGAAAATGGTAATTGGTAATTGGTAATTGGTAATTGGTAATTGGTAATTGGTAATTGGTAATTGGTAATTGGTAATTGGTAATTGGTAATTGGTTACTTCCTTCCCAGTCCCAAGTCCCAAGTCCCCAGTCCCCAGTCCCAAGTCCCAAGTCCCCAGTCCCAAGTCCCAAGTCCCAAGTCCCCAGTCCCCAGTCCCCAGTCCCAAGTCCCCAGTCCCCAGTCCCCAGTCCCCAGTCCCAAGTCCCCAGTCCCAAGTCCCAAGTCCCCAGTCCCAAGTCCCCAGACCCAAGTCCCCAGTCCCCAGTCCCCAGTCCCCAGTCCCCAGTCCCCAATACCAAGTCAGCAGCCAAAGAGCCAATAAAATCACCACGAGTTAGAATACCAAATACCATACCCACACTGTCAATGACAGGGAGACGGTGAACTATGTGATCTTGTAT
>JANNEV010000270.1:0-3887 GCA_031379145.1 Gemmatimonadaceae bacterium
CGCGTCGGCGGTGAGTAACAGTTTGCCGGCGCGGGGCGCCCAGCGGAGCTGAGGGCCGAGCGTGGCGTTCGCGAGCTGCAGCGCGTTTGCGCCGTTGATCCGGGCCTGGCCATCGATGCCGTACTGCGCGCCGGCGAGCGACGCGTTCACGCCGACGTCGAGCCCCTTGCGCGCCGACCACCAGAGGTCGGCCCGTGAGGGAAGCAGGGCGTCGATCGTCAGACGGTCCGTAGGACGCGTGACCACGTGGAGGAGCGGGATGGGGAGCACCGCGCCGAAGCTCGACGCGTACGAGAGCCCGGCGCCAATTGTGGTGCGCGTCGACAAGGCGCGATCCACGAAGGCGGCGCCCTCCACACGGAACGTCTCGCCGTAGAGCCCCGGGCGCGCCACGGCCACCAGCGAGTGTCGCGTTCCGATCCGGCGTACGAGGGTGAAGTCGGCGGTCAGCACGTTGAGCGCCGTGAAGGCGTCCATCGTGTCCGCGCGCAACGCCGTTTTCTGTCCCGGGAGCGCCGCACGCACGCTCCGCCATTGCGCTCCCACCACCACGATCGTGCGACCCCGCTGGCGTATGAACCGATGGCCAGCGGTCACTTGCAGTGACTGTTGCGAGAAGTCGTCCCGGGCCACGGTGTTCGGCGGCAGCGTGACGGCCGTGGCACCGAGCGTCTCGATGCGCACAACGGCACGCTCATGTTGGGCCTGAAGGGGAGCTGATACAACGGCGCCAAGCAGCGCCACCACGGGCGCGAATCTCGCGAAGCAACGGACGAACATGAAGAATGGCCGGGAAGTGGTGAACGAAGTGGTAAGCGAAGTAGTGAACGAAGTAATGAGCATCGAGACCGCCGAGCGAGAGAAGCCTGAAGCGATGGCTCGACGATCTCAACCGCTTGTTCCCGGGAGACGCGCGATCTTAACGGCCCTGACGTCAGCTCGAGTAATGATGGCATTCGCCGCGAGTGCGGTGAGCCTCCCGCGGCGCCGGGCGGACTCACTCTTGCCCTTTCGTCTCCGGCGCTGCTACGTGAGCACGCGAACCGTTGTTCTCACCGTCTCGAGGAGCGTACCCTGATGATGCCACGCATCCGAACACTTCCGACGCTGCTGCTCGCCGCGGTCGTCGGCGCTGCCGCACCGCTTGTGGCGCAGACCACCGGCACTGTTGAAGGGAAGGTGACCGGCACCGGCACTGCCGACGGCCTCGCCGGCGCGTCAGTGAGTTTCTCCGGCACCCTCTCGGGTGGCATTACCCGGGCGGATGGCAGCTATCGCGTGCTGGTGAAGCCGGGCACCTATGAACTCCGCGTGCGACTGCTTGGCTATGCCAGCAAACGCGACACGGTCGTCGTGGTGGCCGGCCGAACGCTCACCCGCAACTATGAGCTGAGCAAATCCACCACGCAGCTGGAGCAGGTGGCCGTGACTGGCTCTCGTGCCGGAGCGCGCACCGTCGTGAGCAGTCCGGTGCCGGTGGACGTCATCAATACCACGGAGCTCCGTTCTACGGGTCGCGTGGAAACTGCGCAAATGCTGCAGGCCGCGGCGCCATCACTCAACTTTCCGCGCCCTGCCGTTGCCGATGGCACCGACCATGTGCGCCCGGCAACGCTGCGTGGTCTCGCGCCCGATCAAACGCTCGTTCTGGTGAACGGCAAGCGCCGCTATACCAGCGCGCTCATCAACAACAACGGCACCATCGGGCGCGGAACCTCTGCCGTCGATCTCAATGCCATTCCGGCGTCGATGATTGATCGCATCGAGATTCTTCGCGACGGTGCCGCAGCGCAGTATGGATCCGACGCCATCGCGGGCGTCATCAACATCATCCTCAAGGGTGCCAGCGCTGGTGGCGTGTCCATCCAGAGCGGTCAGTTCAACACCGATGTCGAAGGGCTCGGCAAGCGCAACGATGGTGGGAACGTTGCCATGTCGGCAGACGACGGCTTGAGCTGGGGAAGTGGCAGCTACTTCCACGGCGGCATCGAGTATCGCAATCGCGCGATGACCAATCGCAGCTTCAACGATCCGCGTGTGCAGTTCTCGGCCACTGACCCTCGCGAGCAATCCGCCAATCGGTTCACCCACTGGTCGGGCGATGCGGCGACCGCGGATGTCGTCGGCATGTACAACGCCGGCTACAATCTGCAAAGCGGAACACAGCTGTATTCGTTCGGCGCCTTCGGTCGGCGTGACGGACGCTCCACCGGCTTCTTCCGGCGGCCCACGCAGACCACGCAGGTGGTGCGCAAGATCTACCCCAACGGCTTCCTGCCGAACATCGAAAGCAACATCGACGACATCTCGTTCAGCGTCGGCGCGAAAGGCCTGGCCAAGGGATGGAAGTGGGACTTGAGCGAAGTCTACGGCAGCAACGCGTTCCAGTTCATCATCAGCAACTCCAACAACGCATCACTCGGCCTCGCGTCCCCGACCACGTTTGACGCGGGGACGCTTGGTTTCGGACAGGCGCTCACAAACCTGGACCTGTCGCGTCAGTTCATGCCCGGTGGCAGGCCGCTGCGCGTGTCCACCGGCGCCGAGTTCCGCTGGGAGAACTACACCATCGAAGCGGGCGAACTGGCCTCGTATCAGAACGGTGGCAGCCCGGTGCTCGACGAAGCGGGAAATCCCGTTCGCAATGCGGCGGGTGCGACCACGCCGGCGCTGCCCGGGTCGCAGGTGTTCCCTGGCTTCACGCCCAATGACGCCAAGGACGAGGGTCGGACGGCAGTGGCAGCGTATGTGGATCTCGAGAGCGATCTGAACAAGTACCTGCTCGTTGGCTTTGCCGGACGTGTCGAGAACTTCTCCGATTTCGGATCGCAGGCGACGGGCAAGCTCACAGGTCGTTTCGCACCGACGGAAAAGTTCGCGCTGCGTGGCGCACTTGCGACGGGTTTCCGGGCGCCGTCGTTGCAGCAGAGTTTCTTCACCTCGCAGGCCACCACGTTCGTGAATGGATTGCCGGTGGACATCAAGACGCTTCCCGTGGCCAGCCGTGAAGCCCGGCTGCTTGGCGCCACCGATCTCAAGCCTGAGAATTCGGTCAACATCAGTGGTGGCATCACGGTGCAGCCGGTCAGCAGCTTCACGCTCACCGCCGACTACTACAACATCGCGATCACTGATCGCATCGTGCTCTCGGAGAACTTCATTGGCACCGGCATTCAGGCGTTCTTCGCCGCCAACGGATTTCCTGCGGTCAACGGCGGACGCTACTTTACGAATGCCATCAACACCAGAACTCGCGGGCTCGATGTGGTGGTGAACTACGGCATCGATCTCGCCTCCGCGGGCGTACTTCGCCTGACCGCCGGCTACAACCAGAACCGAACCAAGGTCACGAAGGTTGTGGTCAACACTCCGGCGCAGCTCGGCAACCTCAACGAGCAGCTCTTTGGACAGGCCGAGCGCGGACGCATCGAGGTCGGACAACCGCGGAACAACTTGCTGCTCACCGCCAACTACGATCGCAAGCGTTTCTCGCTCACGGCGCGGACGCAGCGTTTCGGCGAGGTCACGTCCATTGCGGCGCTGGCCACCGGCACGGCCCGACAGGTGCCCAATCAAACGTACAGCGCGAAGTTCATAACCGATCTCAGCGCGTCGTACCGCTTCTTCAATCGTGCCACGCTCACACTCGGCGCCGACAACATCTTCGACATCTATCCTGACCAGAACAAGGATCGCGGGGACGTGGCCACCAACTATGGCGGGCAGGGTACGTTCGGCGTGTTCCGGTACTCCGGACTGTCGCCGTTCGGATTCAACGGACGCTATGTGTACGCGAGGGCGGCATTCGGATTGTAGCGGTCGCAGCGCGCGCGCCGATCAGGATATTTGCAACGGGGACCGTGCGGCAATTGCCGCACGGTCCTTCG
>JANNEV010000275.1:0-11722 GCA_031379145.1 Gemmatimonadaceae bacterium
GCCGTCGATCTGCGCCAGCACGCCGGTCGCGTTATCCGGCGTGCGAAACAGCGAGGTGTCGATGCGCGTTTGCGTGGCCGCGTTGCGGTTGGCGAGATCGGCCATGTAGCTCCAGCGGCCAAGCACCAGACCGCTCCACCAGTCCACGCGATCGGGATAGCCGTTGGGCTGCTCCCAGAAGTAGATCGGCTGGCCCATCTGGTCGGTGCGCTGCCGAACAGAGCGCACGTTGGCCACCTGCGCTCCCATACCCCGCAGCGCGGATGCGGCGAGATGGAACGGACGCTTGTACTTGGCGGGCGACGCCATGAGGTTCTTGGCAGACAGAATGGTGCGGATCATCGACGGGATGTCGCCACCGGTTGCCGTGAACACTGCCGCGGTTGCGTCGACCACCGTCTGCGGTGGCGTGTAGGACAACAACCAACGCGCCATCTTGAGCGCGATGTAGTTGGCCGTGGCGGGGTGGTCCACCAACATCTGCACCGCTGCCTCACCTTCGGCTTGCTGCATCGCCGCGTTCGGCGTCGTGGTGCCGCCAGGGAACGCGCGTCCGAGAAACGTCTTGGCGCCGTTGTCGTGGTTGACCGACGAAAACGCAAATCCGCCCTCACCGCCGGTGGTCCAGCCCGTCAGGATACGCGACAGCTCGGCGACGTCGTTCTGCGTGTATCCATTGTCGACGCCGAGCGTGTGCAGCTCCATGATCTCGCGCGCATAGTTCTGATTCGGTGCGCCGCGGGTACTCCGGTTCTGATCGAGATACACGAGCATGGCGCCGCTCTTTGACGTCGCCTTGAGCAGCGTCTTGAAGTTGCCCATGGCGTGCGCCCGAATCACATCGCGGTCGTCCACAATCTTGCGGACGCCGACCTTGTTCATGCTGATGGTGAAGTGGTCGGTCCAGAAATCAACCATGCGCTCCTTCAGCTGCCGCTTGGAGAACGCCGCGCGATACAACGCCGCGTCGCTGAGCTGATTCTGCGCTTCATTGCTGTCCACCCCAGCGCCCACGAGTTGCGCATAGGGGCGCAACGTCATCGGCATCGTCGCGAGCACGGCCGCTTCGACCGCAGCATCGTCGATGAGATCAGGCTTCAGGTGATAATTGAGGTAGCCGGCGTAGCCAAGCTGGCGCGCGAGTGCGACCTCTTCAGGCGTGACTCCCATCGTGATGCGCCGAACGAGCCGGAGCAGCGGATCCTGCCAGTCCGTGGATGCGTCAACCTTGGCGCCAACGGGCGACGTTGGGCCAAAGGGATTCGTGCGTCCGCGGTTCGTCTGCGCGTCCGCCGTCTGCGTGGCGGCGAGCGCCGCTGCCGCCGACGCACCGATCGCAAAAAAGCGACGTCGGCTAGGCATGGTCACTTGCTCGGCGGCGCTGGTCACGCCCTCCTGCTCCATCGTGTCCGAATCGAGGTTCGTTGGCATCCGAATACCTGTGCTCGTGGCGGGGTGAAGCGGGGCGGGCATGCGAGGAACCGCAGGGTCGCAACCGCCCCTGAATGGTCCCGATAAACAAATAGCCGACGGTAACGCTCGTCTTAAATTCCTACTCTGTCAACAGCCAGGTGCTTGAGAGGTGGCTCCCCCTGGTGCGCAGTGTCACGATATTCAAGACCAGGCCCTGCGACGGACACCCAATGCAGCGATTTCTTCAGGTCAGACGATCAAAGCGTGCTGGCGTTAATTCCGTAGATGGCCTGAAGCAGTGCCAGGGCGACAAAGCCCACCAGTCCGCCGAAGCCGAGGATGAGTAACGGTTCCACCACGGTGACGGCGCGGCCAACGGCCAACTCGATGTCAGCCTCGGCCGTTTGCGCAGCGCGTGACGCCAACTCCGACAGATTGCCACCGGTTTCCCCCGCATCCAGCAGCCTGACTGCGAGCGGCGGCAGCACCCCATCCAGTGCGCCGGAGAGCGTTCCTCCGTCGCGGACGCGCCCCTCCGCAACAGCGAGCTCAGCATTCAGAGCCAGATTCGCCACGGTAGCACGGGAAAGCGTCATGCCGGCCAGCAACGGCACTCCGGACTTGAGGGCAACGGCCAGAGTGCCCGTATACGCAGCGGCGGCCCGCGTGCGCTCCAGTTGACCGATGACAGGCCACGACAGAAGGGTGGCGTGCCAGCGCCTCCGAAACGCGGGATCCTGACTCGCCCGACTCCAACCCGCTACCGCTGCCGCGACACCCGAAAGGAGGAGCCACCACCATCGCCCAATCACGCCGCTGACGCCGATCAGCAGGCGTGTGCTGAGTGGCAAGGCCCCTCCGCTCTCCATGATAAGGTCGGCGAAACGTGGCACGACGACCAGCAGGATGACGGTGACGCCGACAATTGACGCGACGCCAAGAATCGCCGGGTAGATGAGAGCCGCCTGAAGCCGACGCCGAACGGCATCGCTCCGCTCCAGGTGATCGGCCAGCAGCAGCAGCGACGCGCCGAGCGTGCCGCTCGCTTCGCCAGCCGCCAGCGTGGGAGCGAAATGGGCGGGGAACAGATCGTGCGCGCGCACCGCTGTGGACAGCGAGACGCCGCTCCGCACGGCGTCGCGTACCGCGACGAAGCTGGCGCGCGCCTGCTCTCCGGGCGCCTGATCGACGGCGTAGCTCAGGGTGCGGTCCAGCGGAACGCCCGCCGCGAGCAACGTGGCCATCGCGCGCGTGACGGCGGCGATGTCTCGTGCCGACGCGCGCGGAGTCCAGAGCGACGCGATTTGTCGAGGCAGCGCCACGGCCCACGGTGAAAGTCGCGAGTCGCTGCGCCTCTCCATTGAGCTTGAACCACGAGCGCCCGACGTCGAAAGCGCCGTGACCCAGAGTGAGCGCCGCCGCAGGGCATCAACTGCTGCCCGCTCGGACACCGCGTCGATCTCGCCCGAAACCGAGGCTCCGGTTGCATCGGCCGCACGATACTGCCATCGAACCAATGGCGTGTCCGACCGCGGCAGCGAGTCCGACACGCCGTCTGCACCGCTGGTCGATCGAGCTCCCGACACACCAGTCACGAGTCGTCGTCCTCACTCACCACGCGAGACACTTCATCGACGGAGGTCCGCCCCAGCTGCACCAGGCGCCACCCGTCGTCGCGCAGTGACGCCACTCCGCGGTCGCGCGCCATCTGTCGCAACTGTTCCAGTGAGGTTCCCGCCACGAACGCGTGCCGGAGCGGCTCGTCGAGTACCAACAGCTCGGAGATCGCGGCTCGGCCGCGATACCCGGTGCCAGCACACTCCTGGCAGCCCGCACCCGAGCGGACGCGCTCAATCTGAGAACCGGAGGGGCCGAGGAGCGCCCGCTCGTCGGCTGATGGCGCACGCCATGCGGCGCAGGTCTCGCAGATGGTTCGAACCAGTCGCTGCGCGAGGACGCCGTGCAATGTTGCCGCTAGCAGGTACGGCGCAACGCCCATATCGGCCAGACGCGGCAGGGCACCTGTGGCGTCCGTCGTGTGCAGCGTGCTCAGTACCAGATGGCCGGTCAACGCGGCCTGCACCGCCGTCTCTGCGGTTTCCGTGTCGCGCATCTCACCCACGAGAATGACATCGGGATCGTGACGCAAGATCGCGCGTAGCGCGTTGGCGAAGCCGAAACCCGCCTTCTGGTTCACCGGAAGCTGCACCACGCCGTCAAGACGATACTCCACCGGATCTTCCACGGTCACGACCTTGACGCCCGACGTGCTGCGTTCCGCCAGCGCGGCGTACAGCGTGGTGGTTTTCCCCGACCCGGTAGGCCCGGTGACGAGTACCAGACCGGAGCTTCGGGCCAGCATTCGCCGGAGTTGGCTGAGCACATCGGCAGACATGCCGAGATCGGCTAGGTGGCGCGTCTCGGTGCCGCCACCGCCGTCGAGCAGCCGAAGGACGAGGCTCTCGCCGTGTAGCGCCGGCAACGTAGACACGCGAAGGTCCAGTTCTCGTGCGCCAACGCGAATGCGCGCGCGGCCGTCCTGCGGTAGCCGACGTTCCGCGATATCGAGTCCGGCAAGCACCTTGAAACGCGACAGGACGGCGGCCTGAAATCCCCGGCCGAGTCGCTGCGCATCATGCAGCACGCCGTCCAACCGAAGGCGAATGCGGAGACCGTCCTCCACCGACTCCACGTGAATGTCACTCGCCCCCGCTTTCACTGCTTCGGCGAGCATCGCATTCACCACCTGAACAACGGGCTCCCGACTCGCCAGCGCGCGAAGATCGTCCAATGATTCGGCCGGGTCGCCGAGCAACGGGTTGTCGACCTCCATCGGCGTGCTTCGACCGCGCGGCACGGAAACCAGCGCCGCGCGAATGTCCGCGGCGCTGAACGCCACTACACGAATGGGCGCCGCGAGTCCGCGTCGCAGCGCGTCGGCAATGAGTGCTGGTGGCTCGCCGTCGGACGCGACCAGGACGGCGTCCTGCTCTTCGGCGAGCGGCAGCACAGCGTATTCCTCGAGCCAGCGCGCGGGAAAGCGCAGCGCAAGTGCGCCGCTCGCCGCCGCCCGCAGATCGCGCGCGTCGCTCACCGTCCGTCGGGACCGGGCGGAGGAGGCTTCTTGGCCGCGGGCGTGCCATCCAATGCCCCGGGAGACTTCAACTCGAGACTCTTTCGGACGCGCTCGCGGATCACGTCGGCGTCTGCGTCGGACCGTATCAGGTATGGTGTCACGAAAATGGCGAGCTCGGTGCGCTGTCTGCTCACGGTCTGTCGTCGGAACAGGGAGCCGAGAAAGGGGATGTCCATCAGCAAGGGAATCCCCTGCTGTTGGGTGGTGCGGGAATCCCCGATCAGACCCGCGATGACCACGGTCTGTCCATCGCGCAGCACCGCCCGCGTCGACGCTTCGCGTGTGGAAATGATCGGGGCGCTCAGCGCGGCGGATACTGTCTGCTGTGTCAGTGTGCTGACCTCCTGCAGCAGCTGCACCGAGACGTAGCCGTCGTCGTTGATGGTCGGCAGAATCGACAATTTCGTGCCGACATCCTGATACTGCACCGCACGGTCGATCGACACATCGTTGCCGAGGCGTGTCGAGGAAATGAACGGCACCTTGCTGCCAACGAGGATGGTGGCTTCGCGGTTGTTCACCGCGATGATCTCGGGTGTAGAGAGCACGCGCACGTCACTGGTTGAGGCGATCGTTCGCAGCAACGCGCGCACGGCAGTGCCGTCAAGGCGCACCAGCCGCAACAGTGCGGACGTGGAATTGGTATCCGGGATCTGCGGATTGCCGAACTGCGCGTTGACGTCACCACCGCGATTGATGGCGGCCCAGTCCAGTCCGAACTCGCTGCCACGCCCCAGCGCGATCTCGGCGATGGTCACCTCGAAGAGGACCTGCGCCGGACGTGTATCGAGCGCGTCGATGGTCTCGCGAAGCAGCGGATAGTTGGGTGGTGCCGTGCGAATCACGAGGGCGTTCGTGGGCGCGTTCGCGACGATCGTGGTGCGCCCCACGAGGAGACCTGCCGCGGAGTCCCGGGGGCTCGCTCCAGACGCGGGCGTCGTCGTTGCGCCACTACCGGCTCCCGCCGGCGTGCTGCGGAGACGAAACGTCTCGGCGTCGCGTTGTCGGAACGTATCGAGCGCGCGCGACAGCGACCGGTCGGAGATGGACCCGCTCACGTTGCTCGCCACCTGAATGCCGAACAGCTGGCCCAGCGCACCCGCGAGGTCGATGGCCGATGCGTACTTCAGGTTGACGACATACGTACGCAGGCCCGACTCACCAGCGGGTGCCGCGTCCAGTTTCCGAAGCAGGTCAAGGTAACGCGCCACATTGACGCCTCGATCGGTAATCAGCAGCGCGTTCGATCGCGCTACCGGCTCGATGCGCGCCCCCTTGGCCATGATCGCGCGCAGCGCATCGGCACCTTCGTCTGCCCGGATGGACTGCAGGGGAACCAGCTGCGAGACCAGTCCCAGCGGGGGCGGATCCGGGAGGTCAAAACCCGTGCGAAGCGCGCCGGTCGCCGGAGCTTTCTCCGTTGGCATCACCTGCCACACATTGCCGTTATTCACGAGCATCAGGTCGTGCGACTCGAGGAGCGATTCGAAGATTGACTCCAGGTCGCCAGTCTTGACGGGCGCCACCGTGGAGAAGGTCACGCGCGAATCCGGCAAGCTTGACGTCACGACCGTCCGGCCCAGCATCGATGCCATCGTCCGGATGACGTCGACGAGTCGCGCATTCGCAAAGTCGATTGAGGTCGCGCGCGGCGCCGCCGAACCTGGTGCTGCGCCCGCGGCGACCTGCGCGTTCGCACTCCAGGGCAGTGCGAGCTGACCACATACGACAAAGCTCAACGTCATCACGGCGCGACGGCAGGCGGTCGCGACCCGAGCATGTCGACGACAGAAGCAACGGAATGCGAAGGTCACGGCTGGTTCTCGAGGGAGTCGGGCGGAGTGCGTGAAATGAGACGCAGGGTGCGCGATCCGGTGGGTGACGCAAGTACAACTCTATCGGTGGAGATGCTCATCACGCGGTATCCCGCGTGGCGATCACCCACGGCGAGTAGGCGCGGAACGGAATCCGCGCCCGGCAAGAGGAGCAGCGCGCGCCCTATGCCATTCAGCGAAACAATGCCGAACAGTCGCGGTCCGTCGCCGACTCCGCCTTGCTCCATTCCGCTCGGCGTCCCTTCATCACCCGGCGCCGGCGATGCGGCCATCGAACCATTGGCAGGGGAGGGCTCCGCGCCAGGAGGCAAGAAGATCACACGAGGTGCACGTCGTGATGCACTGAAGATGTTGCCGGCCACAATCGTCGGCGCAAACACGGACGGCGTCGTTGACACCGGCGAAGCCGTCGGCCTCTCGGCTGCCGGCTCGATCGGACGCACGGTACCGCGAGCTGGCCACACAAAGAGCGTGGCCGTGACGAGCGCACACGCGGCCGCCAGCGCGAGCAACACGCTGGCCGTGGTCGCACCGTCTCTGCGTGGGCGGTGGACGTCGATCATGCTACTGGAGGAGGACCGGCGCCCGAAGCGCCAGCGTGATTTGCAGCATGTCGGGCGCGCCTCGCAGGGAGGAGTTCTGTTGCACGGTCATGCGTTCCACGTGAACCACTCGCGGCGCACGAGTCAATTGATCCAGCAACGCAGCCAGACCCACCACATCGCCATAGGCGACCAGTGTGGCCGGCAGTGAGCTGCCGCTGGAATCAACGGCGGCGGCAACGTCGCTGCCGGGCGCAGTCTGCGCCACGTCTAGCCTGGTCACAACCAGATGTGCAGCATCAGCGGCGTCCTGCAGCAGCGCCTGCAGGGCACTTGAGGCCAGCGGCATCGATCGCGCATGGAATACGCGCCGCGCGCGGCCTGAGAGCGCTCGCTCCTGTGCCCCGGCTTCCGCCTCGATCCTGGGCGACGCCGTCACGAGTCCGGCGAGCGACGCGGCTTCCGCACGCAGCGCGCGGATCTCTGCTTCCCTTGCGCTCCAGTGCCGGGCAAACGGCAGCGCCACGTTTGCCAGCAGCACGCTCACCACGGCCAGGAGCGCTCCCCCGATCACGACCCGCTGTTCGCGGCGCTGCAGCGGGCTATTGACCGCCACGCGCACCTCCCGCGATCGCTCGAACGTCGAACGCGATGGAGAACGATTCGCGCTGCCGTCCTGCATCAAGAAATCGCGTGCTCGCAGCAACGATCCGGACGTTCGCAAAATGCGCGTCAGCGTCGAGCAGCGGCACGATGCGCGGGGCATCGTCCGCGCTGCCGTCCAGGCGCCAGCTGCTGCCGTCCCACTCCAGACGTTGCACAAACGCATCGCTCGGCAGCAGCGTGGACAACCGCGCCAACACCGCCTCGGCGCGAACGTCCGCCGCCAGCGCGGAGTCGGTGCTGGCGAGCAGACGCTGCTCGATGCGGGCGCTCGCCAGTCGAGCGGCCGAGGCTTGTGCGCCCGACGCGTCACCGCGCAGTTGCGCGACTCGCTGCACGAGCGCATCACGCTCGCGCGTCCGCCAGCGCGCCGCAGACCAGCCAACCATCAACAGGCTGGCCGCGAGCAGTGCCGCCGCGCGAGCCATGCGCCAGCCGCGTCGTGCCTGCAAGCGTGCGAAGAGCCCAGTGTCCAGGAGTTGTGAGGTGAGTGGTGCGTCCACGAATGAAAGCGCCGCGCGGAGCGCGCGCGGGAGGTCCAGCGCGCGCTCAGGCGGAGCATCGCCGGACGCGTTCGGAATGCGGCGCACACTTTCCACGCGGCCACCGTGAATGGTCACAACTCCGCGCTCCTCGTGGCCAGCGTCAACCACGAACGCTCCGGACTCCGCGGCCCCGGCGCACAGCTGTGGCAGCGTGGCAATCGCCTCGACGCGACCAACACGCTCGAATTCGCGAACCCACTCATTGAGCTGCACCGCCGGGAGTGCGAATGCGAGTCCATCGGTCCAGGCGATGGCCAGCTCGCCGTCCAACGGCAGATACCGGTCTGCGTCGCGTCGAAGGAGCGCATGACGGTCCGCGGCGGACATGGGCGGCAGTTCCGGACGCGCCACTTCGAGGAAACCGAGTCCGATCACCAGCACCATCGACGCGCCGGTTCCGAAGGCGACGGCCACACGCGCTGCGGCGTCGGCCGGTGCGTTGGGATTCCACGGTATGTCGAGCGGCGCGCCAGTGCCGGCGCGCGAAAGCACCCGCACTCGCGAGACATCCAGCAGCACGGCAAGTCCTGCACTCATCGAGAGCTTTCCCTCCAACGCACCATTCTCGGCTCGCCCTCGGACACGTCGTACACCACCTGAATCTCGCGCGTGAGAGGATGTCCGCGCTGCCAGCCTCGTGCAATGACGAGCAATCGCGTCGGACGATCCACGAGAGAGCCGGTGGCGGCGGCGCGAACCACCGCCGGCGCGCTGCGCTCGTTGATCGAGCCGTCGCCGTCCACGGTCAGCAGCGGAGCGAGGCGTCCGAGCAGTCCACGGTCCACGCCTGGCAGTTCAATGAGGTCATCCAGCGACTCAAAGGGATGTCTCACCCCGGTCCGTTCCGTTTGGCCGAGCAAGCTGGCGCCGAGCGAGTCCCGCGTAGTCCGCGCGCGGGACGCTGCCGTCGCTGGATCGGCGGCCGCCGCGTCGTTGAGGACGCGACGGGCAATCAGCGAGGCAAGACGGCGCGCCTCGGTGTCCGCAAGTTCGCTTCGAAACACCGTCGTCATGCCGTCGATGTCGGCGTTGTTGATGTCGAGGCGAGCGCTGATGTCCGCAAACGCGACGGCGAAGACGCCGTCGCCAAGCGTATCCTGCACCGAAGGGGGCGTCGCGCCGTCGGTGGGTTCGAGCGCATTCAGGAACCGCGTGCGACGACTGCTGTCGGATCCAAAGGTAGCGAGCGAATCCGCGAGGAACGCGGACGCGGCGATGATCCCGCTCTCCGCCATCGCGCGTGCGGTGGCGAGCGCGCGACGGTTCGACGCCACCTGCGCGCTGCTGCGTGCCGCGCTGCTGGCAACCGCCGTGATGGTGGCCAACATGGCGACCGTCCAGAGCACGACCACCAACGCCACCCCGGAGCGGCGGCGCGGCATCATCGTGCTCCCTCAAACGGCGAGAGTGCCACCACGAACGTCGATTCAACGCCGGAGCCAAGACGCATCTGCAATGCCGATGGTCGCGTCTGCGCCAGGGGCCAGTCACTTCGCCACTGGGCCGCTTCGCCTGGACGGGCCGGCTCAAGCGCGCGCACATCAAACGGGTCGGCGATCGTCAACGTCGAGCGCAGCGTGGACCGGAGAGATGCCTCTGCGGAACCACGTCCGATCGGCACCGCGTCGACCACGAGATCGGACGCGCTTCGGAACACGGTCACGCGCCAGGGGAAACCGGTACCATACGGTTCTACCACGCCGGTCGACAGGAAAACCAACGTTGCGTCCCCACGCGAGTCGCGAGAGATGTGAACGAGTGGTTCGTCCACCGCCGAAGCGAGGGGAGCATGGCGTAGCATGTCGGTCAGCGCCGAACGCATGCGTGATTCCGCCTCCAGCGTCTGTTGATGCCGTTCCACAGCGGCTCGAGCGGCGGTGGCGGCGCTCAGGGCCCCCGCGGCAATGCCCAGCACGATCGCCGTCATCGTGATGGCGACCATGACCTCGATCAGCGTGAAGCCGGCGCGACGACTCATCGGACCACGCTGGGCAGAGCGGCGACGGCGCCACCGGATGATAACGATCGACGAGGTACGAGGCGCGAGAACTGCGCGCTTCCTCCACCGTCGAGACTCACCGTCACCTCCAGCACGTCCACCCCATCGCGCCAGAGACGGCGAGTCACGGAGACGCGCGGCTGGCTCGGTCGGCCGGAGCCACCAGCGTCATTGCGTTCGTCGGATTCGCCGGGAGCGTCCAGGGGCATTCCCTGTGACGCCAGCGACATCGCCGATTCGGCGGTGGAAATCGCCTGCGTCCAGTCGGCACTGGACTGCTGCAGCCGTGCTGCGCCGCGCGAAAGATCGAGGCAGGCAATGCCGACCAGTGCCAAGACGACAAAGGCCACGATGGACTCGAGCAAGGTCACCGAATCGTCCTCACGGCGACACGGCTTGGGATTCCCAACGGCAGGACATCATGTCGAATCGACCACGAGAAACCGTCGCTGAGGTTTCGGGAGCTCCTGGTCCGTTCGTCGGAGTGCAGCTGCCCAACGGGTCGATGACGACGATCAGCGGGCTCGTGACGGCGCCGAGTGCCGTCGGGCCACCCGAGTCCACGGGTGTGCCACTGCGTGAGCCTTGAATGACCCACGCGCCATCAGACCTCACCTGCAAGCGAAGTGACTCGGCGCGCTGGATGGCGTAGCGCCGGGCGCGCGTCACTGCTCGATCGACAGCGTCAGATTGTGGGTCTGGGCGTCGAGGCAAGAGGGCGGGCACCACCAGTGCCGCCGTTACTCCCAGCAGCAGGAGCACGACCAGCAGTTCCAACAACGTGACGCCACGACGGGGCGAATGGGGCATTGGCGGTGTGGGCACGATCGGCACAATAACGCGCGGGCTCCAAAGTATCGATGGCGCACGGGGCCAAATATGACACGGGAACCGCCAGCTGCCACGAACCACAGGTGGACGGCGACGCAAAACGCTCCAGCGGGCGATCACTCGCGCCCGCTGGAGCGTAGAGGCTATCGGTCTGATCTCGAACGTTTCAGCCCGACCGTCCCGATCACTTCAACTGTCGTATCGGGCCGGAGAAAGCCCCGCGTAAGCGAATTACGGCTTGATGAGCGCCTTGACTGAGGCTGGCGCGTCAAACGCTGATGCCCCCACCGTGTTCACTTTCACGTCCGACATGGTGATGATCATCGTGTTCGGGCCCATGGACTGCTCAGTCCGCGTCGGCATCATGATCGGGCCAAACTGCTTGTACCCGCTGAGGGTCTGTCGCACCGGGAGTGTGCCCATCTGCGTGATTTGCGAGCTCTCTCCACCGATCAACAGGCCCGTCGCGACGGAGAAGTACTGCGTCGACTCGTTGCCGCTCTTCCGCACCATCAAGACCTTGTAGGCCTTTTCGCCGTTGAAGTCGGTAATCGCCTGCGTCTCCATTTTCGAGAAGCGGTCGGCTGCGTACAGCAAGTTGCCGTAAAAATCAGCGTTCTCCTTCATCTGCTCGAGTTCCTTGTCTGCCAGCAGGCGCTGTCCGGCCATGGGGTTGATGTCCCATGCGTTGGTGCCGTCGAACCCCTGCAGGAGCTCACCCATACCTGGAATGCTCGTCTTGCTGGCCATCTTGTTGG
>JANNEV010000292.1:0-5363 GCA_031379145.1 Gemmatimonadaceae bacterium
GGTCGAGGCGAAACACGCGGCAGCCTTTCGTTGCGCGCACTTCCATTCCACGTGCGGAGACACACGATGCGTGCTGCAACACCGCGGAAACAACCGTTCCAATTGAAGCACTGGGCGCAGCACCGAACCCAACGCGCGATCGCGCTGGCGGGTGTGCTGCTGTGCAGCAGCGCCTGTGGAAACGACAATCCGGCGGCGCCCAACCCCGGCAACCAGGAGTCCGCGTTGAACGCGGCGGAATCGCGATGGTCACGCAGCCGACCAGTGTCCAACAACTACGTCATGGAGCAGCAGGTGCGCTGCTTCTGTCCGGATGGCGGCACGGTGTTCGAGGTCACGGTCACGCAAGGTCGCGTCGTACGCGCACGAAACCTGGATACGGGTGCCGAAGTGCCGGTGGTTCGACTGGAGTCCTTTCGTACGGTCGAGCAGCTCTTCGGCGAAATCCGCGAGGCCCTGCGCACGCCGCGCGCACTAACCGAGGTGGAGTATGACAGTGCAGCAGGGTACCCGACGCGCCTGTTGCTGTATGCGCACTTGGCGCCCGTGGACGGTGATCGGTCGTACTTTACGAGACGACTCTCCGGGCGACCGTAGTGACCTACGGTAGTGCCCTGCCGTATCGCCCGACGGTACCGCGCGGGAAGTCAGTCGAACCAGTGTTCCGCGCGGAGCTGCTGCCAGATTTTCTGAACGGCAGCGCCGCCGCGTTTGGCAACGGCAGATTGGTCGTCCACGACAAACGTGCCGTCGAACCACTGGAAGTAGCCCTGCGTGACCACGTGTCGAACCGCAAGCCCACTGGCGTAGAGCAGGTTGTGCAGTGGCTCTGGTCCCGTCGCCCCGCTGCCCATGAGGAAGCCGCTGACATCGATGGTGCAAAGGTCTGCTTTCGCGCCAACGGCGATACGCCCCAGATCGTCGCGACGCAGTACCTGGGCCGCCACCAGGGTCGCTCCCTCCACCGCGTCTTGCATGGTGGGCATCGGGAGACCCGCCTTGACCGAGGCGTTGAGCAATCGCGCCCGCGCGCGGCCGCAGATCACGGCAAGCTTCAGATTCTCCACGTAGTCGTTGGAGTGCGTGTCTATCCCGATGTTTGTACGCACGCCCGCCGCGATCGCCTCCGGGTACGGCTGCGTGCCGCTTGACATGCCGGCACCGCCGCCAGACGGACAATGTGCGTACACGCCACCACGACGCTTCATCACGGCCCAATCGTCCGCGCCTGCACCAGTCATGTGGGCACCAAAGAACGGACCGTCAAGCGCCCCCAGACCTTCGAGCCATGCCGCCGGTGCCTGTTGCCAGAGTCGCTGGGTCGTTCGCGCCTCCGCTGCGCCCTGCGCCAGGTGCGTGTGGATGCCGTTGCCGATTTCCTTGGCGGCGGCCACGATCGCGCGCATCGTCTCGGGCGTGTGTGTGTCCGTCGCGTGCGGCGTCATCATTGGTCGTATCAGCCCATCTTCGGCACCGTTGACCGACAGCGCAAACGCCCGATTCGCGTCGATCTCGGCCAGCGTTCCGGGTACGCTGTCGTAGAGCGCCTGATCTCCCGTGCGTCGCCAGATGGGGAAGAGGCGCGCGGTGCCCGGCACCATGCCGCCGGGGAAGCCTCGCACGTGCCAACGCCGCGCGACGCGCACGTAACTTTGCGCCTGCCGCAGGCTGAGACTCATCTCCACGTGCGACGTGCATCCCGAACGCAGCAGCTCGGCCACGTTGTACGCGGTGATCGCGTCGAGATCCTCATCGGACAGTGCTTCCAAAAGCTCCAGCGGCCGCTGATACGACCGACCTCCTTCGATAATGCCGCGCGTTGGGCTGCCCGAAGCAGCGTGCGTGTGCCCGGATATGAAGCCTGGCAGGAGCAACTGCCCAACCGCATTCACGCGCTGCATGCTGCCTGCAATTCGCCCCGGCACGACCTGCACGATGTCACCGCCCCGCACCCGCACGGAGACGTCGGGCAGGAGCTCGCTCCGACCGTTGCGATACACCAAAGCCCAGGAGGCCTCGACCACAAAATCGCGGACCGGTGCGCGCCGCGGTGCCTTGCGAGGCGGAGATGACGCGCGCGTGCCCTGCAGCAGCGGAATGACCGCACCCACGCTGCCGAGCAGTACGTGTCGGCGCGAGACTGTTGCACCGGGTTCGACGGCGCTGCCGTCATCGTCGGCCGCCGGCCGCTCGTCGTCGCTGGTCATCTGCTGCCAATGCTGTATCGGGCGCACCGCCTGTCAACCGTTCTCGACCACGAAAACCGCAACCGAGTCACCTGCTGGACAAGCGGCTGCCGCGGCGTGCAGCTTCACGCATGCAAACATCGTTGCTCCACGCGAAGCCTGCGGTCCTGCTCACTGCCACGCTCGCAGCGGGGCTCTTGTCGGCCGGCGCATTTTCGCGCGTGCAGGCGCAGGCGCAGACCGGGATCCTGTCACTCAGCGTCACGCACTCAACGCTCAAAAACACGGTGAGACCGACCGGTGAGCTGAAAGCGCAGGTCGACTCGCTCGACGTGCTCATTGCAAGCGCGTCCAAGTATGGTCGTACGTCGGAACTGCGACGACTCTACGCGCACTCCATCGCCCTGCTGCAGCGTCGCCCGTGGACGCCGGAAACGGAATTCGGGAGTGCGCTCGTAGTGCGGGCGGATCGATTGGTGGTGGATCCGGCACGTCGATGGACGATGCGAGTGGAGCAGATCTACGCACCGTCGATGCTGCTTGAACGTCCGCTCACGGCGCGCGCCTCGGTCCGCCGCCGGGTCGCCGGCAGTCCCCCCGGCACGCCGCTGGTGCTCGTCAAGGACATCGGCGTCTTCGACGGCGTCCCTCGCGACTTACGCGATGCGCCGTATGCCATCAATGCCGACCTGCGCGACGTCTCGGACGGCTCCTACGTCGTCGTGGTGGAGCTATCGGACAGCACACGCACCCTTGGGACCGCCTCCGTGGGCATTGTGGTGCGCAGTGGACTCGACGCATCCGTGGCTCGCCTCGAAGCAGCGGCGGTCAAGGCTTCGGAGCCAGTGCGGTCCGATCTGCTCTTCCCGATTGACCGTATGCGCAACGTGAACCTGAGCCGCGTGGCGCTGGGCACTTTCAACGCCGCGCGCGACTTTGCTGCGGCGGAATCGCTGCTGACAACCGTCTCGGCAGGCAAGGATCCGTGGCTTGGGCGCACGGGTGATCTCAAGCGACACTATCGCCTTGACGCGGCCGACGAGATCATGCCGTACCGCATCTTCGTGCCCACGTCGTACTCGGCCAAGAAGCCGCTGCCGCTGATCGTCGCGCTGCACGGGCTCGGCGCCACCGAGGACTCTTTCTTCGAATCGTACGGTGGCACACTGCCCAAACTCGCCGAGCAGCGCGGCTACATCATCGCCGCTCCATTAGGCTACCGCGTGGACGGCGGCTACGGCGTCGCCCTGGGCGGAGGAGGTGGCGACCCGGCGGTCGTTCGTTCACGAGCCCTCAGTGAACAGGACGTCATGCAGGTGCTCGCTGCCGTGCGCGAGCGGTATGCCATCGATGAGCGGCGCATTTACCTCATGGGCCATTCGATGGGCGCTATTGGCACCTGGGCCATCGCGGCCAAAACACCAGCGCAGTGGTCCGCACTGGGCGTGTTCTCGGGGTTCGGCGTGGCCTCCACCGCGAAGACGATCGGGAACATCCCGCAGTTCGTCGTGCACGGCGACGCGGATCCGACCGTTCCGGTTGGCGGATCACGCGTCATGATCGCCGCGCTGAAAACCGTCGGTGCGGAGCTGCAGTACATCGAGGTACCTGGGGGCAACCATACCAACGTCGTGGAACCGAACTTCGGCGCGATGCTCGACTTCTTTGATCGGTTCCCTCGACGGCCAGCCACAACGCCACGATGACCTGAGGAGTACACCATGACGACAGCGAACACCGTCCCCAGGGGCATGTGGATCATCGCCGGATCCGGGTTGCTTCCGTTTCTCGTCTGTCTGGCCCTGTTGTTTTCGACACCATCGCTCGCCGAACGCGCCGTGCACGCGTTCATCGTGTATGCGGCGCTCACGCTTTCGTTCCTTGGCGGCGCGCGGTGGGGAGCGGAGCTGGTTCGTGCACCAGACAACCCAAACCTGGCGCGGCTCGTTGCCTCCGCACTGCCCTCGGTGGTCGGACTCGCGGCGCTTCTCCCATACGTCACGACGACGCAGTCACTCGTGCTGCTGGCGGTGTGTGGCGTGGCGCAGCTCGCCTGGGACGTTGCGGCTTCTCGCGATGCGCTGCTCCCCGCGTGGAACGCCCGCGTCCGGACGCTCATGACTGCTGGCGGCAGTGTCTGCACCGTGAGCATGCTGCTGCTGAAGCCGGCCTGACCACTTCGCACCGGTGCTGACTGCAACTACCTCGGTTTCGGCCGCTCGGACGCCTTGAACAGGTACGCGCTGGATTCGAGCCGGGGCCCTCGGTCATCGCACACCGCGAACCTGCTCCCCTCGTAGCACGACACACCGGCGTATCTCCCGTCCTTGGTGACGGCGTAAAAGTCGAGGTCGAAGTACGGACGCCCGTTCGCACCGAGCAGTCGCGCCTCGGTCATCGCGATCACGCGCTCGACGACTTTGAGCAGGGCCTGTTCCGGGGCCATACCCTGGCGCATGAATTCCACGGCCAGAAACGCGCCACACACCTTGATGTTGGCCTCGCCCCTGCCCGTGCTGCCGGCGGCGCCCACGGTATTGTCGCAGTATTGCCCGGCGCCGATGATCGGACTGTCGCCCACGCGCCCGGGAATCTTCCAGGCCATCCCGCTGGTGGTGGTCACGGACGCGACATCCCCGCCGACAGTCACGGCGTTCATATTGATCGTGCCCGTGGTGAACTTGACCCGGATGTCGTCATCGTGGTCCAGCCACGCGTCGCCCTTGTTGAGGCGTGATTTCCAGCGCATCCAGTCCTGTCGGGTCTTTTCGGTGAGCAGGTTCTGTTCCTTGAATCCCATCGCCAGCGCGAACTTCTTGGCGCCAGCCCCTGTCAGCATCACATGGTCTGTGCGGTCCATGACCATCTTCGCCACCGCGGCGGGAGTCGCGATATCCTCGAGCGCCGACACCGAGCCAGCACGACGGGTTGGTCCGTGCATGACGCTGGCGTCGAGCTGCGGAACACCCTCTTCATTAGGGTAGCCCTTGAGCCCAACGCTGTGATCGGTGGGGTCCAGCTCCACGAGCTGAACACCAGCCACAGTGGCATCCAGCGGATCCGCGCCCTTCACGATCAAGTCATAGGCCACCTGAATCGCCGGACGCCCATCCGCGTGCTTGGTGCGATAGCCATTCGAAGAGGAGATCACGACCGGAAGGCCCGCGAATCGCGTAC
>JANNEV010000302.1:0-6554 GCA_031379145.1 Gemmatimonadaceae bacterium
GGCTACCCGACGACTCCAGCTGCCGCACTGTTCCCGACGTGCCGTCGAACAGGTGCACGCCGTTGCCAACGCCTCCCTCCACTTGCACGGTGAACGCCAGCCATGGACGTCGATCGTTCCAGCTGTGCTCAGTCACATTGCTGAACACCAGTCGTGTTCCCTTGGCCAGATCGAGCAGGACCACGTCACTGCTCTTCTTTCCCTCGGCCGGATACTTGAGCAGTGAAACGAAGCCGCCGGATGCACTGAACGAGAATGCACTGATCTCCGCGACCGTGATGGTCTCACCCGTCGCAAGGTTTCGTACGACGCACGCGGTTCGGACCGGCTTCTTTTCCTTCAGCAGCTTGTCGCGCTCCATGGGTGAGACGCCAACGAGTGAGGCGAACCACTTGGAGTCGGCTGAGAAGCCCGAGGACCCGCCGTACGGAATGACGATGGCGGTGTCGCGCGAGGTCGGACGAAGTCGTAGTTCGTTCTCCTCATTTCCTCGCCCAATGCCAAACGCAAGCCATGCGCCGTCAGAGGACAGTCGGACCGAACTGAGCCCCTCAAACCGGCCAATGTCCTTGGGAGTAAGGACGGGCTTCGTTTGAGCAACGACCACGGACTGCGCAGTGCTCAGCACGAGCGCGAGGAGTGAACGACGCATGGGCCGGAGACTGAGCGGTGGGGGAATCGGAACGGCGGAGTCGAGGCCACGAACGTACCGCAATCGTGTACCGAGCGCACGTAGGCGCGTCAGGTCGCCGGCCAACTTCGTCCCGTCCCAACGCATTTGTCGATGGCGACGGGGGCGGGCAGCTCTACAGATTATCGATCGTCGTACCCTGTCCTGAACGGCCATCGCTGTCTCATCCCACTTCTCTCCTTCACCCCCTCCCCATGCTGTCACGTTGCCCGGTTTCATCCGTACGCGCGCTCCTTCTGACGGTGATGTCCGCCGCGGCGATCTGCACTGCGGCCGTCCCGACGACGGCAATCGCGCAACCCGTCGCGTCGCCGTCTGCATCCAGCCGATCGGCGGATAGCATCGCCGAGATGCAGTCGCTCGACGTCATGCTCGGCGCGATGCGTCGGCGGGACGCCGAAGCGCTGCGCGGCATCTTTCACGAGAGTGCCAGGATGACGCTGCTGCGCCCCGCTCAGGGCGGAGGACTGCGCGTGGCCGTGCTGACCGGCGAGCAGTTCATCGCCGCCGCGACGAATCCCAGTGGCCCGATTCTCGACGAACCCATTCGGAATCCGTGGTTGAAGCTGGACGGCGATCTCGCCACCGTTTGGGCCGAGTACCAGGTGCGAATTGAAGGCAAGGTGAGCCACTGTGGCTACGACGCGTTTCACTTGGTGCGGGTGGGCGCCGTTTGGAAGATCCTGAACGTCGCCGATACGTTCCGGCAGCAGGGCTGTGGGGGGGTGTGGTGAGCGCGCGCTTGAGCCAAGCGACGGCGCGGGCGGCGGCGTTGGTGATGGCGATGTCGTTGGGATGTCCTTCCATCATGCATGCACAGAGTGCGTCGGCGGGCACCGCCGTGAGTGCGCCGGTGGTTGCCGATCCGGCCGATGTGGGCTCGATGGACGCGATCGTGTGCGCGCTGTATGCGTCGATCTCAGGCCCAAAGGGGATGCCCCGCGATTTCGCCCGATTGCGGTCGCTGATGGCGCCCGAAGCACGCTTCGTTCCAACAGGTCGCGCCGCCGACGGTACGAATCGCTACCGGAGTTGGAGTGTTGACGAGTACATCACCGCGGCCGGTCCGGGACTGATGGCGGGTGGTTTTTTCGAGGCGGAGATTGGACGTACCACCACGTCGTTCGGCAGCGTGTGGCACCTGATGAGCGCCTACGACTCACGACGTGCGCTCTCAGAGCCAACGCCGTTTCAGCGCGGTGTGAACAGCATCCAGCTGTTCAATGCGGGGAATCGTTGGTTCGTCCTGTCGGTGATGTGGGACGCGGAGCGTGTCGATCAACCGATACCGGCGGCGTTGCTGCAGGCGCCGCCGGCACCGAGCTGTCGTCGATCGTACTGAGCGTGCCCTTCTACCGTCGCGTCGAAGATTTCGGCGGGAAGATCGGCACGTTGCGTGTGGCGAACTTGGTCCACACGGCCACCACGCCGCAATCGCGAGCCATGTTCATGTACTCGGCGGGAACCATGGACGCTCGCGCGTAAACCTCGATGGCGGCGACCTCGGAGGGTGTGACCATATCGTCAACGGTGATGCCACCCGCACCGGCTGCATCCATCTGCATGCCGTCGACAAACATCATCGCTCGGCATCGCCCACCTTTGTTGTCCCACATGATCACGTCCTGTCCCCACGCGCCGGACGAGCGCAGCGAGACACCGGCGAAGCTGCGAAGCGCGTCAGAGGTATAGAACGACGATCGGCGCTCGACGGTCTGGCCGTCGATGAACTGCCCCATGCCCGAACGCCAGCGCCGCTCAATGCCACGCACTTCGAACGGCAGCTCGCGTCCAGCGGAGACGCGCACGGTGTCCAGGGACACATTCCGTGCGCTGAGTCGCAGCGAGACGTCCAGCGCGTCGGTGTCGCTGAGACGCAGGGTCTGTCGCACGGGCTGAAAGCCAATGGCGCGCGCCTCGATGCTCTGGGTACCGGCTCCGGCGTCGACAATCAGGAAGTCGCCGCTGCTCGACGTTCTCGCCGCGGTCCCGCTGCCGAGAATTCGCACGACGGCGTTTTGAACCGGCAGACCCTGCAGCGAGGTAATGCGGCCGCGCACCACCGCTTGCCCACGGCGCGTGCGTCCCTCAATCGTGCCAGCCGCATCGGAGGTATCGAGCGCCGCGTCGCGATTCGCGTAAAGGTATTCAACCGGGGCGATAGAGAAGTCCTGCTGCGCCAGCCCGCTGGCCGGGACCTCCACCTCCACGACGCCGCTGGTGTCGGCGCCACTCCACGACGCGACGCGCAGCGTGCTGCCGGTGGGTGCTCCACACAACGTGTACTGTCCGGCCGAGTCGGCCCGAGTTCGGCGGCGCTGCATTTCGGTGACCGACCGCTTCTTGGCAAATACCCACTCCGGCCACTCAATCTCGACGGTTGCACCGGCGGCGGGCAGCTGCGTGCCTGCGCGTCGCACTTCACCCGTAATGACGCCGACATCGGGGGCCAGGCCAGCGCCGCACCTGGCCAACACGAGCGATCGAGCCGAAGGCACGGCCAGCGTGATGCGCAGCGGGTCGGAGGTCGTGAGGTCGATCATCACGGTGGACGCCTCCACGCGAAGCGAGTCGAGCGCCGGGTGCAGGAAGGACACCAACCACCGCCCCCCTGATACCGAGTCGTACTGAAACGCGCCCGCAGCGTCACTCACGGTAGTGCGACCGACCGACGGGTCTTCACTGCGAAACAGCCGGATCGTCGCACCTGGCAGTCGCTGCATGGCCACGCTGTCAAACACGGTGCCTTGGACCTGCGCGCGAACGGCGGAGGCGCCTGAAGGCGTCGCCGTGCTTTGGCCGCCGGCGGCTTCAGCGCTCCCGATCACAAAGGCCGCAGCTGCGGCGATTCGTGCAGCGATTCGTGCAGCGATGCGGCGGCCCGGCACCCAGTGTCGCGCGAACATACGGAAGCTCCAATCCCTGAAAGTACGACAGCACGCATTGCCACTGTACGGCAGTATGTGAGCCCACCAATGCCGTCGCAAGATCACTTCGACCACTCGATCGGCTTGCCTTCGCTACGCCGCTGGCGCCTCGGCAGCCACGAGGTCGTCATGCAGCGCGGCCGCCGATGCAGGCCGATCGCCAGGGTCGAAGGCGAGCAGTCGCATGATGAGGAGCGAGAGCGCCGCCGGAACTTCCGGCGCAAGCTCGCGCGGCGCGGGAACCACGGCCCGCGAGAGCAGGCGTCCGATGAGCGTGACCGGGTTGGTGGGGTCGTGTGGCAACTGTCCGGTCAGACACTCGTACAGGAGTGCGCCACACGCGTAGAGGTCGGCGCGGGCATCCACGTCACCGTCCAAGAGCTGCTCCGGTGCCATGTAGCCTGGCGTGCCGAGCACGACCCCCACCTGTGTGAGCGAGGTGCTGCGAGTCGCCAGTCGCGCGATGCCGAAATCCATGACCTTGAGTGTCCCATCCGGCTGGATCATGATGTTTTGCGGCTTGATGTCCCGATGCACAACACCAAGCTCGTGCGCCGTTTCCAGTGCGCGCGCGAGCTGTCGTGCGATCGCGAACACGGCACGGACGGGCAGGCGTTGCTCGCGCGCCAGCACCTCACTCAATGGCGTGCCGGCGATGTACTCCATGGTCAGGAAGTACGTCCCCTCCGACTCGCCAAGATCGTACGTGCGAACGATGCCGCGATGGGCGATGCCACGTGCGAGGCGGATTTCGCTCTTGAGTCGCTCCAGCGCGTTAGGATCGTGCACGAGGGCATCGGCGTGCAACGTCTTGAGCGCAATGAACTCCTGCAGCTCCAGGTCGAAGACCTTGTACACAATACCAGCTCCACCCGATCCCAGCAGGGACTTTACCTCGTATCGAGCGCCCACAACTCGACCAACTTCTATCGGGGTCGCCCCGCTGGGAAGTCCGTTCGCGGCGCCCAGTGGTGCGGTGCTCAGCAACTGCACGAGCGCACGCTTCTCTCGCAGGTCCGTGAACATTGTGCGAACGGCGTCGGCCAGTGTCCCGACTTCGTCGGCCGACGAAAACGCAATCTGCACATCGTAGTCGCCGTCGGCGGCCAGGGTAGCTGCGTGCGCGATCTCCAGCACCGGACGCGCAATCGAGCGCGCGACGAAGAACGCCGCCGCGCCGCCGAACAGGAGACTGAGTAGCCCCGCGACCACGATCCACTGTCGCAGGGAGACGAACGCCGCCATGTCTGCATCGCGCGGTCGCAACGCCACGAAGCCGCCCAACGGCTCGCCACCGGCGGAACGCAGCTCGACCCATCGGCCGGTGTACGCGCGCTCCTGCACCGTTGCGTCGAAGCGCGTGGCCAGGGTGGAATCCGACGTACTGTGCACTAGGGTTGCCAGTTCGCCTATCGTTCCAAGCGTTGACGCGGTCACATGCGGAGTGCCCGCAGTGTCGGTGACAAAAAAGATGATGTCCGTCGCCGTGGCTGACTTGACCTGTGCTGCCAGCGCGGAGTCAATCACCTGCGCTGCCATGAATACGCCGATCGATTGTTGCGTACTGCTCGACGGAACCTGGATCGGCACCGCGATGACTTGCAGCAGCAGCGAGTCGCCCTGCGTGCCAAAGCCGGCAGCGGGCTCACCGTCGAGGGCACGCGAGACCAGTGCCGACGCCGCCAGTGACGTGCGGGGCGCGCTCGCGTCGTCGCTTCGTGCCAGGCGCTCGCCGGCGCCGTTCAGTATCTGAACCCACGCCGCGCCGATCCGATCGGCTCCCTCCGCACTCTGGTCGTTCAGGTCATCAATGGTTTCGGCGAGCACCAGGGAGCGAAACAGCGGATTCTGGACGAAGACCGCGGAGGCGCGCGTCAGACCGTGCTCGCGACCAGTCAGCAGCGTCGTCGCCAGCTGCGCTGCACGATCCAGCGCCTCCGCGCGTGCCGCATCGGCCACGCGCGCGGAGGCGACACCAAGCAGCGCCAGTGTGACGGTCACCGCGACCATCACCACGCCAACCACCAGGGCGAACAGACGCCAGGTCAAGCGACTGCCCACGCGCGCCGGAGTCGGCGTGTCCACGTTGGCGGACCTGACTTGTCTAGTAGCGCTCACTGCCTGTGAGCGCGTACGCCTTTCCGAACTTGTTGGTGTGCTGTACGGGCGCGTAACGACGCGCATCCAGCTGGACGGTGATCGGGGCAGACGGCTCTGCGGTGTGTTGGACTGAGCGACTAGTCTGGCCGGCGCGCTCGTGCCACACACGCAGTGTGTACAGACCCGGCGGCACATTTGGAATCGCGAAGCGCCCATCGGCACCCGGGCGTATGGTCCAGGGAGAAGATGTGGCAACGACGTACGCGACCATCTTCGCGTGAATGTTGCAGAAGACTGGATAGACACCGGCTCGTGCGATCGTCACCTGCTTCCGTTCCCCTCGTCCATACAACCCGAGGTCGAACTCTGCCGGACCGGACTTGGAGAATACGTTGTGGCGGAACGGATCCTGGTTCGGATACGCAACGGTACTGCCGACGGGTACGACCTGCAGGCGGGGCACAAACTGCTTTGAGTCCATCTGCACCTCTGCGTTGACCGGTGCGACGCGCGGGGTGCCGGCGGGCATGCTACCCGATGGCGTTCCTCCTGCGGGCTCAAGCCACACCACGGCGCTTGCGAGATCGGTGGTCTTTGAGGCGGACTTCTCCAGTATTGTTACCTGACCGGTGAGATCCTGCGCCTCCGCGCCACCGGCCAACACAAGCCCGCAGGCAACGCCGAGAACAGTCTGCACGAGTGAGTGCGATCGAAATTGCATTGGCATCCCCTACCGATGCGCCCAGTTATCCGGGTGGACTGCGTCGCTGGGCGAGAGTCCGAGTGTGTCGCCGAGTGTGGTGACGCCGAGCCCGAGCACGGTCCGGTTCGCGTAG
>JANNEV010000344.1:0-10581 GCA_031379145.1 Gemmatimonadaceae bacterium
TTGTTGATCGTAGTGGCGATCGTGATGGCGTCGGTGAACTTCTTGTCGGCGATGGCGAACACCTCAGCCGATGTCAGCTTGGGCCCGTTGTCGATCGCCATCTCACACATGCCTTCGGCCAACATCGTATACATGTAGCCGACGTAGGCATACGCCTCGGCCAGCATCTGCTGGCGGCCGGGTACCTGAGCATCGGTGAACGTCGCGAGACGCGTTGCCTGGTCCTCCAGCTGAAATCGCGCCTGCTGCATGGGGGTGTAGTAGCCCATGGAAGTCACGTTGCGCCCGGCTGGGCAGCTGCCCGGCGCATTCTGGATCTCCACGATGCCACGCCACTCCCACGGATGATTGTCGACGAAACCGTTCGAGGAGACGTACTCGCCGGCGAGCATTCCACCGGTGGCCACGTACTGGGCGATGGCGCACTGCGCGGACTGCAATGCCGCCGCCTGCATAATGGGCGCGAGGCCAGGATCAGTCAGAGCGTCCGCGGTCACGCGCCCGGGGACTTCAACTTCGAGCAGACTGTTGCAAGCGCCGGTTGCGGTGAGCGACAGCACCAGCAATGCGCCGCGGAAATTGATCTGCATGGAATCGTCTCCGTCGGTCAGAAGGTGAGTCGCAGCGTGGTCACGAAGCTCGCCGTCGGCGGCAGGATAGTCTGGTATCCGTTCGAGAGTTGTCCCACCGCGCGGATTTCCGGATCCCAGACCGTCATGTTCGCGACATCTACCGTGATCTGGCCATCGCGCGATGTATTCCAGCCATGCTGTTCGGTCCAGAGCATGGTCAGGTTCCGGCCGGCCACACTGAGGCTCGCCGCCGCAGCGCCAATGGAACGCACCCAGCGTGGGGAGAGCGTGTAAGTAGCAGACAACTCGCGCAGGCGCATGAAGCCCGCCTTGTAGGTGCCTGGGGCATCGGCTTCGATCGCGCGATACACCTGCAGCAACGGGTCGTTGCGGAGAATGACGGCTTGCGTTGTTCCCTGGTTGTGACGGGCGCGGATTTCCGTGTTCGACTGGACGTTGCCGCCGTTGCCATCAATGCGGGCATACAGACGCAGATTCTTTCGCAACGTCAACGTGCTGTTCACGCCGAACTGCCAGGTGGGCTGTGTGTGCCCCCAGAAGACGCGGGGCGCCGTGGCGCACGGCACATCGGCTCCGCCCTGCATGAGGCCCGCTTTCCCGGTTCCTCCATCGCACACCGACGCAAGCACGTTCCCGTTCGGGTCGAGCGTCGCGGAGCGGACCTTGTACATGAAAATGTCGGCAATGCCGAAGCCCACGCGATTCTGCGCCTGACCACCGCCGCCCACCGTCAGGAACTGCGTGGCGCCCATATCCTCGATGCGATTGCGGTTGCTGGACCACTGCGTGCCCAGTTCCCACTCCACGGTGTTGCCGCGCAACACGTTGTAGGTGATGCCCAGCTCGTTGCCCCAGCCGCTCACTCGGCCGACGTTGATGACCTGGGAGCCAGGGAAGCCCGCCGAGGGCGGAATGGGCGCGTTCACGATGGCGTCCGTGATGTTGCGCGAGTATCGCGTGTATTCGATCTGCGCGCGTCCGTCGAACATCGTGGCCTCGAAGCCACCTTCGAACTCCGTGCTGCGCTCGGGGCGCAGGGTGGGGTTGCCGAACGACGCGGGAATCAGGCCGGGCGCATTCTGGTAGCCGACGCTCGGGTCGTACAGCCGTGCAGCATCGAAGGTGCCGGGCTGCGTGCCGGAAGCGCCAAGCGCACTACGCAGGCGAAGGGACTCGGTAAACGGGAGCTTGAACCACGATTCTTCGCTGATGACCCAGGAGGCGCTGAACTTCGGGTAGTAGATCGCCGAGAAGTCCTTGCCGAAGCTGCTGTTGTCGTCCGAGCGAACCGCTGCGGTGAGGAAGACGCGGTTCCGCCACGCCGCCTCCTGCTGCACGAACATGCCAACGCTGGCATTGGCGAAGTAGTCTTCGGTACCGGCGCGCGTGGCACCTCCGCTGACCGTCGTGATCGGCCCGGCCGGAAACGTGATGGCCGAGGCACCGATGCCACTGAGTTCGTTGCGATAATGCTGTAGCCCGAACGACGAGGTCATGTTGATGTCGTCGCTCAGGTTGTACTTGAGCGAGCCGGCGTAATCGAGCGTGAGCACCGTGCGGAGGTTGCGATTCACGTTCTTCGTGCCGAGTCCGTTGCTGCCGAGCACATCGTTCGCGCCCAGCGGCTGACGCGGATACAGCAGGAAGTTATTCTCCGACCCGATGTCGAGGCCGGTGGTGAATCGGTGCGTGAACCACGGCTTGGGGGCGTAGTTGGCGCGCAGACTCAGCGTGGTGCGATCCACGTCCGCGCGACTCTCCACGGTGGACCAACTCTCCGGCGGCGAGGCCTGAAAACCGCGACGAGTGCTCGTGAGCGTGAGCGGATTGCCCCACACTACCTGGCTGAAGGGATCGACGTCGATGGCGGGCTGTGCCAGTCGCGTGCGCGCACGCACGAACCCGATCGAGCCCGAAAGGCGGAGCGTGCTACCGGCGGCGATATCCGCATTCACCCGGCCGCTGAACTTCTTGTCGTAGTTCCATGGCACGATGCCAACGTCATCGTCGTAGCCGAGCGAGAGAAAGTAACGGCTCGCGTCGGTGCCGCCGCTCAGGTTGGCGTTGTAGCCCTGGTTGCGTCCGGCATTGAAGATCGCGCCGGCGCCGTTGTCTTTCTCGTACTGGTACAAGTTGACGTTGAACAGTTCGCCGGCTGGGTTGCGCGCCCACAGCACTCCGGAGCGCCCCTCGGGGTTGGCCAGCCAGTTGTTCCCCTGACGCGTAGTGAAGTCGAACTTCGGCCTTCCAACCTTGCCGCGCTTGGTGATGATCTGGATCACGCCGTTGGAGGCTTCCGTCCCGTACAGCGTGGAGGCCGCGGGTCCCTTGATGACCTCGATGCTTTCGATGTCCTGCGGGTTGATGTCGTTGAGGCGGCTGGCGCCGGCGCCGCCACGTTGACCAGGACCGCGGGCCGTGGACGCGTCCATTCGAATACCGTCGATGAACACCAACGGGTCGTTGCTGAGCGAGAGGCTGCTCGCGCCACGCACGCGCAACTGCGCGCCGGTGCCAACCTGCCCGGTGGCGGGCAGTACGATCAATCCGGGGGTGCGCGCACCAAGAAGTTGCTCAACACTGCGAGCCGGCGCGGTCTCCAACACCTTCGAGGCATCGACGGTACTCACCACGTTGCCGATCGCGCGACGCTGGGTCACGCCGGCCGTGCCGGTCACCACAATCTGGTCGAGTTGCGCCGTGCGCTCGTGCAGTTCGAAGTTGGCGGTGTACGACTCGCCAGCTCGGAGCGTCACGCGGCGCGAGTCCTGCGCGTATCCCACCAAACGCACGCGAACGGTGGTGAGACCGACGCTGGTCGTGACGATGCTGTAGCGGCCGTTCTCTCCAGTCCGGGCACTGCCGGCTAGCGTACCACCTTCGCTCACCACAGACACTTCAGCACCGGTGAGCGGCCGCTTGCTGAGAGAATCCGTGACCTGTCCGCTGACGGTCGCCGACGACTGGGCGAGCGCGGAGGCCGGCCCTCCCGCAACGATCATCGCCATCACGGCGATTCGGCGGAGCATGCTTCCTGGTAGGCGCATCAGCACTCCTTCGCGAGACGGGTGGCTGTGATGGGCGGGTGCCGGCGCCGCACGCCGCAGGGGGAACCAGCAAGAAAGAGCTGTATAGCTCCCCGCCTACGCCTACTTACGAGTTCGTGGCGGTGATGTCAAATGCCGCCGGACGGCACCGCCGCTGCCAGTGGCTTGATCACCGACGCACCATCGTCGTATTCAGGAGCTGCTGTCGTACCGCCATCGCCTTCCCGGCGCGCTCCAGCGCCGCCCACAGTCTGGCTACGGTCTCGTCGTCGACGAGTCCCGCTGGCGAACCACCAATCGCCGGCGTACCCATCAGCTCACTCGCGCGGAACGCGTCAACCGCAGCCACGGTCTCGGCGGTGAACAGATTCACCTCGGGACCGCGCGCCGAAATCGTATCTCCGCGACGATAGTACCCCAGCGCGTTGAGTATCACTTTCAGCTGATACACATCGCCACCCGAGAACTGCTCAAGCGTGCGATAGCCAAGTGTCTGCGAGACGGCATCGTAAATCCGACGGAGCTCGCCCACAGGATCGGCGTGCTCGCATACGTTGATGTTCGCCGTCTGACCATCGCTCCGACGCGACATGCCCGGGCGCGCGTCCGCCACCACAACTGCCGCTGACGTGCGCAGCCCATGGCGCTTGTCGCCGCCCAACACGAAACCGGCGTTGAGCGCAGTGATGAGTCGGTCAGCCAGATGATAGGGCGCGCCTTCACTCTCCTCAAAGCTCTTGGCCACTGCCGCGATCACCTCCGGGCCAACGAGAATATTGCCTTGGGTTACGTAGTTCTTCCCGGCTCGGTGTCCCGCCCAGGCACTCGGTCCGCTGCCCGTATGCTGGGCGGAGCGTCCGTCCACCGAAATGACCGCCACCTGTCGGGACTGAAATCCACTGTCGGCGGCCAGTGCGCGCTTCAGAGCGGCCTCCGGGGCATCGCCTCGAGCGAGCGCGTCCAGCAATTCTGTCCCGTACTCCGTACGAGTACTCGCTTGCGTGGCGACAGCGCCAACACCTTTGCGCACCCACGGGACGCCGTTGCCAACGCACGGCACGCGCGTGGTGACGGCCACACCCACTTCGCCGGTACGCGGATCGACAGCGGCAATGGAGAATGTGTGAAACACAAGCGAGTCACGCCACGCGTAGGGCTCCTGCGACTGCGCAGTGCGCGGCGCGACGGCGAGAGACACGACAACCAGTGCGGAGAACACGGCACCGAGGGACACCGCAGGACGTACAAGCAGGCGCGCACGAGCAAACATTGGCTCTCCTGTGGAGCGAAGCGAAGTCGGGAACCGGCGCTCGCAACAGAGACTAGCGAGGCCCGGGGCCAAGGTAGCGATCGAAATGTGCAACGAGCTTACGAAGCAGGAACGTCGCGTAGTAGGGGCGCTGCGTCCATCCATGCGTGGCGGCCGGTGCGAACGCAAAATCAAAATCCTTTCCTCGCTTCATGAACTCCTCCGCGAGCTGGACGGCCGACGAGAACGGCACCACATCGTCCTGCATCCCGTGAATGAGCAGCAGATGATCACGCAGGTTGCCGGCATACTGCAGGGCGCCGCGCGTAAACGTCTCCGGGTGCGACTGCGGACGGCGCACGATGGCCACATCGTCGCTGCCAAACAGGTACGGATCGGTGGCGGCGGCACCGGCCACACCTGCCTGAAACAGTCCCGGCTTCTTGAGGAGGGCGTACACCGTGAGTGTACCGCCGTAGCTGCTGCCCCAGATGCCAAAGCGCGTTGCATCCACAAACGGCAGGGATTTCATGTATGCTACCGCACTCTCAAGGTCATTCAGATCGCCGCCGCCCCAATCCATCAGGAACTTCTCTCGGAACTCTCGACCGTAGCCGGTACTTCCGCGCACGTCGACCTGCACCACGATGTAGCCCTTCACCAGCGCGAGATACTGCTGCAACATGCCGTTCATTCCGCCCCACCTGTTGCGTACGGTATTCGAATACGCAGGGCCGAAGAGCACCGGATAGCGCTTCGTGGAATCCATGCCGGGCGGGAAGAACACCCGAATGCGCAACGGCAAGCTGTCGCTGCCGTTCTTGATGCTCCGATACTCTGGCGCAATCCAAGGAACTCGCATGAAGTCCGGCGTCGTGGACACGGTGATGCGGCGCTCAACCGCGCCGGCACGCACATCCAGCAGGTACAGCTCCGTCGGCAACACATCACTCGACGACAGCAATGCGACGCTTCGGCCATCAGGCGAGACAAACGGTGCATGCGTACCAGGAAGCGTGGTTAGCTGTCGCGCCACGCCACCCGTTGCACCCACACGAAACACGTGACGTTCCGACGGACGCGGGGCCGAACTCACGTAGTCGATGCTCCGCGTGGCCGCGCGTGGAATACCGGCGCCGGCCACATCGTGCGGCCCAGGCGTGAGCATGGCTGGCACCGTATCGCCCGGCACCACACGGTAGAGCCGATACCGGTCGTCGAGATCGCCAGTGAGGACAATATGCTGTCCGTCGGCGCTCCAGGCCGACGCGATGTCATTGTACACGCGCGTGTCACGATGGTCGTGCCACACGCGCTGTGGCGTGGGTGCGGCGGCGGTCAGGACATGAATGGTTCGATCGATGGCATCGTCGCTTTCGCGATCGATCATCAGTGAGCCAGTCACCGACCAGGCGAAATTCACGATGCGGGTGCTGCTGGAGTCGGGAAGCTCCACCATACGCACGGCCCGCGTGGCGACATCGTACAGCCCGATCTTCCGCACTTCATTCGCCTGTCCGGGAGCACCACGCCGCAACGTGTTCATTTGTACAGTGTCGCCGAGATAGTACGGCATGCTGAAACGTGGCACGCCGCGTCGATCCACATAGTGCAGGGCGATCGTGCGTGAATCCGGAGACCACGCGTACGCTGGCGACGGCCCACTCCACGTCGCACCGCCGATCTCGACGTCACGTCCGAAATAGGTGCCCAGCGGAATCACGCCAATCGGATTCACCGCCACACTCGTGGAACGGTTTGGCGCATCACCAGTCAGCGAAAGCAGCCAAAGGTCGCCGTCGCGAAGGAACGAGATGGTGGTGCCGTCGGGCGAAATCGCGAGACTTCTCAGCTCACCGCGGCCACTCGGCAACACAGTCCTCGCTCCGGTCGCGAGCGGCACGCGCCAAAGCGAGTCCCCCTGCGCCATCACCATCGCGGTGCCATCCGGCGTCCATACGAACTCACTCACGCGGCCAGTGACGTTCGCCGGCAGCACGCGACGTGGCGCGGAACCGTTGCGCTCCACGAGCCACAATGATCGGTCGGGGTGTGCCGCATCACTCCAGAGAAACGCGACAGCCCTGGAGTCGGGTGACCAAACGGGAGATGAGGGCGCCGCACCGGCGAGCGTCGGACCACCGGTGATCCGCTCAAGGGTGAGCGGTGAACGGGCCAGCGCGGACTGCGCGACGAGCAGGCTGGGCGCGGCAGTGGTGACGGCCGCCAGGAGTGTTCGGATGATGAGGTGCATCACTCGAACATACAGGTCGGGCCGAAAATGGGAGGGGCGATCCAGGCCGAAGAATCTCCGCCCCTGCGTCACCCCGTGCTACATCCCGTGCTACATCCCGTGCTACATCCCCCACTCCAGGCTCAGCCGAAGCTGCCGCGGCTCCACCGGATGAAAGTGCACATCGCCCACGCCGTTCGCCGCCTCGCCCGGCAGCCGCGAGTTGTAGAAATACTGGATATCGCTCGCCCGTTCGTTGAGAACGTTGAGCACCGACAGGCGCAACCGTATGCCGCGGGCAAAGCGCCAACCCGCATCAGCGTTGAGCAACGTCGTGGGCGTGGCCCTCGCACTGTTGTCCTCAATGAGCGGATAGGCACCGAAATGTCGAGCCCTCGCCGCCCCAAACAGGCCGCGACGCTCCGACTGCCACGTGACGCCCGCCGCAACGACATTCTCCAGCGCACCGGGAATGCGCTGCTGTCCCGCATCCACGCCGCGGAACTGTGCGCGCGCCAATGAAGCATCAGCATCGATAGTCAGTTCGGGGCGAGGACGCCACGCATTCGCCACCGTCACTCCGCTACGCCTACTCGCTCCACTCGGCTCCGTGGTACCGCCGTCACCGGTGAACAGGAGCTCGCTGTCCAGCGCGAGCGTCCACGCCACGACGGTGCTCTGAAGTGTCGCGTCGGGCGTGAAGCGCAGGCCAAGCTCTGCCCCGCGCGAACGCACCAGCGGCGTCACCCGGGATACAGGGTCCCCGGTGGACGGATCGATGGTGATGGTCGTGCCGCGAGCATCGTTGCTGTGAAAGCCCAGGCCCGCACTGGCGTAAAACTCCGCCTTGTCGCCTGGTGCGTACACCACCGACGCTTTCGGGCTCGCGATCGCCGCGGTACGCCGCCCCGAGTTTTCACTGCGGTCGCTGCGTACATCGAACGCATAGCCATCCACTCGTGCGCCAAGCACGGTCCGCCACCGCGACGTCCAGCGCGACTCGGCTTCCGCGTAGAGTCCCGTTCCCAGTTGGCGTACGTCATCTTGACGCACCGTCGATACGCGTTCGCGATTGACGGTACGATAGAGCCCGACGCCCGACACCACGTCGTACCGAGACTGCAGGCCGAGCGTGAACTTCTGTGGAGCGCCGAACGCCGTCTTCACAACGGTCCGTTTGGCGTTCACACCGCTCACCACCCGGTTCTCGTGCTGATTGAACTGGTCGCCCGCGGACGGATCTTCGAGACGATACGTGAAGTTGGACAGCAGGTTGAAGCGCGACGCGATGCCGTACACTTGCACCAGGTCAACGTGCGACCCCGCCGCGCGTGACCACTCACCCGACAGACTGTAGCGCGACTGCGCTCCGCCGAGGGTGGAGTCGATCTGTCCAAAGCGATTGATCGCGCCTGACTGCACGGCTCGCAGCGGGATCTGGTCCGACGAACGCCATTGGTTGTCGTACGCCATGCCCAGCAGCGAAAAGCGCGACGCACCGCGCGCTGTCGTCCAGCGCGCGAGGCCGCTCTTCTTTCGCAGCCCTTCACCGATCTCCCATGGGCCATCGTATGTCTTGAGCTCGCCGCCCACGAGCAAGTCGCCGCTTCCCAAACGCTGCGAACCGGCAAGCACGGCGCGCGCGAACCCGAAGGCACCGCCGTTCACGGTGGCGAGGGGACGATCCAGCTTGCGTAGCAGCGAGAAGTCGGCGCCGCCCGCGCTGCCGAAGTCGCCGTTGCCAACATGATACACACCCAGCTGGTAGTCGATGGACTGCACCAGTTCGGGGATGAGGAAGTTGAGATCCGAATACCCCTGGCCATGCGCGTGCGAAGGCAGATTCACCGGCATTCCGTCCACACGCGTGGCGAAATCCGTGCCGTGATCGAGGTTGAATCCGCGCACAAACATTTGGTTCGCCTTGCCGTCACCTGAGTGTTGCGTGAGGATCACTCCGGGTACGGCCTCAAGCAGCTCTCCTTCGCGCGACAGCGGTCGAGCGCGCAGGTCGCGGGCCCCGATCCGCCCCTGCGACGCGCTTTGCGCGATGCCCGAGAGCTTCTCAAGTCGACCAATGATGCGCAGGGAATCGAGCCCCTGCACACGTGGCTTCGGCCGTGTGGAGTCAGGCACCTGGCGCGCCGTTGGTGGCGTGACTGGCCGCTGCGCCTGGGCGATCGTGGTGAGACAGGCGGGAAGCGCGAGCACAACGACCACGTGCAGGAGCACGTGCAGCAGTTGGTGCGCTGACGGAGCGTGGTCTTGAGGCGTCATATCCTACGGTACGCCGTCATCGCGCCCCTGGATGTACCGGGCTCGCGCCCGTCTCGCCGTCAGCGGCACCCACCGGCATATTGGCAGCACCTTCAACTGCCGACCAGATGCGACACCTGACTGCCACCGTCCCGATGCTGCTGGCATTGCTGCCCACACTGCTGCTGGCGCCTTTGCAGCCGCTCCAGGCGCAGCGCACCTCGCCATCGGGGATGCCGCAATCCGCGACGAACGCTGCGTCCACCGCACCTGCGCAGTACGATGGCGTGCTCGCAGAACGCAACGTCATGATCCCAACGCGCGACGGCACCAGACTCGCCACCGACATCTGGCGGCCCGCGCGCAACGGCGTGCCGATCACCGAGAAGATGCCGGTGCTTCTGGTACGCACGCCGTACAACAAGACCGCGCGGGCACCGCAGGCCGCCTTCTTTGCTGAGCGCGGCTACGTGGTGGCGCTGCAGGACATCCGCGGTCGCTACAAATCGGAAGGGGTGTTCGCCAAGGTGCAGCCCAAGGACGCGTCCGATGGGTTCGATACAATCGAATGGCTTGCCCGGCAACCGTACGCGAACGGGTCGGTTGGAATGTGGGGCACGTCGTTCGACGCGCACATGCAGGCCGGCGCGGCCATCCTGCACCCCCCCGCGCTCAGGACGCTCGTGATCAACATGGGCGGTATGGCCAACGCCTGGGATCACGGCGTGCGCTATCGCGGCACGTACGAAATGGGACGGCAGATCACGTGGGCGTGGACGCAGATGCTCGCCGATGCGCGAAGCGAGGGTGTGAAGAAGCTGCTGGAGCAGGAGAAGGTGGAAGACTGGTACGACGTGCAACCGATGCGTCGCGGTCTCAATCCGCTATCCGCCGTGCCCGCGTATGAAGGCTGGTACCTGGACTTCTTCGAGCATGCGAACTACGACGCATTCTGGAAGGATCCGATGATGTCGTGGGATGAGCACTACGCCGAAACGTCCGACATCCCGATGATCCACATCGGCGGCTGGTACGACATCTTCCTGGCCGGCACGTTCCGCAACTTCGTGGAACTTGGCAAGATCAAGAAAGCGCCGCAGCGCATCCTCGTGGGGCCCTGGACGCACAGCGGCAACAGTCGCGCGTTCGCTGGTGACGTGTCGTTTGGTGACAGCGCGACGATCGCCAACTTTGCCACCGACT
>JANNEV010000398.1:0-5428 GCA_031379145.1 Gemmatimonadaceae bacterium
CGCGCAGCCGAGCGACACGAAGAGATGGTGGTCATCCGGATCAACAGCAGGGCACCGCCTGGACAGATCGGGAAGGATTGCGATCGCCGAGCCTTCGATTCGAAAACGCCAGCATTGGGTGTTGTGGCTCGACGGTGCGAGGGTGGCGTAACGCACCAGCTCACGCTGCAGCGCGGTTCGTTCCGTGGCACCACTGGATTGATGACGCCACGTCTCACGCGTGGCCCTCTCGTACGCGATCTCGTCAGTACCGCCAGCGCAGGCCTGTGCCAGCGGTATCGCGCACAGCGTTGCTCCGGCGGATAGCACGAACTCTCGACGACTGCTCATTGACTCTCGCGTTTGTTCGGGTGGTCAAGCGCGCGCTCGCGGCGCGACGCAGAAGGCTGGCCACACCCGGGCTACGGCGTTCGCGGGAATCGCTGCATCATCAGCTTGACCGACGCATTGATCCGCTTCTCCATCGCGCGTGGATCGTTCAGCAATCCGCCAACATCGGTCTGCGACCACCCGCGCCAGACGACCAACTTGCTTTTGGGCTCCAGCACATCGACGATCAGCGTGCCTTCGTCAAACTCGACGATCTTCTCGGACGAGCCAAGCCCCTGAGAGGAGTATCCCCGGGCCTCGTCGGCCCTGATGACATCGACTCGCTGGCGAACGCTGGCGTGGTAGTGCACCAGCAGATCCGGAGACGCCGGGACAAGACGGAGCCCCTTCGCCGCCAGCTCAAGCTCGACCGCCGCGCGGACGCGGGCGTCGAAGAACGGATTGTTGTCCAGACGCGGGTCGCCGGCCGGAAGAGGGTCACCGCCGCCCCAGGCGAACGTCCGGTACTGTTCCATCCGCATACCTGCGGGGTAGTCGGCGCCAGTGTTGATGCTCGCGCATCCGCTCAAAACGGCGAACGTCAGCAACGCGCGCACTCGAACGTGTCTGTTCGCAACCATGATGTCTCCTCATGTAGGGAAAGCGCATGTAGCCACGAACCCGCATCCCACCGTTGACACCGCCGATCACAAAACATCGAATGACTGTGAGACGGGTCGTGATACGCCGGTCACCGGGCGCGCGTCACCGAGCAGTGCAACCTCCGAGAAGACCACGACCTGATTTTTTCCAAACACCTTGGCGCAGCCCGGGCAGGTGGCATAGTAGCACAGATGCCGCTTCGTCTCGAACCCCTTCTCCGCGACGATGGTATCGATCTCCCTGATCCACTTCCCGATGTCACGGTACGGCCCCTCGAAGGCCTTCGTGATGAAGGTCCCGCTGATTGTCACCGTCTTGGTGCCGGGAACGGGGTGGTCGATGGCGACATAGACCTCGGAACCCCACGGTGACACCTCATCCGAGAGCCAGAGCGGCTCTTCCGGAAAGGCTGCGGCATCCTCGATCACCTGCTGATCGCGGCCCATCACCTTGCCCATGTTGATCGGGATGTGAAACACGGCGCGGATATGATCCTTCAGGAAGAGCTTGTCTTTCCAGACAATCTTCCGACCATCCCATTTCGCCGCGTCGAGCCGCGCGCAGCATCCGGTTTCGGCGTTGTCATAGCTCGTGTCGGCGAGCTTCATCTGTCTCTCCTCAGGGATCCGAGTGGGGCCCTTGGCTGTTGACGTCGCTCCGACAGCTGCGGCACCAGCGGTGACCAGTTGCCGGCACCACTACAGTGCAGAGCGCAGCGGCATTGCGTTGTCGGGCGTTCACTGACAGACCGATCGGGCTGGATCAGTACACTGATCGGACCGACGTTTCTTCGCCAAATGTGAGCTCACCCGAGGGCACGGTGCGCACGAATTCACTGCTGAGCCGGCTACTAACTGCATTCGTCGTGGCGCTGGTGATCACCGCGACGTACCTGATCTGGGCGCGACCAGCGCAGTTGCGCTGGGGCGCGACGGATGCCGAGGTGGCTCGCACGATGCCGGGTGACGCACTCAGCCATCAACCCACGTTTCTCTCCACGCGTGCCATCACGATCGACGCCGCGCCGGAGGTCATTTGGCCCTGGCTGGTCCAGATTGGCTATGGACGGGCCGGCTTCTACGGCTATGACATTCTGGAGAATCTCGGCAGCCCGCGAGGGCTCAAGAGCGCGGATCACATCGTACCGGAACTGCAGCGGCTTGCCGTTGGTGATCCGCTGCCGTTGAGCGCCGTAGGTGGACTGGTCGTGCATGCCATTGCTCCGAAGCAATACCTCGTGTGGTCAGGGACGTCGGGTGTCTACCCCGGCGCATTCACCTGGGCGCTCTATCCCGTCGATGCGTCGCACACGCGTCTGGTCAGTCGGATTCAGTGGAGTCATCACTGGTCGCAGCCACTGATGATGGGCATGGATCTCTTCACCGAATTCACCGATCATCTGGCGGTGCGCAAGATCCTGCAGGGAGTGAAGGATCGCGCGGAAGGGCGCGTGGAGTCGTTCGCTCGCCAGTCGTTCGAGTTTGTGGTGCTGTTGTGGGCGTTGTTTGCATTCTTTGCGGCACTCTGGCTGCTGTTGCGCGGGCGGCTGACCAGGCCATTCCTGATCGCGTCCGTTGCCGGTGTTGCATGGTTGATCATCTGGTACGCACCGATGTCTGTCGTCTTCGGCGTGGTGATAAACGTCGCTGTCGTTGTGCTGCTCCGTGCGAGCCGAGTGCGCTCCGGCGGCAGCCGGGCTGCAACAACACCCGCTTCCGCCATCGCGAGGCGCGCGACATGACGGTCCCAGCCTCATTATCGCGCCATCGCTGTTTCTCGCGCCCTGCTTTCTCGTCATGCTGGTCTGCCTGAACGCCGCCGTACCCGATGAGCGCAAGATCTGGAGTCAGCTCGGCGTCGCGTTTGGCTGCGTCTACGTACCACTGTGCGTTGCGGCCTATATCGTGGAACTGTTGGTGGTGGAGCCGCGGGTGTTGCGAGGTGCGGGTGCGGAGACGGCGCTGCTGACGCTGGTGCGCGGCGACACGGTGTTCAATGCCATTGATGGAATCGGCTACGTTTTCATGTGTGTTGCCACGCTGTTCGCGGCGCCGGCGTTCGAGCGTGCCGGGCCCGACAGATGGATTCGCTGGTTGCTGCTGGCGAATGGTTTTCTGGCGGTTCCGATCTTTCTGACGTACTTCGTGAATCGGTCGTTCATCTGGGCGGCAGCGCTATGGTGTGTCACGATCACGGGGTCGTCAGTGCTTCTGATTGCCTTCTTTCGACGACTGACCCTCGAACGGTCTGCGGTGCCGGGAACATGAGCCTTCCCCTCTCTGATCGCGTGCTCGCTCGGACGCTCGCCGGCCTGACGTTGTTCGGCGCCATCTCCGCAGCGGCGGGGACGTGGCTCGCGATTGGAGCGAAGGGCGGCGGAGTGCCGTTGGAGTATCTCGAGCACAGCCCGTTCAACTCTTTCCTCATTCCGGGGATGGTTCTTGGTGGAGTGGTCGGCGGAACGCAAGCAGCCGCGTCCATCGCGGCGTTCGCGCGCAAGCGGGTCGCTCTGCTCCTTTCAGCAGTCGCAGGCTTCGGCATGCTGATCTGGATTTTTGTCGAGCTGGCAATGATCAGGCAATACTCGTGGCTTCAGACGGTCTACTTCGTGCACGGATGCAGCGAGTTGCTGGTAGTGCTCCTGCTCCTTGGTCTGGTGCCGTCGCTCGCGCGTCCCTGGCCTGAGTCAAAGGGTGATGCTGTCTGACTGATCAGCGCACGGCAAGGTACGCCTACTTCGTGACGTTATACTCGATTCCCTTGACCGTGAACTTTCCGTACGTCCACTCACCAGTTGGCTCGATCCAGTTCGCATTGCCGCGGGTGCCTATCCGGATGCCGTTCACCTCCGCGTAGTCCGAGATTGGCGTGGACCATGGATACCGCTTGATCTCCTTGCCGCTCAACTCAGAACGGTCATTCGACACAAACCCGACGAGATCGCCTGCTGCGTCGAACGTCAAGACGGCCGACACGGTATAGCCGGCGTTGGTGATGGTGGCGCGCACCGTACGATCAGTGAGTGTCTCCCAGGTACACGGCAGATCGAGGACCGCGGCGGGCGCCATGACAACGATGTCATTCAGGAGCGTGACCGTCTCGCTCTTCGTCATCTCCGGGCCCTGTTGATCAACCACCGGAACAAGGCCGGCGATACGCACCTGAAACGTGGCCGAGCTGTCAACGTAGCGGTGGTAGATGTCCATGGGAACGCCGGCGCGGGTAGCATTCATGTAGAACAGCCGCGCCGGCGGGTCGAAGAACTCGTACTGCTGTATCGTCGAGTTCATCCAGGGCGAAGTGGCACTACTCCGCATCTGCGCGTCAAAGGCGATCCGCATGTTCCGCACACGTGGGCGGCCGACCGCCCCGACACGACGCAGGTAGGTCTGCATCAGCGGTGGCAGTGCGGCGATGTCTGCCTCGGTCACGATCGGTGCTGGTCGCACCGGCCGCGCCAGGAGCGCAGCGCGGTCGCTGGCAAACCGTGAGCGGAAGCTGCCCGCGCGCGCATCGAGTGCCAGCAGCAGCAGCGGCACCGCGATGACGAGGTTGGCGAGTGTCCCGAATTTCGCGTCACCCCACGCCTGCATGATCAGGTACTGCGAAAGCAGCGCGCCCGCGAGGGCGAGGTACCACCACCAGCGCGCACTGGCCGCTACACCCACCGCGCAACCGATCAGCAGGAGCGCGGCGAGCAGCCAGAGAACGCCACCAGTCGGCGATATCGGTTGCCTGAGCTGCGTGATGTTACCCCAGCCGAAGGCCTTCGCTGGGCCGATGAGGTGGATCAGGCCATGCAGTGCGAGCAGGATCGTGAAAGCCATTCGCATGGTGTCTCCATTCGTGGTGTGTGCGTTTCGGACAACGAATTCCTGCAACTGCACCGTCTGGCCGGCAGCGTGCAGGTGCTCATCGAGCGCTTGATCAATGCCGTCGCCTGGCGCGAAAGTGGACACCGCACGAGCACTTGCCGACATCACTGACCGGCCCACGTATGAGACTAACCACTCCATGATTGGGAGCGCCATCGTCGCAACCGCGCGCCAGTCATCGCCGTCGCCAGGACCGACTAGACGTAGACCTGTGGTGAACCCGCTCCGCGCCCAGCAGGAGATCGACACCAGCACGGTCGAGCAGTGCTAGACAAGTCGAGTGAGCAACGGATTTCAGCGCCGATTCGTTCAGAAGTCTGGTGGAATGAGTCGACGGCTCAGGTTGTCCAGCACCCGAGACGTTGACGAATCCACTGGCATCCGGAGACACGATGGCACGACGAGCAGAACCATTGGCAGCACAGCGAAACTCGGGTTGCCGGTATCGCACGACAGCGGCGTCCCTCCTCGCAGTGCTCTCGGTCGGGTGCGGCGCCGCAGCGACCGCCGTGATCGACTCAACCGCCTCCACCCCGACAACGACCTCGACGGCATTGTCGCAGTACTTTCTGACGCCAGTG
>JANNEV010000372.1:0-13612 GCA_031379145.1 Gemmatimonadaceae bacterium
TCCGTCCCGAATGGCGGTCGCCTCAACTACAACCTCTACGTGGAGTAGCCTGTGATCGGCGACGCCACGAGGTACGCCGTGCTGCGGGACCGTCATCAGTGGGACGGCGTGACGCTGTCCGGGCTGACGACGCGGACCGACGGGACGCTTCTGCTCACGCGCGCCGTGGGCACCTCCGCCACGGCTTTGCTCGCCGCCACGGGCTCGCTCACAGCGGGTCCGCTGGACGCCGGCGAGCTTGGAGACTGGGAGCGCGTTCATGTCGACGCCGAGGAGGGCGATGGCACCGTGTCGCTCGATCTGTATGTCAGTGATACGACCACAGCCCCCGGTGCTGGGGCGTGGACGCGCGCGCGCGCGCTTGACACACTCGTGCGGCCATTTGGCGCAGGCGGCGCGATCGGCAGCCGGCGCTTTCTCTGGTTGCGGGTCGATCTGTCGATTCGTACCGACGGCTCGCAGGCGCCGAGCCTCACGCAGGTGCAGGCGGAAACGACGGGCACCAGCTACCTCGATCATCTACCGGCCGTGTACCGGCGTCGCGATGATGACGCGTTTCTCGAGCGCTGGCTCGCCGTGTTTCGGTCGGCGCTCGGTGAGCAGGAGCTCACACTCGATGAACTGTCGCGTCGCCTCACTGCGGACGTCGCGCCCGACGATCATCTCGCGTGGTTGGCGTCGTGGTTGGGCTTTCCGCTCCCCGATGGAATCGACGCCGAGGCGGCGCGCAGGTTGATTGCCCGAGTACCCGAGCTGTATCGCCGCCGCGGCACACCCGCGGGCCTCGCGGACTTCGTGGAGATCTACGCTGGCGTCCGGCCAGGCATCATCGAATCGTTTCGCGCTCGCGCCGTCTGGCAGCTCGATCTCACATCGCGGCTTGGCTTCGACACCGGGCTCACCGATGTCCCCGACGGGATGGTCCTGGCCGGACACATCCCGCCCGATCCGCGACTGATGGGGCTTCGCGGCGACTACTATGCGGGCACGAACTTCGACTTGCTGCGCGCGACGCAAGTTGACCGGACCGTGTCGTGCCGATGGTTGGACGGGTCGCCGCGCCGCGGCCTTCCCCCGAACGGGTTCTCGGTTCGCTGGACGGGGCAGATCTCTCCGCGGTATTCGGAAACGTATTCCTTTCACACGCTCTCGGACGACGGCGTGCGCCTGTGGGTCGACGGTCGCCTCATCATCGACAACTGGACCGATCACCCGCCCACCGAAAACACCGGACGCATCGCGCTTCGCGCCGGCGAGTGGAGCGCGATTCGGCTGGAATACTACGAGAATCTTGGTGATGCGACGATCCAGCTCTCCTGGTTCAGCCACAGCCAACGGATGGAAGTGATTCCACCGTCGCGCATGTACGCCGTCCGCGACGACGCCGTTCGTCTCGAAGACGCGTTGCAGGACGACGACGTGGGCATGCTGGTTGGTGGAACCGTAGTGGGCGAAACGGCGCCCCAGACCCCTGCGCAGTTCGGGTCACTGCTGTTCAGCGAGACCGCCCATCTGTTCAGTGTCGTAGTGCCGGCTGCGGCAGGGCTGACCACGCAGCAGCAGCAGCTGCTTCGCACGGTCATCGACGCTGAAAAACCTGCGCACACCGACTACCACCTGTGCTGCGCTCGACCGCTCATGCGCGTCGGCATACAGGCCACCGTCGGCGTGGATACCATCGTCGCCGGACCGCCCGACCCGATGTCCATGAGCGGCTCGCTGCTCGGAGTCACTTCATGGCTCGGCGCGGCCGAACGTGTAGCGGCTCCCGTTGTCGTCAGCCCCGTTCCTGTTGTCGCGACCCTTGCTGCGTCCGATTCGAGGAGATGATGATGGAACATGTGGAGGACCGCGATCTCGCGAGCCTGAACGCGCCCGCTCGCAACAACTACTTCTACGGGAAGCTGCTCGACGACCTCCACCTGCAGATGGAGCAGAGCTACTTCAACCGGAAGCGCTGGCTGCTCAATCGTCTCGAGATCGGCACAGGCATCCTGTGCGGACTCACGGTAACGGAAAGGGACGGCATGCTCGCCGTTGCGCCGGGCGTCGCCATCGACTCATACGGCCGCGAGATCATCGTGCCGTCCGACGTGCTGATTGACCCGTGGGCCACGTTCGACGCGTCGGGCACGCGAACCGATCAGCCGAAGAATGTGGCGCAGACCGTGTGGCTCTGCCTGTCGTACGTGGAGTGTGAGACAGAGATGGTCCCCGCGCTCGTGCCCGACTGCGGCACGGGCGAGCAGATGGCGGCCGCGACAATCGTGGAGAGCTATCACATCACGTCGCGCACGGGCCCGATGCCCGGCGTTCCCGATCATCCGCGCAAGGAGATCTGCACGGCGCTCGGTGCTGCAACGGCAGCGGAGCGTGTGCGCGCGCTGTGCGGAGCCTCGATGCATCGGGGCAGCGGTTCGCCCGACGGCGCGTGCATCGTGCTTGCGAGCGTCACGATGACGAACGGCGGCAAGATCGGCACGATCGATCTGTGTACGAACCGTCAGATGGTGTATGGCAATGCGGCGCTCTTCGAAATGATTCTCTGTCTGGCGGCGCGGATCGAGGAGTGCTGCGGCAAGACCCCGCCACCACCGCCGCCGCCACCGCCACCACCGCCACCGCCACCACCGCTACCACCGCCACCCGTGGTTTCGCTCGCCTATGTGTCCGGCAACCTGCAACAGGCACTCGTCGGCGCGAACGTGGGCAATCCGCTGGTCGTCATCGTGAAGGAGGACGCAGTGCCGATGTCTGGTGCGGTGGTCTCTTTTTTCGTGAAGGGCGGCGGCGGGCAGATCGGGCTCACCAGCGTGGCACTCAGCGACCACGTCGACGTGTCGACGCTGTCCAGCGGTGTGGCCACGCTCCCCGTGTGGCGACTCGGACCGACGCCAGGCGTGAACATCGTCTCGGCGACGATCGCCTCCGGCACGCCGAGCGAGGTGGTGTTCACGTCCACGGCAGACCAGCCGGCAAAGCCGCCAGACACGAGCACGCTTCGGGTGACGAACGTCGAATTTCTCGATGCGTCGGGCAACGTGGTTGGCAAAGTCGGTGGGAAGCCGTTGCAGGCAGCGCTGCTCGTTGCCGGAAAACCGAATCAGATCCGCTTCACTTTCAACACACCAATCGACCCGAAGTCGGTCACGACGTACCCCGGTGGGGCCGCGTCGCCATTCAACTTCAGCGTGGTGGTCGAGCGGCGAGTGCCGGGCCGGGGGCCGCTGGCGTGGACGATCATCGCCGGCAAGATCACAACCGACGCGGCGCATCCTAACGTTGCGCTGTATGGGCTTCAGGAAGTGCCATCCACCTTTGGCGCCGGGACCTACGGCTGCGTGTTGCGCAGCGGACAGCAGCAACCGTCGGTGAAGGACCTGCACGGCAACCTGCTCGATGGCGAACCCACGGCCCTCCCGTCGGGCAATGGCGCCGAAGGCGGTGTGTTCTCATTCACCTTCACGATCGCTTGACGCGAACGTTTCTCTCGCTAGGAGATCTCACGTGTCCTCGTCCACCACCGCTGCAAGCGGATCAGAGCGCGTTCGCTACTTCAGCCGGCAGCTCATCACCGCCGAAGACATGCGCGCCGAACAGGAATACATCCTGAACAAGCTGCGGCGGCACAACCGCATGCTTCACGGTACAGGTGTGGTGTGCGGCCTGGAGGTGAGTGATGCAACCGACACCGAGCACCCGCAAAGAGTCGCCGTGACCTGTGGATATGCGCTCACGCCGTTGGGTGACGAAGTCTGCGTGACCAGGGTTTCGTACCTCGATCTCGCCACCTGCGGGACCACCAGCGGCGATCCCTGTCTGCCCGTCACTTCGTCGTCGATGGTGACGACGTCGGCCAACACCCCGCGCGGCGACGTCTTTGTGGGTGTCTGCTATGACGAGTGTCCGAGTCGTCCGGTTCGGGTCACTGCAGCGGGCTGTGGATGCGGTGACTCCTCCTGCGACTACTCGCGCACCGCCGACGGTTGGAGGCTCAGTTGCTGGCCCGTACCGGAGGACTGGACGCGGCCATCGCGTCCCGGTACATGCGCTGATGCCATCGACATGCTCTCGACGTGCCCCGGTGCACCCGACCACGAATGCGTGATCCTCGCGCGCGTGAGCTTCTCCACGACCGGTGCCGCCACGATCACCGGGATCGACAATTCCGTGCGGCAGTGGATCATGAGCACGGCAGCGCTGCAGGGTATCTCCTGCCCGGCGGCACCGAGCACCGGGACCGGGTCCGAGAAGGACGTCAACATCAAAGTCGGAACAAGCGCGATGCTCAACGCGGGGCCTGGCACCAGCTACAGCTCGTCCAACGCCGCCGTGGCCTCGGTGAACTCGTCGGGTTTGACGACGGGCATCGCAGCGGGAGCGGCGGTGATCACGGCGAGGTTGACCGCGACGAACGTGGTGGTGGCGACATGGAACGTGACAGTGGTGTGAGCAATCCCCGGTTCCGTAGACACTCTTTTAGGTGTTCGTACGAATTGGGACGTGGGTCACTTCACGAGTGAATGGTAGAGCCGCACGCCGAAGCAGCCGGCGTTCAATCGGATCGTGTGGCTCAGGGATAGCTGGGCGACGGAAGTGAAGCGAGCCTGAATTGGATCGCGGATGCAAGCGCAACTGGGGTGACGGAGTTCGGTTGCCCCTGTTGCACGTTGGGCACCAGTTGGGGCGCACGCAACGGCGGCACGGCGCTCGCCATCGAACCGCGCATTCGCATTTCGATGCTGATGCTCAGCGGTCGCTATGACAGCGTGGTTCCATACGAGTCGTCGCAACGGCCGTGTCTGCGAGTGCTCGGCTCTCCGACCGTTGCGAAAAAACAGGTGCTTTTCGAAGGCGGACACTTCCTGCCGCGCGATATGTGGATGTCGGAGTCCACGCGCTGGTTGGATCAACAGTTGGGGCCGGTGAATCGACCGTGAGCCACGCCAACATCGTCGTCACGCGTTGGCGGGCCACCTGGTGTTCAGGTGGCCCGCGCTGCGTCGTCGAACCCTCCACCCCTTACGGCGCCTTGCTGGACTCCCAACGGCCACGGTTCACCACCGAGTCAGGCTTGCTGCCGAGCGTGTTCGTCACCGTACCAACCAGCTTGCCGTCTTTCATACGTCCGACCGAGCGAAAATTCATTTTCGGGACCTTCGGATCGGCAGAGGCATACGGGGCGTTCGACGTCGCGACCATGCTATCTGCGTCGTATGTCGTGGTGAACGGAATTGCCGTTGTCGTGCCGTCGAGCGTGATGCTTCCGGTGAGACCATCAGCGCTCTCCGAAGTCCAGCGGGCGGTCACCGAGTCGCTCGTTTCACCCATGGTCATGCCGGTCCATTTGCCGGCGACTTGAGCAGCCGTGAGTGGGGCCGGCGCGGGCGCCATCGCAGGCGCCATCGCGGTGGTGTCGGTCGCCGGCGTTTCGGCTTTGGAACACGCAACCAGTGCTGCGGCGAGAAAGAAGAATTTGCGCATAGAACCCTCGCTACTGCGGCCGACGTGCGCCGCATGGTGAGTTGAACGGTTGCAACGGGGTAGAGGCGGAACATGCACCCACAGCGACGCGTGCGCCATGAACGCGCGCCAATCTGAGTGCGTCTTGCATGAGTCTGCTTGCCTCGGCGAACAAGCATAGCGTTTACCCTGGATATGAAATTCGATTGGGGTCGGTCGAGTGTACGGCGTGATCGCCGACCGCGCGAGCACGGACAGACGGGCGGCGGCGTGCCCTCCGCCTCGCTCGCGGCGCGCGTCCAGAGGTGCGCGAGGATCCGGTCGATCACCGAGGCCTGGGTGAGCAACGCGACGACCCGCATGGGGCCATGGCAGTTAACGATCGCCGCCAACTCGCCGAAGCGGATACATGACGTCGGCGATGACCGCGAACAGCGTGGCGCCGGCAACAATCTCCAGCGTCTGCCTTCCCGATTCTCGACACGTGCTGACGAAGTCGCGCAATGGGCGATCGTCGGGCCGCTGTGCAGGCACGGCGGGGGGGCGCTGCAGGGTCAGCAGGGCGAACAGCCCCACGCGCATGAACGAGGGGTCAGGAGGACGGCGAACCTGTGCGGCCACCACGCGCGTGATGAGTGACCGTACGAACAGGATCGAGGTCGCGGTGAACACGAAGTTCACCGACGCGTGCGACTACGGGATGTACGCGAAGTACGACGCGAGGTTCGACATGCCGGAGGAAAACGCGCTCAGAACGTGATCCGCACCGACGACACCGGGCCCAGCGACACGAACACCCGGCCGTCGATCGTGCGCGACGTGCGCGGCATGACACCACGCAATGGACCGGCATCCTTGGCCGGCCCGATGATATTGTCGGCGGCCAGCAGACCAAGCAGGCCTCCGGCTGACGCGAGGACCAGCAGGCCCTGCCCGTTCGCGTCGGCCACAGCGCCAGCCCCGGCTCCCATGAGCATGCCCGCGAACGCGCCGAGCTGGGCCAGCGTGCCGTCGGCTGCGGTGCGGTCGGCGCGGCGCACGAACACCCGATCGGCGAACAGCGAGCCGGCCAGTCCGCCGACTGTTGCGACACCGAACCGCACCGGCCCGTCGGCGTTCTCACCGGGAATCCCCGAGAGGGCCATGCCGCCGAGCAGTGCGCCGGTGAAGACCATGCTCACGTCACCTTGCGTGACGTTGTACGCGGCGCGGCGGGCATAGCGCGGGCCGAGCGCATAGCCGACCGCGCTTGCGGCAATAGCGGCGCCGAGGGTGACCTTGCCGGAGCCGCGCAGGTCGTTGTCTGTGCGAGTGTAGGTTCCACCCTCCGGGCGTGTCGGGTCGATGGGTTCCTGATACTTGCGCTCCCGAAAAGCGCCGGACGCACCCCCGGCACCGATCGTGGTGAAGGCGCCGAGGTCGGCGAACAGGCCGGCGCTGGCCGCTTCCCCGTCGCTGAGTCCGCGCGCCTGCAGGAAGCCGACGGTGGTTCCCCCGATGGCGCCCGTGAGCACGGCGGCTCCCCATGCCGGACCGCCGTCGGCGTTGGCGATCGCCGCCACCGCCAGGCCCGCGAGGGCGCCGCGCGTGCCGCCGTGCGCGGCGCGGCTGGCCTGGGCGCGCGTCACGGTCTGCTGTTTGGCCGTGTTGGCAGCCACGAAGAACGATGTACCGGCGGCGAGGAAGTATGCGCCGGTAGCAGCGGCCCCACCGCTGCCGCTGAACAGCGCCGCCGCGGCGGGACCGTAGGCGGTAAGGCCGAGCAGTGCCTGGTTGCGGACGAACGCATTGCGGGCTGGTTGCGAGACCTCCGTGCCGGTCCCCGCGCCAACGAGCCGGTCAGTACCACGCCCCTGGGCCAACAGCCCGGCGTCCACCGCACGTCGCACGTTCTCGATGGCCTGATCGGTCAGCGCGTAGCGGGCCACAGTGCCATCCATCCGCTGCACCGCAAGCACGGTACCGCCACCGTCGCCGCGATACAGACGTGCTTCGCGGAATCCCTCTGTGACCGGCCAGTCGGGGGCGTTCAGGCGGAGCCGGGCAACAAGCGCCGGCGTCATGACGGTGATCCGTCCGGCTGCGTCGAACGGCACCAGCGTCTCCAGGACGGGTGCGGCCTGCGCACCGAGGGCGGAGGCCAGCGACGCAGCCAACGACATCGCGCCCAACGACATACCCAGCAGGATCACCGCGCGAAGGGCGTGCCCCATTCGGGCAATGCGGACAGACGAGTGCGACCACCTCGATTGAGCAGCGGGCATGTGGGCGGCATTGGGGTGGGATCACACACGACGTGACACGATGATACGTCGGCGGCGGGTGTCGGGTCCATGGGAATCTCAATCGGGGTGCGTCGACTATCCGTCGAGCATTCGGCGCGATCGCCGACCTCGCCAGCGCCGCGTGACGGGCGGCAGGGGTACCCTCCCGCTCGCTCGCCGTGAGCGCCTCGAGCGCCGTGGGCACGGCGGACACCGTGCGGGGGACCGATGCCGGCGGGGACCAATCGGACGCGCCGGTGGGACGGCCGCGCACGCCGAACGTCCCCGTGTGGTCGCGGGGCGTCCTGGGGGCGCGTACTCATGCGGGAGTCGGGGCGACGGCGGACGGGCGTGGGGGCGCGCGACGTGCCCCGGCTCGCTTGGGCCCGCGTCGATGGGGGGCTCCGCGCATTAGCGTGGGCCGCCTGCGCAGCGCGGGCGCGGAGGTTCGCGAGGATCTGGTCGATCACACATACGTCCGACTCGGGCGCGGCCCGTCACCGTTCCGTTGCGCACTAGGCCGTTTCGACGCAACGTTCGCGTGGCTCTGGCCTGACGATGCTTGCTGCAGTCGGGCGTTTTCGGAAGCGCGCTCCGCGCGCATCGTGTTCAAGCTCTCGCTGCAGAAGCTGGCGTTGTGCAGCCGCGGCCCAAAGAGGCAAGGCCGGTCGCTTCGGACCGCAGGTAGCGGCGATCCGACGGTCGGTCCTCGCGATTTCGCATTTTGGGGACCTGCAGTGAGCGGTAGGGAGGCGGCCAGATCACGGGGCTGCGATCTGCAACACGGAGGTGACAATGCGCCCTCAAGACTTGCCTTCACCGAGTCCAGATGAGCGCGAACGATTGAGCGAATGCCGCAACGCGGCAAAGCTGCTCTATCACCAGGGCAGCTACAATGCTGCAATTGACTTCGCCACAGGTGCCGTGCAACTGGCGAGGCAGATCCATGGAGAGGGTGATCCGGCTGTCGCAGAGGATTTCGGTTTTCTTGGCCTCATTTACAAAGCGGCTGGGGTCCAGGACCGAGCCGAGGATTGCTATCGATACGCGATCGATGTGTTGAGGAAAGCCAAGGGCGAGGAGGACATCGAACTCGCACATCATTTGAATAACCTCGGCGTTCTTTACAAGCTCCAGGGACGCTACGAGGACGCGGCGCCACTGTATGAACAAGCGCTGCGCCTGCGTCGCGCGAAGTTTGGCGAGCAAAGCCTCGAGGTGGTCAACAGCCTCTCCAACATTGCGGCTCTCCTGGAGGCCACCGGGGATGAGAATGCCGCGCTCTCCCAGTACTTAAAGGCCCTCCAGCTCGCCCGCGGCATGAAAGACCAGGATACCCAGTTCGTGACGAGTCTACTCAACAACCTGGGAAACCTCTTCGCACGACGGAATCAGTGGCATAGAGCCGAGCCGCTGCTGCGCGAGGCGCTGGACCAAAGCACGCGCGAGAGGGGAGACACGCATCCGGCAACGGCGCTGATGCAGTACAACCTTGCGGAACAGCTGCTCCGACAGCGTCGCCCGGCCGAGGCAGCGAAACTCCTCGTTCCTGCGCTGACTTCGCTGCGAGCCTCGCTCGCTGAAGATCACCGTCATGTCCAGCTGACGAAGGCCTCGCTTGCCATGTCGATCAAGGAACTAACCTGGGTATTGGAAACGGCAGATCCGCCGCTTGGCGCTGCGGCCGCACTCGCGCAGCGGAATCAGCTCAGCGAGTTCACCAGAATCCTGGAGTCTCGCGAGGTGGAGACGTCGACCGAGAGCAAACAAACATCGCCTGACAAACTTGATGAGAGCGGAACGGCGATCGAGATCGATCTGAGCGGGGTCGAGGAAGCGCTCAAGCCAGCTGTCATGCAGGCACTCAGTGCGTTCATCCAGACGCGTCAGAACGCCGAGGTCGAGCAGTTGATGAATGATCATCCGGAGCTGCGTCCAGTATTGGAGCCGATCGTGAGCCAGGTGCGAGCCGTGGATGCCGCGGCGATGGGCGGCAGCGTGCCCGACCTCATCGTCGCGATCGGCCGCGCAGCGAATGCCGACCAACGAGCCGCGCTGTGTCGCAAGGCGCTCACGTTGATTGATGCGACCGACCGGCCCGACCTTTGGTTTTCAATCCAATTCACTCTTGCCGCAAGCCTGGCAGACATTGCGGACAGTGACACTGCCGAACACATCGAGGACGCGATCGCAGCGTTGAACTCAGCGCTCGCAGTGGATTCCGGCTCCGTGCCGCCGACGTCACGGGCCTCGGCGCTGTCGAGCCTCGGCTTGTTGTACCGTCGGCGCACGCTCGGAGACGATGCCGAAAACACCGAGCTGGCTATCGAGGCGTACGAAAGCGCGTTGGCGATCCCTGAACACCGCAGCCAGGCTGACCTCTTCGCCGCGACGCAGAACAATCTCGGCAATGTCTACTCGATTCGTACGCGGGGCAGTCGAGACGAGAATCTGGCGCGCGCTGTCTTTCTATTCGAGCAAGTGCTGCGTGTCACTCCCCGCGACGCGGCGCCTGACGAGTGGGCCCGAACACAGAACAATCTTGGCTGCACTTATGCTGCGTTTCAGCGTCGAGATGCCGCGGCCAATCGCGAGCGAGCCATCGAGGCGTTCCGCCAGGCGCTGAGCGTTCGCACCCCCGAGCGGACTCCGGCTAAGTGGGCTGAGACGATGGTCAACCTCGGCAATGCGTGGCGACAGCGCCTGCAAGGCGAGCGCAGAGAGAATCTCTCGGAGGCGCGCGCGTCGTACAGAAACGCATTGAAGATCTGGACTCCCGAATCAGACCCGCAGCGGCACTTCGGAATTCTCAACATGCTGGGGGTGACGTGCCTCGAGGACCGCGACGCCGCGCAGTTCTCTCTCGGTCCTTCGATGATCGCACCGGAACAGCTGATCCCACTCACAAACGAAGAGCTGGACAAAATCCTCGCCGACTATCCGGAGTTGTCGCCGCTCCTCGAGGCACGACGGGCGGAGAAGGACCTCTCGGCGCAAGCCGTGTCGCGCGAGCTACAGTTGCTGAGATCCATCAGCACGCTATGTCTCATTGAGCGCGCGGTCGATCGGAAGCGCTATCTTGCCTTGCATCCCGAATTGGCGACCGAACGGGCCGTCGCGGCAATCGAGATGAACCTGAGGTTGATCGGAGGAGACGGCAGCGGTGACTGGGGTGAGGCGTCGCTGGCCCTGCTGGAGGAGAGTCGTTTGCTCGCGCAATGGAGAGCGATCGGTCTCGACGCCGCGCTCCGGGAGCGCATCGAGTTCGAGGAGTTGGCGGATCGTGCCGCTCTTCTGGCGGCAGAGCTTTGGAAGCTCGCCCCCGGGGACGCAGACGCGCCGCGCCTGATCACCGAGGCTGCGCAGGCCGACAACGCCGCCGTTGGCCGCCTGGGCAGCGTCGGAACTGAGCTTCAGCGTCGCCGATTCTTACCACGCATGCGCGATGGAACGGCTGCCATCCTCGCCGCGATCCTCCCGCTCCAGGCTGACTACCCCGAACTCTCCAAGCTTGGGATGGATCTCGTTCTTCGCCGAAAGAATGTGGAATCGGAGCTGTGGTCTCGTTTTCGAGACGTCGCAGCGGAGCGGCCGGACGATGCGGCGTCGCAAAAGTATGCCGAGTTGCTCATGATCCGTCGGCGCATTGCCGAAAGAATCCTGGCGGTCGCCGAGGACGAGGATGCCCGGGCGTTTCGAAAGCACATGTTGGAGCTGAGGGTGAATGAGGAGGAACTCGAGATTCAGTTGGGAGAACTCGCGCCCGCCGCGGATCTTGGCGCTCGTCTCGCGCGTGTCGATTCGCACGCCGTGTCAGCCGCGATGTCAAAGGGCAGCGCACTCGTCGAGTATGTGCGCCTGCGATTCCGCTCTACGGAAGCGGACAGTGCGCCCGAAGTCCACTACTTCGCCCTGGTGCTGGCGGCCGGGCAGCCGGACAGCCCACGACTCATTGATCTCGGTGTTGCACAGGTTATCGATGTGCTTGTGGCCGAGACGCGAACCGCGTTGACTGGCGAGGAGGATCGGCCGGCAGACCGCTCCGTCCGCGTCGACAAGCCCAAAGCGACACGCCCATTCTCCGTTGTCGCGAAGGCACTTCGATCGGCGGTGTTCGACCCGGTGCGGGAGCATCTGGGAGGAGCGCACGTCGTGTACCTGTCGCCTGATGGCGAGCTCGCGCGGTTGCCGTTCGCAATTCTCCCCACGGAGGGTGATCGCTATCTCATCGACGACTATGAGTTTCGCTATGTCGGCGCTGGGCGGGATCTCCTAAGGTTCGGATCCCGTACATCCGCAACGCGCAATCCTCCGGTAGTTGCGGCCGATCCGGACTTTGATCTCCAAGGGTCAGGTGGCCCGCAGTTGAATGTGTTCTTTTTCGAAGATCTGTTTGACGGTATTGCTGGACTTGCAAGCCCGCGGGACCGCCCTCTGGAAAAACCCGGCCTGCGGTTCGACGCGCTCACGTGGGGTCGCGCCGAGGGCAAAGCAGTCGCCCAACGCCTGGGCGTCAAACCGCTCGTGGGCAAGAGTGCTCTCAAACCAACACTGATGGCGTGCCAGTCGCCGCGCATTCTGCACCTCGCGACACACGGGTTCTTCTTGGAGGACGAAGATCCGAGGCCGCGTGCGAGGGACGACTCCGCCGCCCACCGTCTCGGCATGCGCATCGTGCCTCGGCAGGAGGATCCCCTGATGCGCTCCTGGCTCGTGTTCGCCGGCGTGAATGCGTGGTTGCAACGCCAACCCGTGCCGGACGACGCAGGCAATTGCGTCATCACTGCAATGGAGGCGGCGACGATGAATCTTGGCGACACCGAATTGGTTGTTCTGTCCGCGTGTGAGTCGGGACTGGGAGTAATACAGGTTGGGGAAGGCGTGCTGGGACTGCGCCGCGCGTTCTCCCTCGCCGGTGCACAGACCGTGATAATGACCCTCTGGGAAGTACCGGACCGGTACACCAAGGACGTCATAGTCGGATTCTATGATCGCGCTTTGTCGGGTGCCCAGTGTCGATCATCGGCGCTACGCGAGGCGCAGCTCGCATTAAAAGAACAGCGACCAGATCCGTATTTCTGGGGTGCGTTCGTGTGTGAAGGCGAGCCCGGCTTGCTGACGCCCACAAAACCAATACCCAAACCGAGAAAACGAGCGAGTTAACTCAGGGGAGACTGGTCATGAACACGCCGAAACGCGGGGCCGTCATCATCGCAGTCAAAAAGACGGGGCAGCTTCCCCAGCTGCAAACCGTTCACCAATGCGCCCAGCAAATGTCCGAGTGGGCGCGTGAGCAGGGATTCCCGAAGAAGTTGGTAAAGGTGATCACCGATGAGAAGAAGCCTGTCCACGCGAAGCAGATTCGCGATGCCGTCGCCAAGCTCGTAAAAGAGGATGGCATCGAGCAGATTGTCATTTACTTCGCTGGACACGGCGTCGTAAATGGCGGGGAGCTGTGGCTGCTCTCCGGAGCGCCGGAAGATGTGAATGAGGCGGTGAATCTCGAGGGAAGCATCGCGCTTGCTCGGTTGGCCGGCATTCCGCACGTGGTATTCATCTCCGATGCCTGTCGCACGGCGGCCGAGGGAATCCAGGGCACGCGTGTAAAAGGCCAGGAGATCTTTCCAAATGTCGTGCCTTCGGGCGAGCAGCCCGTGGACGTTTTCTTCGCCTGCGCCCTTGGATCACCCTCGAACGAGATCAAGGATCCAAAGAACTCCGCCAAGGTCTATAAGTCGGTCTATACCGAGGCGCTCCTTGTGGGCCTACAGGGCAAGAAAACGGATTTGATCGAGGAGTTGGAGGACGGCAATGACGTCGTGGGTTTGGTGCGTCCGAAGCCGTTACGCGACTATCTCGTGACAGAGCTCAAGGAGCGGCTCAAG
>JANNEV010000441.1:0-13677 GCA_031379145.1 Gemmatimonadaceae bacterium
CGGTACCGACGACCTGGAAGCCATCTCTGGCGACCTCGGCCTTCGTTACCAGCAGCTCGGTGCTGCTGATGGTACGCTCGCAGTCACGGGCCCGACGGTTATCCGCTTTGCCCGCGTCGCGAACTACTCCACCGCGCCGACGCTCGGCCTGTGGCACAACCCGTTCGCCTCGATCAACGACAACAAGCTCACCACGCCGGTCGGCCCGGGCACTGCGCTCGCGTCTGCTGGTCTGAATGTGCCGGTGCCGTTCATCCAGTCGATCATCACCACCACTGCTGGCGGCGCCCCGCTCTCCGTCGCGCAGACGGGTACGGTGCTCGCGGCCATCAAGCCGGACTCGGTGGTTGCTCGCCTGTATGACATCCGCGCCACGGCGACGTCGACCACGACGGCGTTCAGCGTTGACAGCGGTCGCTCCACGCAGCTGCAGCAGCCGATCTTCCCGACCCAGGTGACCGGGCCGGCGACGGCGAAGGATTGGACCAACGCGGTCGGCGGAGCCGGCATCGTGTCCTGGGCGGCGTTCCTCCCGGGTGGATCCAGCGGCAGCATCGAGTACCGTGCGATGACCAGCACGTCACTCACCAATCCTCCGTTCTCGAGCGTGTACATCGTTCGTCAGAACCCGGGTGCAGTGGTTGGCGGCGAGTGGCAGTACCTCGGTACCGCCTCGTTCATCGGCGCGCTCGACCAGGGCGGTAACCGCTTCTGGCGCTACACCATGACCTACGGCGGTCAGGCGCAGGGCATTGGCAACTCGCTGGCGGCCTTCGCCAACGGCGATCAGCTCCGTGCCATCGGCGCCGATGCATCGGGTAACGGTCTCTCGACCATCACCCAGACGCTCGGCTTGCCGAACGCGCTTCCGGCCAACGCGGCCGTGACGCTGACGGTGGCGACGCCGGCAACGTTCACGAACGCGGCAGCTGCCTTCGCCACAGTGGTGTCGGCTGCTCCGAACACGAACCTCGTCAACCTGGGTGCAAATTGCACCTCGTCGAACCCGGCCTTCCTTACGGCCACGATGGGCGCGGGCAACACCTGCACGCTCCAGGCAGTCGGTGTCGTGACGGCGGGTACGGTGCCGGTAACGGTGACGTACACGGTGACTGGTTCGCTTGGCGGGTTCAACACGAACTCGGTCAGCTTCCAGGCTGCGGTCAACCGCATCCCGTAATGCTCCGGGTAGTGTGATGGAAACAACGGCCCCGCTCGAAAGAGCGGGGCCATTGTGTTTCCAACCGGAACCCGAACCAATTAGATTCTACGGGTACCACGTGTCTCGTTCCAGTGTCGCGCCAGAGGCGCTCGCGGGGAGCAGGAATGCCCCGCCCAAACCCACCCCGATCCCTATTCCTATGCATGCATACGTCGTTCGTGCTGTTCGTACCGTCGCCGTGGTCGCGCTGGTGGTCAGCGCCGCCTGCGGCGACTCCGAGGTTGGCAGCAGCAAACTCAAATCGCTTAAAGTTGGAGACAGTCGCGAGGCCGTGATCGAGCTTATTGGAACCGGACCGCTCACGGCGTCCGGCGCCGACACCAGCCGCCTTGAGCACGGGTTCCGCCGCATGACCTATTTCGCCAACGGTCGGCAGTTCGAGGTGATCTACTTCCGTGAAGCGGCGGGAGCGGTCACCGATCCGGTGGAGCAAGCGCTCGAAACACCGGTGGTGCTGGCCGACAACAAGGTGCTGGGCACCGGTTGGAAGTACTACGTGAGTGCCATGAAGGAGTTCAACCTGCCCACGCCGCTGGTGGAAAAACTGCCGGCAAAGGCGGTCGACTCATCCAACGTGGTGACCATGGATACCGCCGCGAAACCGGCGATGGCGCCCAAGGCGTCGGCGATGCCGGAGTCCCTACAGAAGAAGATGTAGCGCCGTTTCACGTGGTGTCTTGCATCACGGAACAGCACGACCCCGCGAGCCACGGTTCGCGGGGTCGTGTTAATTTCAGCCTCGCCGTCACGAAGTCGTCCTGCCGCACTTTCTGCATCGGTTGTGGTGGCGTATTGTGGTGACGTATTGTGTAGCGTCTGAGTATCACAGGAAGCGCATCTGCTAGGCAGCCAACCGCGCCGTATCGATCGACCCGTGGGCAGTACACGTCATCTGTAGGCCATCATTGAACCTGGAGCCATTCATGCGGCGAACCCGACAGTATTCACGATTGACGTTGCTCGCCAGCGCGCTGCTGCTTGGCGCAACGGCGTGCAAGGATGACGTCACGCCAGCCCCGACGCCGAGCGCGCTCAGCGCAGTGGGCGCATCGACCTTTACCAGCCTCGTGGGGGAGGTGCAGACTGTTCGCGTCGTGGTGACAGACGCCAGCGCCAAGCCGCTGCCCAACGCCACCGTCACGTTCAATGTGGTTGACGGCGGAGGCACCATCGCGCCGACGTCTGTCATCACGTCCACGGCGGGCGAAGCATCGGCTATCTGGACGCTGGGCTCAGCCACGGGTCTGCAGCGCGCGCAGGCGCAGGTGGGCGGCGTGCCAAGCGTGGTCACGTTCGTTGCGACCACGCTGCCCGGCGCACCCGCATCTGTCGCTGTATCCGCTGGTGACAATCAGTCCACGCAGGCGGGCAATCTCGTGACCACGTCGCCTGCGGTGATCGTGAAGGATCGGTTCGGCAATAATGTGCCAAACGTCTCGGTGTTCTTCACGGTGACATCTGGCGGCGGTTCCGTGACCTCATCGGGAGCGAGCACGGGTAACAATGGCATTGCCACCGTTGCTGGCTGGCGTCTCGGAAACTCCGTGGGCATCAATCGCCTCACGGCGCTGGCTCTCGTGAGCGGTGCCACAGGCAACCCGGTGGTGTTCACCGCGAACGCATTGGCCGGAGCGGCGTCGACGCTCAGCGCCAACTCAGCCACGTCGCTGACCGGAACGGTCGGCACCACAGTGACACCGCTTCCCAGCGTCCGCGTGCTGGACGCTGGCGGCAACCCGGTGTCCGGCGCCCAAGTCACGTTCCAGGGATCGGCTGGTTCCAGCACCTCGGGATCCATCAAGCTCACTGATGCCACCGGGACGGCCACGCTGGATTCGTGGTTGCTCGGTACCGCGGCACAGAACTACACCGTCACAGCCACCTCCGGCGCGCTCACGCCCGTGGTGTTCACGGCGGCCGCGCGTACGGGAGCGGCATCGGCCGTCTCGCTGTTCGCCGGTGGCGGGCAGTCGGCGTTCACCGGTCGGCCGGTGGCCACTGAACCCGCGGTTCGCGTGACCGATGGCTTCGGCAACCCGATCGCCGGCTTGGAAGTGGTGTTTGACGTGACCAGCGGAGGTGGCGTGGCAGTGGCGCGCCGTCAGGTCACCAACGCCAACGGCGTTGCGGAAGTGGGTGGTTGGACGCTGGGTGACAACGTGGGCACCAACACGCTTCGCGCGACCGTTACGTCCACCACGCAGATCTCCGGTAACCCGGTGATCTTCACGGCCACCGCCACGCCGGGCCTGCCCGCTACCGTGACCCTGGTTGCTGGCGGCGGTCAGATTGCCGCCATCAGCACCATCGTGCCGATTCGTCCGTCGGTTATTGTGCGCGACAGCCGAGGCAATCCGGTGAGCGGAACGACGGTATCGTTCCAGGTGACCGGCGGTGGCGGCTCCATAACGGGCGCCAACCCCATCACCGATGTCAACGGCATTGCTACGGTAGGGAGCTGGACGCTTGGACCGTCGGCCGGCCCGCAGACCTTGGTGGCCCGCATCTTCGGCTTGCCGGACGTGACGTTCACTGCCTCGGCGACTGGCGGCACGCCGGCATCTGCAGTGGCAGTGAGTGTGGCGGATTTGGGCACTTTCCCTGTGGGAGGGTTCGCTACGCCACTTCCCGTGGTCCGCGTGCGTGATGCGAGCGGGAATCCCGTCTCCGGGGCGACAGTGACCTTCACACCTGACGTTGGACAGTCGTCCCTGTTGACCGGTGCGGTGCAGACCACGGACATCAATGGTCTCGCCACGCTCGGCTCGTGGTCGGTGGGCAGCATTCCTGGCGTCACGCTGCGTGTGCGCGCGTTCGTAACAGGCCTTGATCAGCTGGGTCTCGAACCCACGTTCATTGCCCGCACCACGGCGGCCACGGCAACCACGATGTTGATCGCGCCCGGCGCCGTGTCGAACCAGATCGTGGCCGTCAGCACCGCCGTGCCGACGTTGCCGGCTATCCGTCTCACTGACGCAGGTGGCAATCCCGTTGTCGGCGCAATCGTGCAGTTCTCGACGTCCTCTGGTAGCGGTACGGTGACCGGTTCCTTGCAGGCCACGGATTCCAACGGTATTGCCCGCGTTGGCGGCTGGACCACGCCAGCGACGCCGGGAATCATCACGATGACGGTGATCCTTGGCAGCAACACGGCCATCACGTTGTCCTTCACGGTGACGGTGCAGTAAGTGGTACCGTAGCAGGACTCGAATGCGAAAATCCCCCGGTCGCGATACTCGCGGCCGGGGGATTTTCGTTGGTGTCGATGAATTCAGCGCGGCATAGCCGGTGTTTGGCGCAACTGCGTAGCGAGCGCCTCAGGTAGCTGATTCGGTTGCAGCGCGAAAGTCTCGGCGAAGCCGCTCACCACGGCTTTGCGCATCTGCTCCATGCTCGGTGCGGGCCGCATCGCCCGCGCGCATTCGCGCACGACGGTGGTCATGGTGACCTGATCAATGCCGCACGGCACGACATGCGCGAAAGTGGCGAGGTCGTTCTCCACGTTGAGTGCCGCGCCATGCCAGGTGACCCAATCGCGCGCGTGGACGCCTATGGACGCGAGCTTGCGACCCTCGCACCACACGCCGGTCAGACCGGCCACGCGCGAGGCCTCGAGCCCAACGGCGGCGAGCGCGTGCATGATGGCTGCCTCAACCTGTCGCAAATACCAGTGCAGGTCTTTGGTGTGGCGCTTGAGATCGATGATGGGATAGGCCACGAGCTGCCCCGGCTCGTGGATGGTAACGTCGCCGCCGCGCTCGACGTCGCGCAGCTGAATGCCCAACGCACCCAGATACTCGGGCGACGAGAGCAGACTGCCAGCTTTTGTGCTGCGTCCGAGCGTGACGACCGCCGGATGCTCACACAGAATCAGAAGATCGTGCGACAGCTCGCCGCTGATGCGCATGGCCGCTGCACGTTTCTGCAGCGCCCACGCGTCATCGTAGGGGATGAGTCCCAGCGGGAGCGTGTACAGCAGTGCGTCGTGCAGCGGATGTCCGGTGTCAGGCGTGCAAGTCAGGCGTGCAGCATCTTACCCATGCTGTCGAGCACGGCCTCGCCGATGGCCTCGGAGAGCGTGGGGTGCGCGTGGACCGCGAGATCGATCTCTTCCACGGTGTACTCGTTCTCGCGGGCGACCACGAGCTCGTGAATGAGCTCGGTGGCGTTGGCCCCGACAATGTGCGCGCCGAGAATTTCTCCGTGCTTGGCACCGCGAATGATCTTGACGAAGCCATTAGTCTCGCCACTGGTGCGGGCGCGTCCGTTGGCCGAGAACGGGAACTTGCCCACCTTGTACTCGAGCTTCTGGTCCTTGCACTGCTGTTCGGTGAGGCCGATGGATGCCACCTCGGGATGGCAGTAGGTGCAACTCGGGATATTGCCGTAATTCACCAGATGCGGATGTTCGCCGCCAAGAATGTCGGCCAGCACATGCCCTTCGCGGGAGCCCTTGTGGGCCAGCATCTGGTTGCCGGCCACGTCACCGATGGCGTAGTAGCCCGGAACGTTCGTCTCGAACTTCTCGGTGATCTTGACGAAGCCACGATCACTCTTGGCAATGCCGAGCGCTTCGAGCCCGATCTTCTCGACATTGGGCGCGCGACCGGCGGCGACGAGAATCATGTCGACCTCGAGCGTGTGTGTCTTGCCGCCCGCTTCCACCACGAGTGATGCGCCGGACTTCGCGACCTTGGCGCTGGTGATGCGCGCGCCGGTGAGTAGTTCGATCTTGCGCTTCTTGAAGGCCTTGGTGAGCTCGGCGGAGCTGTCCGCGTCTTCGATGGGAAGGATGGTCGGCGCCACCTCGACCATGGTGACCTGCGTGCCGAACGCGTTGAACACGTCAGCGAACTCGCAGCCCACGGCACCGGCGCCCACGATGGCCATTGTTTTCGGGGCTTTCTCCAGGATCAGCGCTTCGTCCGACGAGATGACAATCTTCTTGTCGAGCGTGAGGCCTGCTTGCGGCAACCCTTTCACGCGCGAGCCGGTGGAAATGACGACCGCCTTTCTGGCCTCGTGCGTTTCCTTGGAGCCGTCGGCGAGTGTGACAGAGACCTTCTTGCCTTTCTCCAGTACACCCTCGCCCTTGATCCACGCGATCTTGTTCTTCTTGAAGAGAAACTCGACGCCCTTGGAGTTTTGCTCGCTGACGCTCCGTGACCGCTTCATCGCCACGCCGAAGTCGAGCGAGACCTCACCCACGTTCACGCCGTGCTGGGCGGCGTGCTTGACCTGATTGGCCATGTTGGCGCTGGCCAGCAGAGCTTTGGCCGGAATACAGCCCCACACCACGCAGGTGCCACCGAGCTTTTCGCGTTCGATAACGGCAGCGGTCAGGCCGAGTTGGGCGCAGCGCAATGCGCACACGTAGCCGGCGGGACCGCCGCCCAGAATGATGACGTCGTAGGCAGCCATGAGGCGAGCAGGGAGACGGGATCAGCGCGCGCGCCGCTAGTCGACGGGCGACGACAGAATCGAAAGCTAGCCCGGCGCCCAACGGCCAGAAAGTCGCGCAGCCGATTCACCGATGGCGGCTGCCGCGTTCTGGTGTCGACGTCGGCAAGCGGCGTCCGCAAGCGGCTCCGCTATCGCCGGACCACCGATCGCACGCCGTCGCTGAACACCACCTCGATGCGCCGGCCGTTGGTCGTCACCGCATCGCCCGAATTGCGTACGAAGCCCATGATGGCGCCCGAGGTCGCATCGCGCACGAGGGCCATGGGAAAGGCCTGCGAATTCCAGCGCACGCGGGCGCGCGTGGCACCCAGCGCGGCAACGTCAGACTCCGGATCGGGCAGCGCGGCGAGCGGCGCCACGCCGCCAGGCACCACATCGCCGGGCGCGCGCGCGGCGATGGTTGCACGCTCAGCGACGGCCAGCGGTGAGCGTACGTCGCGCACGCGAACACGGGCCAGCGATTGCTCGAGTGTGGCCGACCACGGCAGCACGACGGCGAATTGCCGTTCATCGTGTGTCGTTTCGTGGTCCACGCGATCGGCACTGATGGGCAGGTTGAGCAACACGCCACCTTGCGCGTTCAGCAGCTCCACACGGTGGGATGCGCGCGCGGGAACGGGCGACGCCGGCGCCTTGACCCGGAACGAGGGCTCGAGGATCACTTGGCCGTCGACCACGCGCCCCCAGACCAGCAGGCCATCGGTGCTCGCCGCGGATGTGCGCGACGCCGAGAGCTGAACGCCAGACGATTGGCGATACTGCATGACCTTGGTCCACGTCCAGTCGCTGATCCACTGGTTGCTGCAGTAGCCCATCACGTCGGTGGCCGTGGGGGCAACCAGCGCATTGGAGCTGGAGTTCCAGCCGAACATGCCGATGACGCCACCCGCATACGGGTAGTTGTCGTCGCCCGACACCGAGCAGGGCGAATGCGGACGGGAGAAGTTGTGTCCCCACTCGTGCACGGCCACGTCGTCGCCGCTGGGCAGGTAGTCCCAGCCAACCGCGGCGCGTCCGGGCACGTACCCGTACCCGGCTACGCCGCTGTTGTACGTGACCTTGACCACGCCGTAGTAGTGCATGGCGCTGGGCGCGCCGTCGGCCGAGCGCAGTGCGTTGAGCTCGCTGAGCACCGTGAGCCAGGCGGAGTTGCCATCGTTGTTTTGCAGTGCTGCAGCGCTGGAGGTGAAGGGCGCGCGCACGTCGGAGACCACATCACGAATGGGCATGTAGCGCCGAGTGGACGTGAGAAAGGACTCCTTGTTGCCTTCGCTCACGTTGCCGGTGCTGCCGGCCACCACCACCGGCACGAAGCGCACCTGGAACGGTGGCACCGCCGCCACGGACACCAGCTGTGGCGACCCCGTGCGCGGCCACTGATTGTCGGCGCGGTCCGTCTCCGTGATGGTGGCGCTCGGGTCGACATCCACCAGCACCCGTGTGTTGGGGCGAATGTTTGCGCCCGCGACGAGTGTGTTCCACGTGGAAGCGAGGACGCCCTCCGCCGACGTGGTGCGGACGCTGGTTTCCGGGGCGGGGATATTGACCGTTTGCAGCAACGTGGCGCCGTCGTACACCCGTACCCTCACGTCCGGGCGGGCAGTATTGGCTTGGCTGGCGGTGACGAACACCCGTAGCAGCGCATCACGGTTGGCCACGAGCGTGACCCCGCCGTCGGGGCGCTGCGTGGCCTGAGTGAGGTACACGTTCTCCACGGTCAGATTGAGCCCGCCGCCGGTGCCACCGGTGCTGTAGGCGATGGTGGCAGTTGCGGTGGTACCCGTGTTGATCGTGACCTGCTGGCTACCGGGAGTCGGCACGTAGGTGTTGCCGCCCGATGCGACGTTGTTGGCCGTGAGTGTATATGTGCCGGTGACCACCGGATCGACCGTGGCCGTGCCAATGATGGTGGTGGCACCGCTGGAGCCGGTGAGCGTAAAGGACGGGTTGGCGTTCACGGGCAACCCCGTCACCGCAAACGCCAGTCGGCCCGTGCTGCCGCCGCCGCTAGAGGCATAGCTGAACGCGGCAAACACAGTGGTGTTGATGCCCACCGTGATCGTGCGGCTGGTGGGCGTGGGGGTGTAGGTCACTCCGGCGGCGGAGACGACGTTCGCGCTCATGGTGTACGTGCCGATCGGCACGTTGGACAGCACCGCGGTGCCGGAGATGGCGCTCGTGCCGTTCGGGCCGGCGAGCAGGAAGGTCGGTGTGACGCCCGCCGGCATGCCCGTGAGGTTGAAGCTGATGCGGCCGCCCGGCACCGCGTAGGCCACGGGAGCCGGCGAAGCGACCAGCGAGGCCGTCACGGTCACCTGCTGCGTGGCGGGCGTGGGCACGTAGGGAAGACCGCCGACGGTCACGTTGACCGCAGTGACGGTGTACGACCCCGGCGCGAGTCCGCCGAGCGTCTGCGTCGTGGTGACGTTGGCGCGATAGTTGTTGGGCCCGGTGACGGTGAGTGACCCACCTGCCCCCTGCGGCAACCCGGTCACGGCCACGGCAATCGCTCCGGTGGTGAGCGTGTAGGCCACCGGCAATCGCAGGGTGTCGCCGAGCGCCACCGTGGTGTCGCGCGACGTGGGCGAAGCCACGTAGACGTATCCGGCCGACGTGACCGTCGCGGCGGTCATGCGCCAGCGACCAGCGGCGGCGGGGGCAATGCGCGTAGTGCCCGTGACGGCGATGTCCTGGCCCGTGGGGCTGGTGAGCGTGATGGCCGCGGGCGTTCCCGATGCCAACCCCGTCACAGTAATGTCGACCACCGCCGGAAGCGGCGCGTACGTCACCGCGGCAGAGACCACGGCACCGCCGGCGGTGATATCCACCGACTGCGAAGCCGGCGCCGCGACGTAGGTGCCGAACGAGCCGCGCACATCGCGCGCGGTGACGGTGTAGCGACCCGGAGAGAGCCCGCTGAGCGTCAGGCTGGCGGCGGCGGAGCGGGCGAACCCCGCCGGTCCCGAGATGGTGATGTCGGCGGCCGCGCCGGTGGGGAGTCCGGTGCTTGTCACGGCCAACACGCCGGTCGTGACGGCATAGCTGAATCGAGCGGTGGTGCTGTTGCGGGCGGTCACCACGACTGCCACGCTGGCCACCGAGGGCGCGTAGGCAAACCCGTTGGCCGTGACCGACGCGGCGGTGACGGTGTAGTTGCCGGGCGCGAGCGAGTCGATCGTGGCGTCGCCGGAAATGGTGCGAGGACCTGCGCCGCCGGTCACGGTAAACACGGGCGTGGCTCCGGCGGGCAGACCAGTCGCGGAGAGCACGAGGCTTCCCACTTGCGCGGCGTACGTGATGACGGCAGGCGCTGCCACGAGGCTCGCGCTCACCGTGACCTGTTGCGTGGCAGTCGACGGCGCGAAGCTGATGCCGGCCACAACGAGGCTGGGCGCGGACACGGTGTAGCTGCCGGGCGCGAGATCGGTGATGGTGGCGGTGCCCGTGAGCGTCCGCGAGAAGTTGTCCGGACCGGTGACCGTGACTGTGGTGGATGCACCTGTGGGGAGACCCAGCACGGCCACGGCGATGCCACCGGTGCTCAAGGTGTACTCCACCGGCAAGCGCAGTGTGTCGCCGGCCACCGCTTCCGCGTCGCGAGCCACGGGCGACGGCGTGTACGTGTGGCCACCATTCGCCACCGGAAGCGCGTTCAGCAACCAACGCCCGGGCGCTGCCGGCGCGATGCGCATTGATGTGGTGACGACGATGTCGCTTCCCGTGGGCGGCGTCAGCTTGACGAGTGCGGCGACCAACGCCGGAAGTCCGGTAATCGAGACATCCACCGTCGCGGCGAGGGCCGCGTAGGCCACGGTGGCCGCCGTGGGCGGGCCGGCCGTCACGTCAATGGACTGCGTCGGCGCCTGAGGGGCATACGCGCCCTTGTCGGCGCCGGAACTCACTCGAACAACGTTGGCGGTCAGCGTGTAGCGCCCGGGCACCAGCTCGGCGAGGGTACTGGATCCAGTGAGCGTCCGACTGAATCCGGCAGGCCCGACCACGGACAGCTCGGCAGTCACACCAAACGGAAGACCGCTCACCGTAACCGCGAGCGCGCCAGGCGTGGTTGGCGATGGCAGCACGGGCACGTTGCCACCGGAACCGCCTGACGACGGCGTGGTGGGCGCGTCCGTGGCGGTGCAAGCAGTGAGCAGGCCTGCACCGAAGGCCAGCGCAGTCAGGAGACGAACGGAGCGTCCGGCAGAGAGTTGCATTGCGGGGCAGTCGTGGAGAGCAGCGAACAGCGCATCTCCTCCGTGACGACCCGGTGCCGCGAACGGTTCGCCGTGTGCTACCAGCGAAACGGATTGGCCCGCGATGAAACGGCGCCGAAAGGCGGACAAAAAAGCGCACGCCCCTGCAATTGGCAGGGGCGTGCGCTGGTTCCACTCTCCGCGCGCATGGTGGCATGCGCGGTGACTGCAACGATCAGAACAACATCATCATCGGTGACTCCAGCAACTGCCGGACCGACTGCAGGAACCTGGCGCCAACGGCACCATCGATAACGCGATGATCACAGCTGAGCGTCACGCGCATGCGCTGTCGCGGCACGAACGCGCCGCCGATCCAGACCGGCTTGGTTTCCATGCCGCCGATGGCCAGAATGGCGGCTTCGGGCGGATTGATGATGGCAGTGAACTGATCGATGCCGAACATGCCGAGGTTCGAGACTGAGAACGTGCTGCCGCTGTATTCGGCCGGCGTGAGCTTGCGCTCGCGCGCACGCTTGGCGAGCTCGCGGGCTTCGCGACCGATCTGCCCCAATCCCTTGGTGTGCGCATCGGTGATGACCGGCACGATGAGTCCATCATCGGTGGCCACGGCCATGCCGAGGTGCACGCGCGAGAAGTAGCGGATGTGATCACCCAGCCAGTGCGCGTTGACTTCCGGATGACGCGCCAACGCAATCGCGACGGACTTCATGACGATGTCGTTCACCGACACCTTGAACTGATCGCCCGCGGCCACCATCTGCTCACGCAGTTCGGTGACCTTGGTCATGTCGATTTCCGACGTGAGGTAGAATGTCGGAATCGGACCAATGGATTCGGTCAGGCGCCGCGCGATCGTTTTGCGCATCTGGGTGAGCGGCACATCCTTGAAGTCACCGTCAATCACCATGGCCGGCGCGACCGGAGGGGTGGGCTTGCTTGGTGACGACGGGGCCGCTGCGACCCCCACCGAGGCCGATGTACGCGTTGCCGCGACATCACGCTTGGCGGCGCTCTCGACGTCGCGCAGAATCACTCGACCGTTTGGACCGGTGCCAAGCACGTTTGCAATGGACACGCCGCGTTCAGCGGCAATGCGTCGTGCCATCGGTGATGAACGCACCGGGCCGGTTGGAACGGGAGCGTCTGTGACTGTCGCGACCGGACCAGCCGCCTGCAGAGGCGCGGCCGCCGCTGCTGTTGCTGTCGCCGTCGCTGTCGCTGTGGCGGCAACACTCGCTGTGGTTGCTGCGCCTCCAGTCAGCGTGGAGATGTCTTCGCCGGCGGCAGCGATCACGCCGATGGTCTGTCCGACAGGAGCGACCGTATCCTCGTCGACGAGCCGAGCGCGCAGAATACCGTCGCCGCGTGCGACCAGCTCCATGATCGCCTTGTCAGTCTCGACTTCAGCGATCGTGTCTCCGCTCTTGACCGCGTCTCCGACGTTCTTGAGCCACTTCACCAGGCGCCCTTCTTCCATTGTTGGAGAGAGCGCCTCCATCATCACCTTGGTTGCCATGGCTCAGTCGAGGTAGAGGACCTGCTTGATCGCCGCGATCGTCTTTGGCACGTCGGGCTTGGCGGCTTTCTCGAGACTCTTGGTGTACGGCATCGGGGCGTCGGCCTGATGCACGCGCAACACCGGGGCATCGAGATGGTCGAAGCAGTAGCGCTGCACGAAGTCGACCACCTGGGCACCGACGCCGCACATTTCCCAGCCTTCCTCGACCACGACACACCGATTGGTCTTGCGCACCGACTCGGCAATCGTATCGACGTCCATGGGGCGAATGGTGCGCAAGTCCACGACCTCGCAGTGCACACCGTCCTTGGCCATCAACTCGGCGGCTTGCAACGCAACCAGCACCATCTTGCCGTGCGAGACCAGCGTCACATGCTCTCCCGCGCGCTTCACCTCGGCTTTGCCGAGCGGGATGATGTAGTCGGAATCGGGGACTTCGCCCTTGGTGTTGTAGAGCATCTCGCCTTCAAGAAAGCACACCGGATTGTCATCTCGGATGGCGGCCTTGAGGAGCCCCTTCGCGTCATACGGTGTGGCCGGGGCAACCACCTTGAGGCCGGGGATGTGCGCCAGCCACGATTCCCACGCCTGTGAATGCTGCGCGCCCAGCTGCAGCGCCGCCCCGTTCGGGCCGCGGAACACCATGGGCATCGGGAACTGCCCGCCCGACATGTACAGCATCTTGGCAGCGGCGTTCACCACCTGGTCGATGGCGAGCAGCGCGAAATTCCAGGTCATGAACTCGATGATCGGGCGCAGGCCAGCCATCGCCGCACCCACACCAACGCCGGCGAAGCCAAGCTCGGTGATGGGCGTGTCTACGACACGCATTTCACCGAACTCCTGCAACAGTCCTTTCGAGACCTTGTACGCGCCCTGATAGACGGCGACTTCCTCACCCATCAGGAAGACCCGGTCGTCGCGCTGCATCTCTTCGCGGAGCGCCATGTTGAGCGCATCGCGGTACGTGATAACGGCCATGTTCGTGTCTGCTCTCAGCTCGTGGTTTCGACCAGGATGTCTTCCATGAGCGCTTCGAGCGGAAGCTCAGGGCTCTGTTCGGCAAAGTCGATGGAGTCCTGCACGATGTGTTTGATTTCTTCGTCCATCGCCGCGACGTCGGTGGCACTGATCTCGCCCGCGTCTTCCATGCGCTCGCGATGGAGTGCGATGGGGTCGCGCTTGAGGTACTGCTCGAGTTCTTCCTTCGTCCGATAGGTTCCGCTCACGGCGTCGCTCATGGAGTGGCCCATGAA
>JANNEV010000452.1:0-18864 GCA_031379145.1 Gemmatimonadaceae bacterium
GCGGTGGATGACCCCGTGTCCGTGCGCGTGGTGCAGCGCGTCGCCCACTTCGCGCGCGATACGCAGCGCGTCCTCGATCGGCAACTGCTTCTCCCGGGCGATCCGGTCGCGCAGCGACTCCCCGTCGACGTACGGCATCACGTAGAAGACCGTGCCGTCCACCTGCCCCGAGTCGAAGAGCGCGAGGATGTGCGGATGGTCGAGGCGCGCGGCGATCTTGATCTCGCGCAGGAACCGCTCGGGGCCTAAGGCTTGCGCAAGTTCTGCCCGCAAGACCTTGAGCGCGACGCGGCGGTCGTGCTTGAGATCGTGCGCGAGATACACGGTGGCCATGCCGCCGGCGCCGAGCTCGCGGTCGATGCGATAGCGGTCGGACAGGGCGGCGGTCAGCCGGTCGGGGGAGCTCATGCGAGGAATGTCGCTCCGGAGCAAGGGTCACGGAACGGCGGCCAGACCCGAGTCTACGGAGACGTCACGCACTGCCAGATCACGCTGCGCTCGACTCGAGGCAGGGCTGGTGGGCTAGCGGGCCAACCACCCCGCCGCGAACCCTGCCAACGCGGCAACCGCGGCGGCGACCACGAGCGTCGGCGTCGAGTGACCCGATGCGGACGACGGTGGCTCGTCGACACCGGGCTGCGCTGGCGATTCCGTGCCAGTCCGTTTGCGGCGCGTGTCAGCGCGGACAGCACCGGATACCGACGCCTGCAGGGCCGTACTGAATTCGTCCGCCGTGGCAAAGCGGTGCTCTGGCATCCGGGCGAGGGCACGGGCAAGCGCCGACGCCACGGTCGCCGGCACGCTCGGTCGCACGCTCGTGACGGCCCGCGCTTCCGTGTTGATGACGCGCGTGAGCACCGCCTGCGCCGTCGGACCGGAGTGTGGCACTTCACCTGCCAGCATCTCGAAGAGCAGGGTGCCCAACGCATAGACATCGGCGCGGGCATCGATGTGCTTCTCGCCACTCGCCTGTTCGGGACTCATGTACTGCGGCGTCCCGATCACCATCCCGGTCTGCGTCATGCGCGCGCCGGCCGCGTTGCGCAGGGCAAGCGCAACACCGAAATCCACGACAATCGGCTGTCCGTGTTGCAGAATCACGTTCTCCGGCTTGAGATCGCGATGGATCACCCCGCGCGCGTGGGCATACGCGAGCGCCTGCGCGATGCCGCACGTGATGCGCACCGCCTCGCCCACGGTGAGCTGTCGCTCGCGGGCAACACGCGCGCGCAGCGTCTCACCATCGAGCAGCGGCATGACATAGTAGAGCAGCCCGTTTGCCTCGCCGCTGTCAATCAGCGTGAGGAGATTCGGATGCTGCAGTGTCGCGGTGACCTTGATCTCGGCGAGAAAGCGCTCCGCACCAAGCACGGCGCCGAGCTCGGGATTGAGCACCTTGAGCGCGACGTGCCGCTCATGCTTGAGATCGAGGGCCTTGTAGACGGTGGCCATGCCGCCCTTGCCGATACGCTCCTCAATGAGGTAGCGGCCGGCGAGGGCTGTTCCAAGTTCGGCGGTGTAACTGCGAGGCATGGCGTGCGGCAAAGGAAGCGAGGCGGACCTCCAAGAGTAGCCCAGTCCATCGGCGGATGCCACGAGCTGTCGCAATTCACGCCACCGGTACGCCGCAGCACTAGCTTGCAGCGTCGCCGCTCAGTCACGCCCCCGCACCGCGCCGTCATGCCTTGGTATCTCTACTTCAAAATCTTTCACCTGGTAGGCATGGTCTCGTGGATGGCCGGCCTCTTCTACCTGCCGCGCCTGTTCGTGTATCACGCAGAAGCGCGCGCCTTGCCCGAGGCGACGCGCGGACCGGTGCAGCAGCAGCTTACCCTCATGATGGGTCGACTGCTCAACATCATCACCACGCCGGCAATGCTGATGACGTTCATCGGCGGCATCGGGATGCTGGTGCTCAACCCCGACGTGCTGCGACAGCCGTGGATGCACGTGAAGCTGGCCCTCGTGCTCGCGCTCGCAGGTTACCACGGCTGGTGCTCGCGCACGCGCCGGGCGCTCGCACGTGGCGAGGCCACCGGAACCGCGAAAGGGTATCGCATCGCGAACGAAGTGCCGACCGTCGCACTCGTACTCATCTGCACGTTCGTCGAGCTCAAGGGCTCCATTGGACTGCTCGGCGGACTCGGTGTCTCGGTCGTGATGATCGTGCTGCTCGGCGTCGGCATTCAGGCGTACGCGGTGTACCGACGCAAAGCGGAGGCGGCCGGACGCGCGGTGTAACGAGTCTCACTCGTTGGGTCGACTGCCAACGGTGCGCAAGCGGTGCGCCACTCAGCGAGTGAACAAGCGCTTGGGAATCATCACGTGCACTCCCATGGTCCCATCCACCAGCTGCGTGATGCGTACATCGCACCCGGTGCTCACCAGCATGTACGCATCCTCGCGCGATAGCTGCTTGACGTCAGCCAGCAGACTGATCGCCTCGCGCACGGCGGTTTTTGTCGCCACCATCAGGCTGGTGTCGGTGCCCATGGCAATGTGGTGCGTGCGGGTCTCACCACGCGGCCACGTGAGTGTCATGTCCTTTCGCACAATGAACTGAAAGCGCCCGCGCAGCGCGGTTTCCAGCGCGGTGATATCCACTTCGCCGTCGCCTTGCGCGGCGTGCCCGTCGCCCGCCTGAAAGAGCGCGCCCTTCACCTTCACCGGGATGTACAGAATCGTCCCGGCGTGCAGCTCTTTGTTGTCGAGGTTTCCCGCGTGCTGGCTCGGCGGCGCGCTGTTGATGCGTCCGGTTGCCGGGGCCACACCCATGCTGCCAAAGAACGGTTGGAGTGGAATCTCGATACCCAGCGAATCGGAAAAATGGCCGATCATTCGCTGCCGATCGAGCGGGACAATGCGCTGCCTGGACTGTCCCGGAAAGTCCTCCGGCAGAAATCCGCTACGGGGGCCGAAGGAGTTGCAGGCGTACGGAATATCGAGATCCACTTGTTTGATACGAACCTCAAGCACATTCCCTGGTTCAGCGCCTTCGATGTAGATCGGTCCGGTGAGAATATGACCGCCCGGCCCGCGGCGCAGCGTGGAGTCCCGCACGGCGGCGGCGATCTCGCGATACGCCGGTTCCACGGTACCGCTGTCCTTGCCCGGCTGCAGCAGGCGCGCGCCACACGTGGACACGGCACCAATCTCCACCTCATCCCCCGACGCAATGCGCAGCACCGGCGCGGCATTGGCGTCATAGCCGCCGTAGACCACTGTCCGTGACGTCGGCATGAGCGTGTGCCTCTGTCCCACGGGACGATCAACCCAGAAGAACCCGGTGCCACTGCGCTGGGCCTCTCCGGACGCGCGCGGCGACATGCTCGACGACATGCGCGATGCTGGTGCGCACCCCGCGACGACAGCAACAACGACCGCAATGGCCGCGGGCAGAATCACGGGGCTCGGCATAGCAGGGCTGTGTGGAGGGGACGGAAGTTCGCGCAGAGTCGCGGGCAGCACCGCGAGCGCTCCTTGCCCACGAATATGCCTGCGCGGCCGTTGGAGCGCTGCAGTGTTCCTCTCGCTCGTGCGCCACGGTAACAGCCGCCACGTGACGGTGGCCCGATTCGCCCCAGTCGGGCATATATCAGCCATGAGTCCATCCCCTGCCGGCTTCGCCATCAGCGAGGCATCACGCCCGCGCAACGACGGCGCGCTCGCCCTCGAAGTGATCGGCCTGTACAAGTCGTACGGCGATGTCATCGCCGTCAACGGGCTCGACTTGCGGGTTCCCACTGGGCAGTGCTTCGGATTGCTCGGGCCCAACGGGGCAGGCAAGACCACCACGATCGAAATCTGCGAGGGGCTCAATACCCCCGATCGCGGCACCGTTCGGGTGCTGGGGCGCACCTGGAGCGAACGGCCCGCCGAGCTCCGCGCGCTGCTGGGCATTCAGCTGCAGGAAACGCAGCTCGCCGAGAAGTTGTCGGTCACCGAAACCCTCACTCTTTTTCGCAGCTTCTACGTGAGTGGTCGATCGGTCACTGATGTCATCGACCTGGTCGAGCTGGGCGAGAAGCGCCACGCCCGCGTCGGCGGGTTGTCCGGTGGACAAAAACAGCGAGTGGCACTCGCCTGCGCACTGGTGGGCGATCCGCAGCTCCTCTTTCTCGATGAGCCCACCACTGGCCTTGATCCGCAGTCGCGGCGTCAGCTCTGGGCGGTCGTGGAAGGGCTCAAAGCCGAAGGACGCACGATCGTGCTGACCACGCACTACATGGACGAAGCCGAGCGACTGTGCGACACGATTGCCATTGTCGATCACGGACAGACCATCGCGCTCGGCACGCCACGGCAGCTGATTGCGTCGCTCGGCGCCGAGCACGTGATTCGGCTTGCCGTCAACCCCGATGCTCCGCGGGCACCGTCCGCCATTGAATTGGCCGAGTTGCTGGCGTTGAGCGGCGTCCGTGGAGGACAGGAGACCGAGACCGGGTTCGAACTGCGCGTGGGTGCGGTACAGGAAGTCCTGCCGCCACTGCTCGCCCTCGCCGACGCACGTGGTGTGCGGTGGGCGGAGCTCAGTACGCACAGCGCGACGCTGGAAGATGTGTTCGTCTCCATGACGGGCCGCCACCTGCGAGACGGATAATCCATGCGCGCACAGTCACTCTGGCAGCTCACCCTGGCGCGGTTCCGGGAGTTCATCCGCGAACCCGAAGCCGTGTTCTGGACCTTCGTGTTTCCGTTGCTGCTGGCCGGTGGTCTGGCCATCGCGTTTCGCGACAAGGCTCCCGAGCAATCCATCATCGCCGTTGTCCCGGCGCCGACGGGCGACAGCATCGCCACGCGTGTGACCGCGGCACTGCGTGCGGCCGCGCAGGATAGTGCAGCCGCGATCACGACGCGTACGATCCCTGCCGACAGTATCACTGACGTGCTGCGCACAGGCACCGCCGCGCTCATTGTGGTGCCGTTGGCCGGTGGCGGCGTGGAGTATCGCTTCGATGCCGCGCGCCCCGAAGCACGCGCCGCTCGTCAGGCCACCGACGACATTTTGCAGCGCGCGAGTGGCCGAACCGATGTCATTCGCACGCGCGACGTGACCATCAGCGAACGCGGGTCGCGCTACATCGATTTTTTCATTCCCGGCCTGCTGGCCATGAACATCATGGGCAGCAGCATCTGGAGTCTGGCGTTCGCGATCGTGACACAGCGTAAGCAGAAACTGCTCAAGCGCCTGGTCGCCACGCCCATGTCACGTCTGGAGTACCTGCTGTCGTTCCTTCTTTCGCGCCTGCTCTTTCTCGGACTTGAGGTCGCGGTCGTCCTGGGCTTTGGCGTATTCGTGCTGGACGTCCCCATTCGTGGGTCGCTGCCACTGGTGCTGTTGATGGCGTTCGTGGGTGCGGCTTCGTTCGGTTCCATTGGATTGCTCGTCTCGTCGCGTGCACGTACGGTCGAGGGCGTCTCCGGCATCACGAACTTCGTCATGCTTCCCATGTGGATCTTCAGTGGCGTGTTCTTCTCGGCCAGCAATTTTCCGGCGGCCATTCAGCCCGTTGTGCAGGCGCTTCCACTCACCGCGCTCGTGAACGGACTGCGCGCCATCATGCTGCAGGGTGCTGGGATCGGCACCGTAGTGCCACAACTCGGGGTGCTGGTGGTGTATCTGGTCGTGTGTCTGGCCGCAGCACTGCGCCTGTTTCGCTGGCAATAGCGGCGTGGTGCGCAGGGTCGCGCGCCCATGGGTTTACACGTTCGTTGCTTGCCGGCAGGCAAGCGAAGGCCGTATGGTCCACACTTCCCCTGCCCGGACTGCCCAGTGATTTTGCTCGCCGTCGCCCTGCTGCAAGCCTCCGCACCTGCGCCAACGCCACAACGCGTCGTCACCGATGAGGGCGTGTTCGCGGTCGGACAACGGGTCACGCCAGCCGGCGTACAGAGTGTCTTTGCCGGCCGCGTGGCGGGCGTGCGATTCGGGTCCAACGCCGGCGAGGTGTGGGCCATTGTACCCGACGGCGCGTGGCGTTTGGCCTGGCGCGACAACCGTGTGCTGTCGCGCGCGGAGTTCAGTGGACGACCGGGCGTGCAGGGTATCGTCATCGACCCGGTCAACGGGCGGCCGATCGTATCTTCCGTGAGCAAGTTGCCGGCCGATGTCGCGAAAAGCCGAACGCCGGGTGGTCCGCCGCTGTCACGAGCGAAATCAGCGTCGCAACTTCTCGCGTACAGCAGCGACTCAAGCGCGCGTATTGTCACTGAGTCGGGCAGGCTTGGAGACTTCATGGCTGGCGCGCCGGCGGTCGCATCGCGCGCTGGTACAGACGGGCATCGTGTGGCAGTGCTGCCGCTCCCGGCCGATGACAAGCTGGCCATTCTCGATGCGGACCGCGGCACACGATTGCGCGACGTGGCCTTGGGCGTGCTCCCCATCGCGTCCGTGATTTCACCCGACGGCGCCACCGCGTGGGTCAGCGTGTTCGGCGGCCCGAAACCCAAGGCCGGTGACCGGCGCGCCTCGCAATGCTGCGATCCGGCAGCCGAGCCGGTTCGCGTCACGGCGCGCGGCATCGCCCAGCCGGGAACGGTCGAGCGCGTCGATGTGGTTCGAGGGGTGGTGACCCATCGCGTCACGGTTGGCGCGCACCCCACGGCATTGGCGTGGAATCAGCCGCGCCAGCTCCTGTACGTGGCCAACGGCAACAGTGATGCCGTCAGCGTCGTAAACACCCGCACTCAGACATTGTCCGGGACCATCGCCGTTGCGCCGTTCCGTGAGCGCAAGATCGGCCTGACACCCACGGCGCTCGCGTTGTCCCCCGACGGCAACACGCTGTTCGTCGCGCTGGGCGGCGCGAACGCGGTGGCGATGTACGACGTGAGAAGTACACAGCCAGCCGGGGCCGTGTTGCGTGGGCTCGTGCCCACCGGTTGGTATCCAAGCAGCATCGACGTCAGCGCGGATGGCTCCACGATTGCGGTTGGCACGCTCTTTGGTGTTGGTGCGGGCACCGGACGCACCGCCGGCAAGGACGGTCGCTACGTGTTCGCCGAACGCGGCTCGGTCAACGTGATTGCCATGCCGAGCGACGCCGAACTGAGCGCGTACACCACCAGCGTGGCACAGAACAATTCGTTGCATCTGGCCACGGGCCCCGCCGCACCGTCAATCGTACCGCGCGCGTCGGCCGTGGCCCGCGCGGTGCCGCAACGCCCGGGCGAACGGAGCCTCATTCAACACGTGGTCTACATCATCAAGGAGAATCGCACCTACGATCAGGTGCTCGGTGACATCGGCAAAGGCGCCAGTGATCCCAGCCTCGTAATGTACGGCCGCGACGTGACGCCCAATACGCATGCCTTGAGTGAGCAGTTTGTACTGCTCGATCACTTCTTCGCCTCCGGCGGCAACTCCGCCGATGGACACAACTGGCTTACGCAGGCGAACGAAACGGCCTATCCCATGTGGCCGCTGTACTACGGTCGGAGCTACCCCAGCGAAGGCAACGATCCGCTCACCTACTCGTCCGGGGGATTCCTCTGGGAAGCCGCCGCCGCCAAAGGCAAACGTGTGGTGAGCTTTGGCGAGTACGCGCCTGCGCCCAGCGACTCCATGCCCAGTGCGCGTGCCAGACTCATGGCGATGTATCGCGACTCCGCCTCGTACACGTCGGCACGTGCCCGCACGACGCTCAAGGGCATGTACAACACACGCAGTGAGATTCCGAGTCTCGACAGGATTCTGGTGCGCGAGTATCCCGGCTGGACACAGGAAGTGCCCGATGTGATCAAGGCGGACCTCGTGCTCGAGCATCTGAAGGAGTGGGAAAAGGCCAGACAGATGCCGAATCTCACGCTGATCATTCTCCCCAACGATCACACACAGGGCACGTCTGCCGGTTGGTGCACGCCGGCGGCCTGCGTGGCCGACAATGATCTCGCGCTCGGCAAATTGGTGGAGTCGCTCAGCAGGTCATCGTTCTGGACGTCGATGGCCATTCTGGTGGTGGAAGACGATGCGCAGAACGGCGTGGACCACATTGACGGTCACCGTACCGTGGCCATGGTCGCGAGTCCGTACGCCAGACGCGGCGTGATTGACAGCACCTTCTACAGCCAGCCCAGCATGGTGAAGACCATCGAGCTGATGCTCGGCCTGCCGGCGCTCAGCCTGTTTGATCTCGTCGCCACCGACATGCGGGCGAGCTTCATCGGCCCCACGGAGAAACCCGACTTCCGGCCATTCACGGCCATCACACCCAAGCAGTCGCTCTTTGAAACCAACGTCAAGGTCGGCGCCATCAACGGACCGGACGCCGCGGCACGAAAGGCCGCTGCACTGGCCAGCGCACGAATGAACTTCCACGATCCGGATGCGGCCCCAACCGAGAAACTCAACCGCATTCTCTGGGGCGACGCCAAGGGCTGGAAGGTCAAGTATCCCGAGGTCAAACGGTCGCTGTTCTTTCCGCTCGCGGTGGATGTTGACGACGACGATCGCGAAGAGAAGGAAGAGCGTGCCCCCGCCAGAAAGCGTGACCGGAAGAACTGACGGCGCGAATGGTCGGCGAGAAGGGTCGGCGAAAATTGACAGGGAGCGATTGTCCGCGAAGTTACATCGAGTGCGGCCGCGCGTAGCGGTTCCCACGACACACCGTACCGTTGCTTCATCTCCCTTCCGGTTCCTGCCGATGTCACCATCGTCTCGCTTTGGACACCTGCGCACGGTACGCGCTGCGGTCGTCTTGTCTCTTTCTGTTGGCGGAGCACCGATCCTGCTGCACGCGCAGGATCGACTCAAGTCGATGCCGGGCTACGAGCAGTACCAACGCATGGCCCCGCAGATCACCGGCGCCGTCAAGCCTGGCGCGCTCGCCGTCACCTGGGCCAGCGACGGCAAGAGCTTCGAGTTCACGCAGGATGGTGTGCGTCAACGCTTCAATGTGGCCAGCCGCCAGTCCACGCCAGCCACCGGCGCTGCGCCGGCCGCGACTGGCGGACGGGGCGGTCGGGGGCCGGAACGAGGGCGACAGGTAGCGTCCGCGCTCTCGCCCGACAGCACGCGCAAGGCGTTCTATCGCGATCGCAATCTGTTCGTGAGCGACTCGTCCGGCCGCAACGAGTTTGCCATCACGTCCGACGGGAGCGAAGCCAAGCGCATCAAGTACGGAACGGCCTCGTGGGTGTACGGCGAGGAACTGCGCCAGACCACCGCGATGTGGTGGAATCCCGCCGGTACCAAACTCGCCTTTTATCGCTTCGACGAGAGCCCGGTCAAGGACTACTACCTCGGCATGGACCAGACCAAGGTGCAGGCCGCCGTGGACATCGAGGCGTATCCCAAGGCCGGCGCGCCCAATCCAGTCGTGGACCTGTTTGTGTACGACGTGGCCAGCAAGACGGTGACGAAAGTGGACGTTCGCACCGGCAAGGCATTCGACAACGATGTGGTTGGCCACTACGTGTACAACGTGCGCTGGTCACCGGATGGCGCACTGCTCACCTTCAATCGCACCAATCGCCGACAGAACGTGATGGAATTCACCGCGTGCGAGCCGGGCACCGGTACATGTCGTGTGATCGTGCGGGAAGAGTGGTTGCCCAGCTGGACGGACAACAACCCGACGATGCAGTTTCTCGAGGACAAGCAGCGCTTTCTCTGGACGTCGGAGCGGAGCGGCTTTCGGAATTACTATCTGTATGATCTGACGGGAAAGCTGCTTTCCACCGTCACCAATCATGCCTTCGAGGTTGCGGGTATCGTGCGCGTGGACGAGAAGAGCAACACGCTCTGGTACATGGCGCGCGACGGTGACAACCACATGAAGCTGCAGCTGCATCGCGTGTCGCTCGACGGCAGGAACGATCGGCGCCTGACCGACCCAACCCTCAATCACAGCATCACGCTCTCCCCCGATGGCAAGTTCTTCGTGGATGTGGCGCAGACCCATGATGTTGCTCCGACCACGCGCCTCCACGATGCCTCCGGCAAGATGGTAGCGGAATTGGCCAAGAGTGATCTCTCCAAGTTCACGGCGCTTGGTCTCAAGCCGGTGGAGCTGTACACCTACAAGGCAGCAGATGGCGTGACCGAGTTGCACGGCATGCTCTCCAGGCCCAGCAACTTCGACCCGTCCAAGAAGTACCCGGTGCTTGTGACCGTGTACGCTGGCCCGGCCACCAACGGCGCACGCGAAACGTTTGCGATGCCGAACCCGCTCGCGGAGTACGGCTTCATCGTGTTGTCGCTGGACTCGCGAAGCGCCGCCGGCCGTGGCAAGCGATTCCTGGACGCCATTTACCAGAAGCTCGGTACCGTGGAAATCGACGACCAGGCCGCTGGCGTCACGGCGCTCAAGGACCGTCCCTACGTCGACCTGCAGCGTGTCGGTATCTTCGGTACCTCGTACGGCGGCTACGCATCGGCCATGGCGCTCCTGCGCCATCCGAATGTGTTTCAAGCTGCCAGCGCATCGTCGAGCGTCACCGATTGGCGCAACTACGATTCGATCTACACCGAGCGTTACATGTGGATTCCACAGGAAAACACGGGCTACGACATCGGCAGTGCCGCCAAGTACGCGGGCGATCTGAAGGGTCGGCTCATGCTCTACTACGGCACGGCGGACAACAATGTGCATCCGTCCAACACCATGCAGCTGGTCTCGGCACTGCAGAAAGCCGGCAAATCGTTTGAACTGCAAGTGGGTCCGGATGCGGGACACACCGGGCTGCAGTCAACGCGCATGATGGAGTTCTTCATCGAGAACCTGGTGCTCAAGCCGACCCCCAGTCGCGCCGCCATGCAGTGATCGGCGTGAGCGGCGGCAGCACTATCGCCGGTCGAACGACACCTGTTCCGGCTGGGCTACCTTGAGCGGCTCAGCCGGTGCCATTCCCTCTCCCAGCGCCACCGGCTCGGCCCGCTTCGCCAGCAGTTGCGTCACGAAGCGCTGTCCTTCGGAAATGCGCTCGATCTCGATGGCCACGGCGTCGACTGCCTGCTCCATGCGCTCCAGACGTGCGGCGCTCTCGAGCAACTGCGGCACGGGCTTGGGCACCGCCCACCGACGCATCATGGTGCGCGACAGAGCCCACGCCAGCGGCCCCCACACAAAGACAATCGACACAATGGACACTGCAGTCAACTGCCCAGAACTGAACGGCCCGTACTGCCGAGCGGCCGCCACTTCAGTGCCGGCCACCAGCGCCCCCGGCGCTGCCGCCAGCTGACGACCGTTGGCGGCGATATCCGTTTCGATCTGCACAATCCGCTGATCGAGCACCTGCAAGCGCTGCTCGATACCCTCACGCGCGGGTCCGTCACTGCTCTTCAAGAGCGCCTTCGCGGCTTCGTCCCGGCGTCCCTGCGCCGAGTTGAGCTGATTGGACAGTTCATTCCGCTTGGCCTTGAGCGCGTCCACATCTGCCTTGGTCATCGGACGCGTTTCAAGCTGCGTCGTGGTGAACGTCCCGCCACCGGCAATGGTCGGGGGTAGCGGCGGCGGGGGGGCCGCGGCTGGCGGAGGGGTCTGGACGAGTCGCATGCTCAAACCTACGCCGGGAACACCCGCGTGGTTGCAGCAGGTCGTACCTTTCGACCTCCGGCTGCCCGCACCACTGCCACCTCCCCACTCCGACTTGAACATGCCCACCATGACGCCGAGTCTGGACTGCCAGGCCCTGTTGGAGGACGCTGTCGTACTCGGCCCGCAAGTCATCGCGTGGCGGCGCCATCTGCATCAACGACCGGAAGTGGCCTTTCACGAGCATGAAACCGCCCGCTTCATCCGCGACACGCTGGCCGGAGTACCAGGGTTGCTCATTTCGCGACCCACGGAAACGAGCGTCATGGCTCGTCTCGTGGGCGAACAGCCGGGACGCACAATCGCCGTTCGCGCCGACATCGACGCGCTACCCATTCAGGAGGAGAACACGGCCGTGTATCGGTCGGTACGGGATGGGGCGATGCACGCCTGTGGTCACGACGGACATACCGCGATCGTCCTTGGCCTGGCCACGTTGCTGGCCCGCCACCGCCACGCGTTGCGGGGGGAAGTGCGGTTCTTCTTTCAGCATGCGGAGGAACTTGCTCCGGGCGGCGCGGAGGAAATGGTGAAGCACGGCGTCATGGACGGCGTGGATACGGTCATCGGGCTCCATCTGTGGGCACCCATGCCAGTGGGACGCATCGGCATCGTGTCTGGACCCGCCATGGCTGCGCCGGACAACTTCACCTGCACGATCGTCGGACAGGGCGGACACGCGGCGATTCCGCACGAGACCGTCGATCCCATCGCGGTGGGCGCGCAGATCGTGTCGGCGCTGCAACACATCGTCGCCCGCAACGTGGACCCGCTCGATCCGGTGGTGGTGTCGGTGACGAAATTCATCGCTGGCACTGCGTTGAACGTGATCCCCGGCACCGCTGAATTGGCCGGTACCGTGCGTACGTTCGATGCCGAGCTGCGACAGCGGGTACCGCAGCTGATGGAGCGCATCATCAAAGGCATCTGCGACGCGCATGGAGCCACGTACACGTTCGCGCTGGAACTCGGATACCGACCCGTGGTGAACGACGCCGCCACGTCGGCACGGCTCGAGCGCGTGGTGGAGCGCACCTTCGGTCCCGATGTCCTGCTGGCCACTCGCCCCACCATGGGTGGTGAAGATTTCTCCGCGTATCTGCAACGTGCACCGGGCGTCTTCGCCTTCGTCGGCGCTCGTGGCCCGCAGCAGAGCGTCCTGTATCCCCACCATCATCCGCGGTTCGACATTGACGAGGCGTCACTCGACATCGGTCTTCGCTATCTGATCGCTGCAACCACTGACCTGCTCGACTGAATCGTGACCGAGAGCCATCGCGCGTTTCGTCGCCCGCACCTGCTTGCCCTGCTGCCAGTTGTCGGAATACTCGGTGCGCCATGGTTCGCCAACACGGTGGAGCCGTTCGTGCTGGGCATGCCGTTCCTGTTGGCGTGGATCGTTGGCTGGGTGCTCATGTCATCGGCGGTGATGGCCATCATCGGCGTACTCGACCGACGCGCACACCGCACGACGACCGCTCGTGCCCAAGACTGACCTTCGCACGATGCGACGGTGTGGGCGATGAGCATTTCGCTGTCTATCCTTGGCCTCACACTCCTGGTCGCGCTTGGCCTGAGTGCGCGCGCGGCAAAGCGCGGCATGAGTCTCGAACAGTGGAGCGTCGGCGGCCGCGGTTTCGGCACGTGGATGGTGTTCCTTCTGTTGGCGGGCGAACTCTACACCACGTTCACGTTTCTCGGCGGCAGCGGTTGGGCCTACAACCGCGGAGCGCCGGCGTTTTACATCGTGTCGTACGGTGCGGTGGCGTACGTCATGTCGTATTGGCTACTGCCCGCCATCTGGGAACGCGGCACGCGTTGGAAGGTGCTGTCGCAGGCGGAGTACTTCGCCGCGGCATACGACAGCCCGTGGCTTGGTCGGCTCGTCGCCGTCGTGAGTGTCGCGGCGCTCATTCCGTATCTTGTGCTGCAATTCAAGGGGCTCGGTCTTATTGTCGCTGAAACCAGCTACGGCGCGATCGGGAGCACCACGGCCATCTGGATCGGCACCATCGCCACGGTGGTGTACGTGACGCTCTCGGGTATTCACGGCTCCGCAATGACCGCGGCCCTGAAGGATGCCTTGGTACTCGTGGCGGTGGTGGGACTCGCGGTTACGCTGCCAACCCTGCTACATGGCGGTGTCGGGCCAATGTTCGCACGGGTCAACGCCGAGCATCCTGGGTTCCTGACCTTGCCGACAACGGGGTTCTCGCCCAGCTGGTTTGCCAGCACGGTGTTACTCACGGTATGCGGGTTTTACATGTGGCCGCACACGTTCGGCAGCCTGTTCAGCGCCAAGGATGCGAATGTGTTCCGGCGAAACGCCGCCCTGATGCCACTGTACCAGCTCATTCTTCTCTGCGTGTTCTTTGTGGGCTTCGCCGCACTTCTGTCCGTGCCTGGGCTTGAGGGTAGCGACACCGACCTTGCCTTGCTGCGTGTGACCAAGCTGGCGTTCGGACCATGGATTGTCGGGTTTGTCGGTGCTGCCGGCTTGCTCACCGCGCTGGTGCCTGGCTCGCTTATTCTGATGACGATTGCGACCACGCTCGCGCGCATGTTCCGCCCAGCGAAAGGCAACGTTCCAGCCGGGTCCATTGGATTGGCACGTGCACTTGTGCCGGCGATCGCCGCCGTCGCGCTCGTGTTCACCTTTCGCGGAGGCGATACCCTCGTCACGCTGCTGCTCATGGCCTACAGCCTGGTAACCCAGCTGTTTCCGAGCTTATTGGCCAGCCTCTCGCGCGCACGCGGTGTGAACAGCCACGGCGCGATCGCTGGCATCATGGTTGGAGAGTTGACCGTTGCCGTGACGACGATCTGGAACGTGAAACTGCCCGACCTGGCACCGCAGCTACCGCGCGCACTCACCGACCTCAACATCGGATTGGTCGCACTGATCCTGAATGTCGGGACGATGCTCGCCGTGAGTGCCCTCTCACGTCCGGCGCTCGTACGTGCCCACACCGTCCCTGTATCCAGGTAAGCGCCGCGTCAACTACGCGCCGCGCCTGTCTCGACCCGAGCGATTCCCTTCACTTGCCGAACGCTCGCCGCGCGGCATCGCCTGACGCGGTCGCGCTTCGCGTGGAGACTCTGGTTGGCGCACCGACTCGCGCGCGCGATCGGACCGTTCTGGGCGCGCTGATCGCTCCGGCCGATCACTCCGCCCCTCATCAGGCGCGCTGGGCCGAGCGCCGACTCCGCGCGTACCGTCGCCGCGCGATCCATCCCCACGAGGTCCATCGCCGCGCGGCGTGCGTATGAGCTCTGGCGAAATCGTCATCTCGTTGGCCCGCGCTACCGGCTCTCGACGACGCTCGCTGGGCTCGCCCCTGTTTTCGCGCGGATCACGCGAGCGTTCACGGTCGCCCGCATTGCGATCACTTCCGTTGCGGTAACCTTCCAGAGTCGCCGTCGGACGCTCGGCTCTTGGTTGCGCGGTGCGGCCAAGGTCACTGCCATACGGGAATCCGCGATTGCGATCCCCATCGCGGTTTCTGCCATCATCGCCGTTGCCACCGCGTACTCGGTCGCGATCGCGACCACCGTTGCGCCCTCCATCACGATCGAAGTACGTGTCCCGATGCACTCCAACGTATCGGTCCACGTTACGGTAGTTCACCGTGCGATGGATGACGTTGCGATTCACGTACACATTCCGATATCGGGGATGCACGTACACGTTTGTGATCTGCACGAACGGCCGCGATCGCGCGCGCCAGCCACCGCCAGAGGCAAAGAACGCCGAGTTCCACCCGTTGTAGTACACCGAGCGGCCACGCCAGTCGAGATCGTACGAAAGCCAACCCCCAATGGGAAAGCCCACGCCGAATGACCAGAAGCGACTGGAGAAGCCCACATTGAAGATCGGTCGTGTGTAGATGACCACCGGATCGTAGACCGGAACGTAAATCACCCGTGGCTGCGCCGGAACGATGACGTAGTTGTCCGCGTCACGCACCACTTGCTGCTGCGCCGTACTAACAAGATTGCCTTGAGCATCGGCCATGCGACGCATGCGTTGCACCGCTGCCATGACGTCGCTTGACTGGTTCGCGTAGGCACGCCCCAGCGTTGCCGTCCAGTCACTCTTGTCGGCCATCATGTTCAGCGCCGACGCGTAGTGGGCCACCGACTTCACGCTGATGTCCCATGGCTGATCATCGATCTCTGACGTGCCGTTCGATCGTACCCAACGGGCCGCATCCTCGACCTGATCGGGAAACGTGGAAGCCACCAGCACCTGCGCCAGCAACGCATCGGGATAGAGCGCGATTGGCCCCACCAGATTGTCGAGCTGATTGGCACTGAAGCGCAGTTGGTCTGTCTCGTCGGCACCGGTTGACACTCCCGACTGGGCCTCGGCGACGGGGAGAGGCCCCACGCTCGCCAACGAGAACACAACCAGCGGAATCACCAAGGGTACAAATGAAGCACGGGTCATGGCGTCTCTCCGGAGCAGGACGGGGCGGCAAGAAGTCTCGGGCCGATGTTATGCATTTTTCGTACCCGCCATTCATTCTGCCCAAGCGTATGCGGTGTATAGACTTACTCATGCCGCCTGAAGCCGGTCGTCCGCGAATCGCGACAACCTCGATCTCATTATTCGGACGGCGATGAGCCGAGGCCGTGACAATCAGTGCCGCCGGCGCGTCTCAGCGTGGAGAGTGATCGACGCTCGCCTCGCCGTTGTCCAGCTGGACGCAATGCCCCCGCTCAAACTCCCCAAGGTTGCGACGATGCTTCCCCTGCCCCCGCCTGAAGCTGAACAGGTTGATCTCGGCGATGTGCTGCAAGTGTTGGCGCCCGGCAAGACCCGCATGCTCGACTTCCGGGTCGACGCGGGACTCGTCTTTGTGCGCTCGTGGATTGCGACTTCCGATCCCAACGCCAAGAGCGGCTTCCAGCAAATGCCGATGGCGTGGGTGATGCAGCTGTTCTCCGAGAATCCGTCCATCGCGGCTTGGCTGCGCCACCGCGGCGTTGACATCCTGCGAATGGCGCTGCTCCGACTCGGCGACGCCGAAGACGCCGCCTGATGGCTGCCCCCATGATGGTTGGTGCGGACCCCGATGAGGCGGTCCGTCTTTTTGTGCGAGCCGTCGGCGCGTCGGCGGATTTTCCCGCGTTCGTCTCGAACGTGCGCAAGATCTCCACGCTTGCCGGAAGCAACGAAGCGCGCGTGAGCCTGCTGCAGGACGCCATCGTGCAGGACGTGTCCCTGACGGCGAAGATCCTGCGCATTGCGAACTCATCGTTCAATGCCGGTGGGGCTGCCTCCATCTCGTCCGTCAAGCAGGCCATCCTGCTGCTTGGATTCGACCGCGTGCGGCAGCTGTCCATGGCGGCCAGTGTGTACGAGCACCTGGAGAAGAAGTCTCCAGCGGTGAAGGACCTGCTCGTGTTGTCGGTCCTGACGGCCAATCAGAGCGTCCAGGTCTGCGTGGAAGTCGGGTACGACAGAATGGAAATTGCCTATCTCTGCGGACTGTTTCGCAACCTCGGAGAGGTACTGGTGGCGAGCTATCGCACGAAGGTCTACCAGCAATGGCTTGTACAACTGGCCAACAGTCCGAGCCTGCCAACCGGGGCGGAACGTCGTCTGCTGGGCTTCACTTTCGAAGATGTCGGCGTGGCGCTGGCCGAGCTGTGGAAGATGCCCGACGAGATCATTGCCAGTCTGCGCGCACTCAAGTCGCCGTCTGGCTCCAATCCGAACGTGCTCCACGCGGTCATCCAGGTGAGCGCGGATCTGACCAACGCATTGCATCGGCACAAGAACGCGCAGAAGCCCGGCGTGATGGCGCGCATCATCAACGACCACGGTCGGGCGCTCGGCCTTGATGCAGAGACACTGCTGAAGTCGGCGGAGGTGGCGATCACGGAATCCCGAGCGACCCTGGCGGCGTCCAATGCTTCCATTGACACGTCGGCGTTGAGCTCCACCGTACAATCGGCGGCCGAAACCCACAGTGCCGCGCTGGAACGACGGGCGGCAGCCCGTTCGCTGACGCCCGCTGAGTCGGCTGAGTCGATGGACATCGATGTGTCCGACAATTGGGAGGGCGACGTTGCGACCACCGAGAGTGGCCCATCCGCGGAGGCGGTGCATGCCGAACGCGCCGAACGATATGCGGCAAACCCCAACGATAGTGAGGGCGAAGCGCGTGCACGTGAGGCGCTACGCGACCTCAATGACCTGAGCCTGCACGGCGACGGCGTCGATGTTGGGCAGGCCACGCGGGCCGCGCTGCGTGCGCTCTGTGGTGCAGGCTATCTGCGCGCCGTTCTTGCTCTCAGCTCGGATGATTTTTCAACCGTGAAGGCGCGCATGGGTGAGGGCGCCGGTCACGACCTACTGCTGCGCTCACTTCTCATCCGACCCACGGCGATGGGTGGCCCGGTTGGCGTCGTGCTGCAGGAGCGCGACGACGTCTTCGCCAGTGCGGAGAGTGATCCGGCCAAGCTGCTGCGCCGAGACCGCCTGCTGCGCGCCTTCGAGGCCAAGTGCTGTGGCATACTTCCGCTGGTTCTCGAGGACAAGCTGCTGGGATGCCTCTACTTCGATCGCACCGATGAATCCTTCGATGCCTCGCTCGCGTTGCAGGCCTTGCTTCGCGAAATCCGTGACCACCTGGTCGATGCGTTCGCGCGTCACCGCCGCAGAACAGAGTCGTAGCGGGCGTGTGGCCAGGGGGGCTGACACCGAGGTGGGATCTCTGCGTAGGTTTGGGGTATAGTCCCACCACCCTTCTCCCCTCGTGCCATGACCAAGTCCAAACTCGCAGTCATCGCGGCCGCGGCCATGCTGTCGCTCTCGGCCGTCACCGCCACCGCGCAACGCCTCCTCGCCGACGTCACGGGCAAGTGGTCCTTCAGCGTTGCCGCGCCCGATCAGTCGCGGGTGTCCGAAGTTGTCCTCAAGCAGGAGGCCGGGAAGGTGACCGGCACGTGGGACATCCCTGAAATGGGCGGCGTTCGACAGCTGGCCGGCACCGTGGTTGGTGACACCGTCATGTTCAGCTTTACGATCGACATGGGCGGACAAGTGGCCGAGCTGCGTGCCACTGGCGTCGTGAAGGACAACAACAGCATGGTCGGTCAGCTGGAGTTGGCCGGGATGGGTGCGTTTCCGTTCGACGCGAAGCGCATGCCGTAGTGCGAGGGCGCCCCGCTCAGGGCGCCTTCTCGAGATAGCGAAAGACGGCGTCGTTGAGGGCACGTTGTGCCTCGACGGCGCCGTTCAGCTTCACATCGCTGGACGTGTTGTATGAGGCAATCACCACCCGCTTCGTTCGTGGATTGAAATACAGGAACGCGC
>JANNEV010000464.1:0-3876 GCA_031379145.1 Gemmatimonadaceae bacterium
GTGTTCTCCGGCTGCAGCGGCCAGCAGATGAACGCAGTGAAGCCCCCGGTACGCGCCTGTACTTGCCGCACGCGTTCCAGATGCTCGATGCGCTCTGCCAGTGTCTCGCCGATGCCGTACATCATGGTGACTGAGGTCTTCATCCCTTCGTTGTGCGCGAGCTCCATGATTTCGAGCCAGCGGTCGGCGCCCGCCTTCTTCGGCGCGGCGATATCGCGCACGCGCTGTACCAGAATCTCTCCGCCTCCGCCGGGAATGGAGTCGAGGCCGGCTTTCTGCAACTCGCGAATTACCTCGCGGGCTTCCATGCGGAAGCGCGTCGCGAAGAAATCGACCTCGCTCGGCGAGAACCCGTGAATGTGGATGGGATGATTGCGCTTGATGTAGCGCATCAAGTCCAGATACCACTCGAACGGGATGTACGGATTGTGCCCACCCTGAATCAGGATCTGCACGCCGCCCAGCGCCTTAGTCTCCTCGATCTTCTGGCCGATTTGCTCGAACGACAACGTGTACCCTTCGTTGTGCTTCGGGCGCCGGTAGAACGCGCAGAACCCGCAGTCTGCGACGCAGACGTTCGTGTAGTTGATGTTCCGGTCGACGATGTACGTGACGACGTTTTCCGGATGTTTCTCCATCCGCACACGATCCGCCTCAAGGCCGAGTTCAAGCAGCGGAGCGTTGGTGTAGAAGTCGAGGATATCGCGCATGGGAATCGGTCAGGCCGCAGGTAAGAACGAGAGCGTTCCGTCGGGAACGCGTCCCGCCAGCACCAGCCGGCGGAAGAACTCGGTGAGCCCCGCGAGATGCGGGTACGACAGACGATAGTCGAGTCCGGAGAAGTACACCGCACAGGCGTCCCGGGAGACACCGCTGGCCAGCGATGCCTGTGCCGCCAGCACATCGAGATGCTGCAGACCCCAGTCGCGAGAGGAAATCAAGGAGGCGTGGGCCGCGAGCGCAGCATGTACGGGCGTGCTGCGTTGGGCGACCCAAACGGCGAACACGAAGGGCAAGCCGGTCCACTCTTTCCACGCACCGCCGAGGTCAATGCGATGCGGATAGCGTTCGGCCCATTCCCCGCCTCGATTGGCTTCATCGAACAGCTTGAGTGCGGCATCACCGATGACCAGTCGCGCCTCATGCGGATCATCGCCAAAGCGCGAAACATCCGCGAGCTCCGCATCACCCGGCACGAACTCCGGGCGAACGCGCCAGACGTGCTCGAACAGCAGTTCGAGCAGCGCCACACTGGTCATCGAGCTCTTGCTCACGAGCACCCGAGCGCCTGCAAGGGATTCGGGTGGTCGGCGGGAGAACAGCATCACGCTCCGCACCGGCCCGTCGCTCGTGATCGCCAGTTCAGGCAACAACAGATAGCGTCGCGCGTCGCGTGCATACTCCACCGCGGACACCACGCTGACGTCCAGTTCGCCCGCTGACATCAGAGCGTTCAATCGCGTTGGAATTCCATCGACCAGTAATCCGTCGAATGGAACAACGCCGCGATCGATGCCGCCGTAGACGGGATAGCAGTTGATGTACGGGATGCGACCGACTCGAAGCATACGCGAACCCTCAGACGCTGGCAGCGATGAGACCAACGTCAGCGACGCCCGGTGCCTCGTCAGGGCCGAACTCGCGGAGCACCTGGTAGAACGAGTCGCGCTCGGCCGGTCGCTTCCCGGCGCCACGAATGAGTTGGAGCAGTTGTGCGAGTGTCAGTCCTTGCGGTGTATGTGCCCCGACCGCGTGATAGATCTTCTCGCGTACCACCGTTCCTTCGATGTCGTTGACCCCGAAGTGCAACGCGATCTGCGATACCGCCTGCGTGACCATGATCCAGTGCGACTTGATGTGCGCAAAGTTGTCGAGGAACAGGCGTCCAACCGCCAGATTGCGCAGGTCATCAAATCCCGTGGACGCCACCCCCTCCCGCCCCAGTGTTTTCCCCAACTCGTTGTCGTCGGGATGATACGCCAAGGGGATGTACGCCAGAAACCCGCCTGTTTCGTCCTGCAACGTTCGCAGCATAGAGAGATGCTCCATGCGATCCTCGATGCTCTCCACGTGCCCGTACAGCATTGTGCAGTTCGTGCGAATACCGAGCTGATGCGCCGTGCGATGCACGTCGATATAGTCGGCCCCACCGAGCTTCTTGTCGGCGATGACGTCGCGTACGGCGGCGCTGAACGTTTCGGCGCCGCCCCCCGGCATCGTGTCGAGGCCGGCGTCGCGAAGGGCAATCAATACGTCGACGCGAGCCATCTTTTCGATACGCGCGATGTGGGCAATCTCAACCGCGGTGAGCGCCTTGATATGCACCTGCGGATGCCGCACCTTGAGGGCGCGGAACATCGTGGTGTAGTAGTCCAGTCCGGCCTGCATATCCAGGCCACCGACGATATGGAACTCGCGCGTTATGGTTCCGTCGGCTCGGTCCGACTCGGCCAGCACTTGCTCGAGCGTGTATCGATACGCCCCCGCCTCCTTGGGCAGCCGCGCGTACCCACAGAACACGCAGGTGGTCCGCAACACGCAGACGTTGGTGGGGTTGATGTGCTGGTTCGATGCGAAGGTGACGCGATCGCCATGCTTCGCACGATTCGCGGCATCCGCCATGGCCCCGACGCCCAGGAGGTCGGGGGAGCGGAACATGGTGGCGCCGTCGCGGACAGAAAGTCGCACACCCGCGATCAGCTTTTCGCCGATAGGGAGAAGCGCGGGGTCGCGAAGTCGGGCGAGGTCGAACGCAATCGGAGCGGGCATCGGGCGGTGCTCGGGACAGTACGCGGCGGTTGCCGCGACTCACTTCACCTCGACAAACGCCGCGGCTCGGCTAGCCGTGCCAACGGCGGAGTGCAATGGTCACGTTGTGGCCACCAAAGCCGGAACTGTTGGACAAAGCCACGTTGACGCTTCGCGCACGCGGCGTGTTCGGTGTGATGTCAAGATCACATTCCGGATCGGGCGTGGAATGGTTGATCGTGGGCGGAATCATGCCATCGCGGATGGCCAGCGCGCAGGCGATGAACTCGACGCCACCGGCCGCCCCGAGCATATGCCCGGTGGCGGACTTGGTGGAGCTCACCGACAGCGCGTGCGCGTGCTCGCCGAATACGGACTTGATCGCTCGAATCTCATTGGGATCGTTCAGCGGCGTGGATGTGCCGTGCGCGTTGATGTAGTCCACGTCGACCGGCGAAAGTCCTCCGTCCTTCATGGCTTTCCGCATCGACCGCTGCAGCCCTTCGTGCGCTTCTGGCTGGCCGGTCAGGTGATACGCATCGCCAGTAGACGCATAGCCAGCCATTTCACCGTAAATGCGCGCGCCGCGACGGAGCGCATGTTCCAGCTCCTCCAGCACCACCACACCGGCCCCCTCGCCGAGCACGAAGCCATCTCGCGTGGCATCGAATGGGCGGGACGCCGTGGCTGGTGAGTCGTTGCGTTCAGAGAGCGCGGTCATGTTGCCGAAGCCGCCAATTGCCATTGGCAACACCGCGGCCTCCGATCCGCCGGCGATCATCACGTCGGCATCGCCGTACTGAATCGTTCGGAACGACTCCCCAATGGCGTGTGCGCTGGTTGCGCAGGCGGACATGGTGGCGAAATTGGGGCCTTTCGCGCCAAAGCGCATCGAGACCACCCCGGCTGCGATGTCCGCGATGAACATCGGCACGAAGAAGGGCGAAATGCGTCGATTCCCGCCCGCCAGCAATGCCGAGTGCTGTTCTTCCATGGTGGCCAGGCCACCAATGCCGCTCCCCACGATGACCCCGCAGTCTTCCGGTACGTAACCACCGTGTTCGAATCCCGCGTCGCGCATGGCCTCAACGGACGCCGCCAGCGCATACTGCGTGAAGAGATCCGCGC
>JANNEV010000466.1:0-33346 GCA_031379145.1 Gemmatimonadaceae bacterium
CCCGTCAGGATGGTATCGCCGGTACGGAGGCCAGACAGAATTTCGATCGAGAGGCCGTCCGGCGTGAGCAGTCCAACGGTGACCGGGACATGTCGAACTGTTCCCGCCGCGATCTTCGCCACGCTAGCGCCGCCGCTGAGCGTATCCACGGCCACGCTCGGAATCAGCAGTGCACGCCGCGAAACCGCAGCAATACGACCCTCGACAAAGGCGCCAGTCAGGTACTGATCGTGCGCGTTGCCAATCGATGCGATCACGCGAACTTGTCGAGTGGTAGGGTCGACCGCAGGGAGGATGCGAACAATACGCGCCGTCGCCACTGTGTCCGCGCCGCCGGCGACGCGCAGCACGATGGTCGCGCCTACTCTGGCACTCGCCGCGTGACTGGCCGGCAGGCCGGCTTCCAGTTCCAGGCAAGTCGGATCGATCACGGTTACCAGTGGGTCGCCTGCCTGTATGATGTCCCCTGCATTCACTGCGCGTGCCAGCACAATCCCGCTGAACGGTGCCACGATTCGCGTGCGCTGCGCGTCCGCCTCGGCGGCGCTGCGGCGAGCGCGGGCATCGTCGAGTTGTGCGAGAGACAATTCCGCGTGCGCTTCGGCCTGCTCCAGCTCACTGCGACTGACTGCGCCGTTGGCCAACAGCGACTTCATGCGCCCCACGTCGCGATTGGCGATGTCCGCCGCCAGCTGTGCTGCGCGCTCCGAGCTGCGGCCCACGGTCGTCTGCACCCCGACGGTGGGTACTGAGAGCGTCAGCAGTAGCTGCCCCCGTCGCACACGCTCGCCGGGTCGCACCGCCACGGAGGACACGGCGCCGTTGAGCTCCGACTTGAGGTGCGCGGTCCGCTCTGCGACCAACGTACCGCTGATCAGGGGGCCCGCGTCCAGCTGCCCAGTGTACGCCACGGTGTAGTCACCAGCACGCAGCAGCGTGATGGCTTCCCCATTGGCGGCGGCGGGTGGCGTCTCGCCGCCCGTGCAGCCCGGCAGCAGATACAGTATCGGCAGTGCGAGCATCAGCAACGGAGTGGGCGCGAATCGCGAAAAAGAGGAACGGTTCATGGCTGAGGTCCGGGTGTCGTGGAAGCACGCGGCTGCGCGCTGAACATCGTGGTACCGCCGTTCGACATTGGCAGCGCAGGCAACAACGCGAGATGAGCGTCGGCAACGCGCAGGTCCCGCGCCGCGCGTGCCCTCGCCGCAAAAGCGCGTGCCCGAGCCACGCGGGCATCGGTGAGTTCGATTTGCGACGACTGGCCTTCCCGATATCGAATTTCAGCAATGCGGAACGCACGCTCTGCTTCATCTGCCGCAGCTCGACTGGCAGAGTACGCGACCGCCGCATTTTCGCGTTCACCTGTGGCCATCAGGCGATCGAGTGTTGCGGCTTGTCTGGCGAGTGCGAGTTGCGCGGTGGACGCAACGACGCTCGCCGCTGCTGCGCGGATGGTTGCGGAAGTTCGACCGGCAAGGTCGATCGGCAGCGACACGGCGATGCCAGCCGTTGTGTTCGGGAACGTGGTGCCCCAGCCGAAGCCTCGGACCGCGGGATAGCCGAAGCGCTGCGCCGTGAGTGTTGCTGACACGACAGGCCATCGCTCGGCGCGGGCCGCGCGCAGGTTGGCGCGCTGCGCCTCGACCTCCAACGTCGCCTGTGATACCGCTACGACGTCCCTGCCTATGTGTTCTCCGAGACCGTCGGTGCCTGTCAGCTCAAGAGTCAGCAGCGCCTCGGCGCTATCGGACAGCACCACGCTCTCGTCCGGCGCTGCACCAATGAGCATGCGCAATCGCTGCATCGCGACGAGCGCCGCGGTACGCGATTGCGCCAGCGTCGCGAGGTCACTCTGCGCCGCCGACCGTGCGCGCACCACATCAAACTCGGCGCGCCTGCCCAGCTCGAAGCCGACCTGCGCGACGCGCAGGGCCCGAGCCGACTGCGCGGCGGCCGAGTCGGAAACCTGCTGAAACGCATCACCGAGTTGAGCGTCGGCGTAGGCAACGATCACATCGAGCGCGAGTTGCGCGCGCATGCTCGTCACTCCGAGTGCGGTAGACGCCGCCCCAGCCCGAGCGGCAGCGTATCTGTTGCTGGCGCGTCCGAAGTCCAGCGGCGTGATCGCCGCTTCAAGTTGATAGGTGCTGGCGAGCCGTGCCCCGAACACTGCCTCGAGCGGATTCGGCTGAGCGGGCGGTGCGCCGGAATCCACCGGCACGCCCGATGTGAAGCGACGCCCGAGTGCGTCGAACTGGTTCTGCAACAGACGATTCGCGCTTGCCGTCGCTCGTATCGTTGGAATCAATCGGTTGAGCAGATCGGCGCGGGCGAGGTTGCGATCGGCGATCCCGCGATCGAGGGTGGCGGCAGCGAGCTGCAGCTGCGGATTTCGCTGCGCGGCGAGCGCGAGCGCGTCACGGATTGACAGGGCGCGCTGCGCCTGCAGTGTAGCGGACCATGGTGCGAGCACCGAAAGCGTGCTCAGTACCAGCAGTGTGGTCGCGTGGATGCGGTGACGTGGAGACATGCGACTGGACTCGAGAGGATCTGCGCCCGGCTCGTCCGGGCCACAGCAGTCAATCTCGATTCGCTTCGGGGGCCGCACGACTGGCGTCGTGGCGAACCACTGATATTGCGGGGTGAGGCAGCGAGATCGCGTGGCGGACGCCGAGCGCGCGATCAGTCGAGAACGGTGGACGTCACGGAGAGGGTGAGCGGAACCGGTGAAACTTACCTGGTAATCCTTCGTAGACTCACACTGTAAGTTGGTTGCCTGATCGTGTCCGTCGCCCACCCACAATGCCATTCCTCGTTCAACCGTCGCGTTTCATCGCCCGTTTCGTTTTCAAGGCCGTGTTCGCTTTCGCGCCGCTCGTTGTGCCTCTGTTCCCCGCCGTCGCTCAGAGCGCTGCCACGGCCACCGCGGGTTCGGCCACGCCGGCTTTGGCCACGACCACGGCCACCACGACGGCCACCACCACAGACACCACAGCATCTGACGCTTTCCGCAGGCACTTCGTGGGCAGCTCGCTCTTCATGGCCGCGAATTTCCTGCCCAATCCGCCCTCCTTCTACCAGCTCAACTACGGCTATCGGCTATCCCCGAAACACGCGATTTCCATTGAGGCCATTACCTGGCGGTACACGGCGCCGCTCGGCATTCCATGGGGGCCGTCTTTTGGCGCGATCGAGGAAGAGTACCCCGGGTCGGTGCGCGGGGTGGGACTGGGAGTCGTGTATCAGCGTTTCTTGTGGCGCGGGTTCTACGCGTCGGCTCACGCGCTGCCGCTCCTGCAACGCTATGCCGACACGAAGGGCAAGCATATTCAGAGCGGTTTTCAGCTGTTCACCACCGCACGCGCGGGCTATCAGCGGCAGTTGTTCTCCAATCATTGGTTCATTGAACCTTCGGTCGCGTTCACGGCTTGGCCCATCAACACCAATGTCCCGTCAGCGTTTGCCACGCTCGATCGAAAGTGGTCGCGATACTTTCTGTTCGAACCAGGGCTACACTTTGGGCGCCGCTTCTGAATCACGCTGCAGGCGGTCATGCGGTACCGCCACGACGACGCGGCCTTGTGGACAGAGCTTAAGCGCCATGTCCGCGACCAGGCCATGCATCCGGGCAATATCGCTCGGCTGATTTGGGGGTTCTTGACCAGTTCCACCAGCGGGAGCATGTAGGCATGGGCGATTCACACGGCTGGCTCGCGCGCGTTCTTGTCGGAACGAACCCTGGTCGTGGGCCCGACCAGCTCGCCGTATTTCAGTCCTCACTGGGCCGTTATGCCGAAGCCGTGCTGCAGAGAGGCTCAAGGTAGCCGAGAGACGGTGGTGTTCGGAGCCACCGTGTACAAGGCCACGCCGACAAGTTGTGCGAGCGATGCGGGCGTCCATTCAGTTGGCGCAAGAGGTGGGAGCGCGATTGGGAGAACGTGCGCTACTGCAGTGATCGCTGGAGATCCGATTGCCGCCATCAGCGCTGTCCCGCGCGTGCGCCACGGCCGGGCGAGACGCCATCGCGAATGTCGCCATCGACGACCACCGGTACGCCGTGCACCAGCACGTGTCGAAATCCGACTGAGACGAGCGCCGGCTTGAGGTAGGTGGAACGGTCGGACACGGTCACTGGATCGAAGATGGTGACGTCGGCATCAGCGCCCACACGCAGTCGCCCTTTGTTGCGAAACACCGGCGCGAACGCCTCAAGGCGCTGGGCGGGCATGAGCGTCATTTTGCGGATGGCTTCCATCAGGCTGAGCTGTCGCGTATCGCGGACGTAGTGGCCGAGTACGCGTGCGAAGGTACCTGCGGCGCGAGGATGCCCCACGCCCTGTCGCAGTCCGCCGTCGCTGGCGATCGCGGTGAGGGGACTGGTGATGGCCAGTGCCTCCATTTCCGGTGTATTCACGAACAGAATCACCACCTCGCCCGGCTTGCGATTGGCCATGAACGTTGCTCGCGTGAGTCGCTCACCGGTGCGGGCGAGCATCAGCGTGCTGAACAGACTGTCCGGGCCGGCGATGTAGCGGTCCAGCAGGGGACTGGCAATCTCCGTCATCCCGGCGATGTAGGGATACGCTTCGGCTGTGACGTCGACGCCATGCGCCCGGGCATCGGCAATCATGGCCAGCGTGCGCGGCGTGGCCGCGATGCTGGTGCTGTTCAGATGCACGATGTGCACCGGTGCACCACTGATGGCACTGGCCGCGATGACCTCCATGTACGATTCCACGGAGCTGCCGGGATCGGCGGCGCCCCACGATCGCGTGTGCACAAACACCGGCGCGCGAAACGTCGCAGCGCTCCGAAATGCTTCCAACACTTCGTACTTGGTGGCGGCGGGGGTGTACTGCAATCCCATGCCGACACCAAGTCCACCCGCCGACAGGCCGGTCTCGATGTGCCGCCGCATTGCGGCGATCTGCGCATCGCTGGCCACGTTGTATCCGGCCGAGTCGAGCGGCAGGAGCGTGTGCGCCGCGACGCCACCGTCATGCAGGACATCCATGCGTGCCTTGATGTGGCTTGCGGCCGCGCCAAAGTTGATCAGCGACTTGCCTTTGCGTTCGGCATAGAATGCGGGCACATCGGCGGTACCAACTTCAAGTTCGAGCGCCGTGGTCACGCCGTCCAGCGCGAAGATCCGATAGTTCTCGTTGTCCTGTCCATGCGCATGCAGGTCGATGAATCCCGGGGCCACCACCAGGCCACGTGCCTCTATCGTCTGCTTCCCGCGCAACGGCGCGCTGCTGATCGCAGCGATACGCCCGCCACGAATGCCGACGTTCCGCACGGCATCGAGTCGTGATTCCGGATCAATGACGCGGCCACCGCGGATGACGATGTCGTACGAAGCTCGCGCTGCAGGTGGTTGTGCGCGTGCCGTCGCGACGACGGTCGTGAAACCCCCAGCGAGCGCGAAGCAAACAGCGACCGTGCGATGCATGACAGCTCCTGAGCAGGCGACAGCTTAGCTAAGAAACGCGACGATGGCCGAATCTCGGATTACGTACGCCTGCCGGCAAGACGCCGTCCGAAGGGCAAACGCTGCGCGTCCGTTTCCGAGCAGATCCGCGAGCTAGAAAAATTCGTCCAGACACAGGTGAAACGTCATACGCTGCGCATCCGGCACGGCCTGGCCGTACGATTGGAACAGTTGCTGTTCCAGATCTGCGCCGAAGTCGCTCAGGTTGTTGGCTAGAATGGCGAGGTCTTGGTAGGGATCGGCGACGCCGGCGCGTCCAACATCAATACAGCCTACGACATGTCCGTTCTGCATGAGGATGTTGCCGAGTGAGAAGTCGCCGTGGGTCACCACGCGTTCGAACGGCAGCGGCAGCAGAGCATTCATGTCTTGCCACACCTGCTCCGCGCTCAAACCCTGACGGCACTCATCAAAGTCGGACTCATCCACGAGGCCGGCATCCATCGCACCTTTGGCGGCGGCCAGTCGTGACTCGTGCCCCGCATCGAACGGACAGTCCGCCGCCGGCAGCGCGTGCAGTTGGCGCAAAAACGTCGCAATGGCGGCGACGGTGGCGAGTTGTCGCTCCGGATGCGACACGAGCTCTTCGTGCGCGGTGACCCCGGGTATGGCGGTGGTGAGCAAGAACGCCTCGCGCTCGGTTCGTGAGAACGCGACGACCGCCGGAACGGCCACGCGCGCCGCCAGCCACTCCAGTCGAGAACTTTCCGCCGAGATGTCGTCCGCCACGTGATCACGGCCACACTTGAGATACAGCGAGCGTTGACCGGGCGCCTCGAGCCGGAACACATCTCCTCCGGACTCCCCGTCGTTCACGCGCCACCAACGGTAGCCGGCCACCTCGGCGCGGATGGAATCCGGAAGCGCTATGGGAGGATTGGCGGGATGCTCAGTCATGGGCTGCTGTCTGGTGGCTGCAACGGAAACGACGCCATATACTACGAGCAATTACTCGGTGGTGGACGGGTGAAACGCGTGGGCTGCGTGCTGCGCGGAATTCCGTACGAGCCCTCGCGTGACCGTGTGTCACTCAATGTGAAACGCCAGCTGGAGTGAGCATCTCATGCGCCGAATGTTCGACCCCGTGTCCCTCGGTGTACTACTGCTCGCGTTCGCGGTATCGCGCGCGGCCGCGCAGGCTGCCACTCCCGCAGTGCGCGATAGTGCGGGTGTGCGAATCATCGACAATGCTGCTCCCGCCTGGACATCCCGCACAGCCTGGACGCTGTCGCCCGCACCCGTCGTTGTCCTCGGCCCTCGAGCAGAGCCGGAGTACCGGTTCTCCCGCATGGCGTCGGCCACTCGATTGAGCGATGGCCGTCTGGTGGTGACCGATCGTGGGGATCTGACTCTGCGAATCTTCGACTCGACCGGTCACCACTTGCGCACGATCGGCGGCAAGGGACAGGGCCCGGGCGAGTTTGCCGACATCGGGATGGTGACCCGACTGCCGGGTGATTCGCTTGCGGTGGAGTCGATGCGCCATACCTCGATTTTCGCGCCCGACGGCCAGTTCGTGCGACATGTGCGCTACGGTCCCTTCGCGCCCGGATTGCTGCAGGTGCCGTTCGTTGCGGTGTTGGGGCGCTTTGACGATGGCACGGCAGTGGTTGGAGACTTCCCGCAGGGCCGCCGGGCGCCTCGCGGCGCCGCGCGATGGGTGGATTCGTCCACGCTGCTTCTGGTGGATGCCTCAGGTGCCGTCGTTCGAGAGGTGGGCAAGGCGCCCGCTGCCGCGTTCGCGGCAAGTGTCGGAGCCCCAACGCCGCTCACATTTGGTCCGGAGATGGTGCACGCCTCAGTCGGGAATCGCGTGTATATGGGCTTCGGTAACGAGTTCGCGATTCGCGAGTATGATGCGTCGTGGACGTTGCGACGCATCATTCGCCGCGCCTTCACGCCGCGACCGTTGTCCGGGAAAGAGCTGGATACGTACGTCGATGAATGGATGACGATGTGGAGCAAGGAGACCGGCGCCAAACGCGACCGAGAGCGCTTGGCGCAGAGCAACGCACCGTATCCGGATGCGCTGCCGGCATACTCCGATCTGTTGGCGTCGCCCGCCGGAGAGCTGTGGTTGCGCGACCCGGATCTCACCGGTGCCGCCGCCTGCTGGTGCCTGTCAGCAACGTCGTCGGCACCCAGTCGCTGGACGGTGTTTGGTGCCGACGGACGCTGGCTGGGCGAAGTGCAGATGCCCGCGCAGTTCAAGCCACTGGAACTGGGCGCCGACTACGTGCTGGGGCAGTTACGTGATGCGACTGGTGTCCCACAGTTGGTGATGTATCGCCTCGTTCGTCCCGCAGGCAATCCGTAGCGCATCCAGGGCACGCTACGGAAACAGCACGCGTCGTCCATCTGGCGAGGTGAACATCGCGAGATTCGAGTGACCTACGCCAGGCACGGTCACCAGCCGATGGCCGTTTCCGGGGTTCAGTGCGTTCATGTAGTTCATCAGGGTGAGTCCACGCTGATACCGGCGCGCGCCCTGCATGTTTGCTCCGCAACTCACGTCGAGGTCGGCCGTGAGCGTATCGGCACTGCCCACCATGACGATCACATCTCGGCTCGTGAGGTTCTGCCGGATCACGGTCGCAGGGAGCGCGTTGGCATACGTGTTGCGGTTTTGCAGTCCGTAGTGCCAGTCATCGTAGTCCGCGCAGGCCGCCGGGTTTGTCGGCATCGCAAACGAACTGCCGGTCGCGCGTTCGGGGCCAGTGTAGAGCCAGCTGGATGGATTGGCGGCAACGAAACGAACAGCGATTCCTGCCGGAAGTGCGGGCGGAACGCGGCTCGTTGCGGCATACCGGTGCAGCAGTTGTCCGCCGGCGGAGTGACCGGCAACGACGATGCGCGCGAGTCTGGGAAACTTGGCACGGTCGCCCAGCCGCACGAGGATCGTATCGATGGCCGCGTAGGCGCTGATGCGTGGCAACGGGCTCACGCTGTTGGACAGATCTCCGATGCGCCAGCCGTTGCTGGTCCAGTACGGCTCGTCGGCGGCGGGCGCATCGTCGGTGGTGACGAACTTTGGCGAGATGATGATCGTATTCTGCAGGCGGCCGGACAGCGCCGCGGCGTCGCTCATGGAGCTGAAGTAGTCGTCGGCATTTCGTTCCGAGCCGTGCACGACGATGACCGCCAGCGTGACCAACGTATCGCCCGCTGCGAGGGGGAAGCTCTGAAAGCTCTGGACGAATCGCCCTGGCATGACCTCGATGCGCGCGGCACAGGACGTGATGCCCGGCCGACAGGGTTGTCGCGTGGGGACAAACGGTGCGGCGGCGTCCGCACCGCTGCAGCCCGCGAGGCCCAGGATCGTGCTCAGTACCGCGATCCCACGCCGCCGCGCTGTGGTGCGGGGCGCGCACATGGCGGATCGTCCGGTAGCCGATGTGTAATGCAGTCGCATGCGGAGTGAGAGGCAGTGATGTGTGTTGGATCACCCGACGTGGCAGGTACACCGCTGTGCTCAGCCGGCGAAGTCCCACCCGGCAACAATATACGAGAGCGTTCGTACGGTTACTGCCTGTCATGGCCATGAAAGGGCAGGGGCTCACCTTCCATCTCGGAGCAGCGATGGCGACCACGCCGGAAGAACAGACCGCCAAGATGATCGCGACACTCGACAGTACCACCGGCAAATCCGTCGCGGAGTGGTTGGTACTCACTCGCGCCAGCGGGAAGCAGAAGCACGGTGAACTCGTCACCTGGCTCAAGTCGACACATGGCATCACGCACGGCTATGCCAACCTGATCGCGCATCAGTCGCTCAAGACGGATGCCGGCTCCATGATCGCCGACGGCGGTGATCTGGTGTCCGAGATGTTTGCCGGCGACAAAGCCGTGCTGCGGCCCATCTTTGAGGCCGTGCTGGAAACGATCGGAACGTTTGGCAACGACATCGAGCAGGCGCCCAAGAAGGGGTATCTCAGCCTTCGACGCGGGACGCAGTTTGTCACGCTTCATCCCTCGACCAAGACGCGCTTTGACGTTGGTCTGAAGCTCAAGGGTGCGCCGGCCGTTGGGAGACTCGAAGCCGCCGGGTCCTGGAACGCCATGGTTACGCATCGTATCCGACTTGGGTCGGTGGCGGAGGTTGATGCCGAGGTGATCTCGTGGCTGCGTCAGGCTTACGACGGAGCAGGCTGAGCCCGATCGCCGAGTGCTGGCGTGTCCCTCACGGCACGCGATGAAACGTCGCGCCGTCGGTACGAACCGCCGTGGCCGCTCCCGGTGCGGGAAACTCGAACTCCACCACATAGCCCGACGTGGCGAGTTCAATCTGCAGGGCGTGCTTCGCGGTATCAAACACCTCGGCGACGCCGCTCAGCACGCCCCAATTCCAGCGTGCTGGGCATGATGCACCTGCAGCGACGGCCGTTGTGGGTCTCTGCTCGCCTCTCTCACGAGGAGTGCGCTCAGCGCCGTCTCGCTACTCGCGGGTCCAGAAGAGAATGGCTCCGCAAAAGGGATCGCCGGCGAAATCGCGTGGAACTTCAGCCGGGAAGTTGAACACCTCAACTGCACGGATGGACTCTACGGACACAAACGCGTCGAGGTCCTTCGACTTACTCAACAGTTCCACGCCATCGATCCAGATACTTGGCTCGCAGCTTTGCTTGCCAAACTTCGTGAGGATCTTCGCGCTGAACGAGGTACGCTTCCCGATGACGACGCCGGGCAATTGCCGGAGAATGTCGGCCGCATCCCACGGATTGCGTTGCCTGATGGCATCCGCATCGAGAAAGAGGCCCACACCGTTGCGGCGTCGCGCCTCGAAGCCGGCGAAGGATCTTCTTGCGGTGACGGGCACTGTGCTGAGCAGGTTGGTCACGCGGCTCAGCACGATTGGCGCTATCGCCGAGGATGTATCCGGGAGGTCCACAATGATGCGACGGGGGATGTACCCCAGAGCTCGAACCTCGAGTGTCTGCGTTCCGGCTGGTGCGTGGCTCAGCGTGAAGCGACCGCTGGAGTCCGTGCGCGTCGCCGCGTCGCGTCCAGGTCCCGCGACGGTCGCGCGCGCGATGGCCGCTCCCGCTGTATCACGGACGTAGCCAATGGTCTGCACGGTCGCCGTCGATCGGCGTCGCGCTCGGGGGGTCTCGGAATCGGCGCGAGCCGTATCTGGTGCGTCGGCTCCGGCCGAATGCAATCGCTCCGGCGTTGCCACTACGAGATCTCGAAGCAGCACCCCGGACGCTGGTACCTCGAGTTCAACGGCACCGGTGGAATCCGCATTGAGCCAAGCCTGCACCGTGACCGAACTCTCGAGCGGAAGCCCGCAGAGAGCAAACTCGTCCGACGTCTGCAGCGCAAACGATGTGGAGTCGGCCACCGAGCGCACGCCCGAGCCATCGATGAAGACGTCGCGCCATCGAGCCCGCACTGCACGGTGATCCGAAACGATCGGAGCCCCGCTCGCCGTTCGCAATCGGCCGAGCATGATGGCGGTGGCTTCGGCGCGTTGGCCGGGCAGTCCGCAGTACGCCGCAGACAGGGTGCGCCATGAGGGTACGGAAAGCGAGATCCGCACGCTGTTGCCCACACCATCCACGATCACCCGCTGCACGGTCGGCCGTAGCAGCAGGGAGTCCAGCTTCTGGTGCGCAAAGCCGATGACATAGCGACCCTGCGCTACCGATGCGAAGGCAAAGCGTCCCAGGCTGTCGGACAGTGTGGAGACCGCGATCGATCGATCGGTCTCCGACACCAATTGGACCAGCGCGTTGGACAGTGGTGCGGCCGCGATGCTGTCGTACACCAGGCCGGAGACCTGTGCTTGTCGCTCCGCTGCCGGGCGAGCCTCGCTACGGAACTGCGGGCGTGCTTCGCTGCTCCATGGGGCCAGTGCGACCCCCCACATGGCCCAGTAAAACATCCGCATGCGCTTTGCTAGATCGGGCTCAGGTACTTCAAGGAGCAGTATCCTTCCTCTCCGTTGGCGCTGCGCACCAGGGCCCAATCGTCGTTGTACTTACTGAGCATCGTCACTTCCGAATGGTGCGCGGCTTTGCCGATGATGGGCTGATCAGTCCCGGGTCCTTTTCGGATGTTCAGATTCGAGCTCTCGGTGGTCACCTTGAGGCGCGTGGATGGCGCAGCGGGCGACACGGAGAGATTGAGAATCAGGTCTCCCGAGCGAAAATCAGGATCGATTCTGTCGTACACGCTCCAGAGCTGGTCCTTCACCTCTCCGGTGGGTACGTCTCCGTCGATGTAGAGGATGTTGTCCTGCGCGCGAACCGCCAGACTGGTGGCGCCGCTCGCTTTGGCCGCCGCGATCAGCTCGGCATACTTCGCTTCGAGTGTGGACATGTTTGGTGAGTTGGAGATCGGTGGGTAGGTCGTGCGTGCGGTTGCAGCGCGATCGTGCGTTACTTGATGACCTTTGCCTTGTTCTCGATCTTCTTGGGCTGCATCGCACTCACGGCCTGCATGAGCTTGGGCAGATCCGCCTTCTTGATCTCGCCGTTGAGTGTGACCACGCCGTCGTTCACATCCGCCGTGATGGACGTAAAGTCCTTGAGCGCGGCCAAGAGTCCTGTCTTGAGGGCCTCGTCAGGAGAAATGACGACCGGCGCTGGCGGCGGCGCGACTGTGGCACTGTCGAGGACAGACTTCACGCCCTTCACGGCTTTGACCGCAGCTTCAGCCGACGTCTGAGACGCGGCATCGGCGAACTGTCCGGAAATCGTCACCACGCCCTTGGTCACCTGTGCGGACACGCCAGGTGTGGCGCTCAGGGCCGCGTCAGCAGCTGCCTTGAGGTCAGCGTCCTTCGGGCCGCAGGCGGACACCGAGAGCGCGAACGCGATCGCGCCTAGAGAGGTCGCGAGTTTGGAAATTGTCATGGGTATCTCGTGCGTGCATGGTGGAGCAAAAAGGGCCAGCGGCCAACTCGTCAGCCGCACGCCGCCTTTCGCCAAGACTCGGTTGATGAAGCTTACCGCAGGGGCGACGGTTGGTAATGTCGCCGCCTGAGTTCACCATGGCCGGTGGCGATACTCGCCCGCCGTGTTGCGCTGCCACCGAATTGCTTGGCCGCGAGCGGCCTCAGGCGCTGTGGACGCGCCGATTGGGCCCATCATAGCCCGTGGCACTCGCGTCTGTAACGTCAGCTACGTAAGCGAGCGCGGGCGTAACTCCCTCCTGCACCCGCCCCGTGCGCTCCAGCTTTCCCCAGCTCGGCGCCCAGCCTTTGAGTGCCGCACGCATGGCCTGCACGAGGGCAATGTAGAGCACCTGCCGATAGGCGATGCGTTGCAGCGGCACCAGCAGGGCCTGCCAGAGTGATTCCTCGCGTTCGAAGCTGAGGCCGATCAGCGCCGTCGCGGTATCGATGAGCAGAAAGAGCGCGTACAGTCGGAGCACGGGCTCGGCATGCGCAAACGCAGCGTGTGCGCCGAGTGCCGGCGACTCGACCGCGAGTCGGATGAGCGTGGCCAGGAGCGCGATGTCCGCGGCGGGCGCGAGTAACGGAAACAGCAGCTGAAAGAGCCAGATGTTGGGCAGGCCCACCATGCCCAGTGCGCCGCTCGACGGACGCATGAGCGCGCCGCGGTGCTTCCAGGCACACTGCAGCGTCCCGAAACTCCATCGGAACCGCTGCGTCAGCAACGCGCTGAAGCGTTCGGGGGCTTCGGTCCACGCGATGGCGCGATCGGCAAGCGCCACGCGATGTCCGGCGCGCAGAAGCGTCATGGTGAGGTCCTGATCTTCGGCCAACGTGTCGGCGCGAAATCCACCGGCGGCCAATACCGCATCGCGACGCCAGGCCCCGATCGCCCCCGGCACCACCGTGATGCAGTTGAGCATGACGAACGCACGCCGGTCGAGATTCTGGCTGGTGACGTACTCCACGGCCTGCCACTTCGTGACCAGATTGACGCGGTTCCCGACTTTGGCGTTGCCCGCCACCGCGCCCACGCGTCGGTCGGCGAGCGGTTGCACGAGATGGCGGATCGCCTGTGGTGCCAACAGCGTATCCGCGTCCACCACCACCAGAATGTCGCCGGTTGCCGCTGCCATTCCATAGTTGAGGGCGGCGGCCTTGCCGGCGTTCTGCTGCGTCAGCACGCGAAGGCGCGGGTCGGCGCCTGCGCTGCGCGCGGTGGCCAACGTGTCGTCGGTGGAGCCATCGTCGATGATGACGAGCTCCAGCAGCGGATAGTCCTGCGTCAGCAGCGACGCGATCGTGCGCGCGATCACCCGTCCTTCGTTGTAGGCCGGCACGAGAATGCTGACGCGTGGAGTATAGCCCACGTCGTCGCGCCGACGGGCGAAACGCTGCACGGTACGCTGGTACGCGGCCAGCCCTCCAATGCCGACCAGCCGGAGCACGCCGAGCACCAGCGCCACCAGAAATGCGCTCACCAGAACGGCTTCGGCGGTCGTGGCCAACTGCAGCGCCGCGAAGTTCAGGAAGCGATGCGACGCTTCGCTGCGCGGCGCCGTCGGCATGCCGACTTCGGGGCTGACGTTCAGGAGTCCGGCGACGGTGGTAAGGGTGTAACCGCGCGCCCGCAACGAGTCGATGAGCGGACCGAGGGCGGCCACGGTGGGCGTGCGATCGCCGCCCGCGTCGTGCAGCAGTACGATGCGTCCCTTGCCGCGATCGAGACCCTCCAGCGCGAGCGACACAATGGCGCGCGGGTCCTGTTGCAACCAGTCACGCGTGTCGACCTCGAGTCCTGCCACGCGATATCCCAGGTCGTTCGCGATCGCCATGGGTCGAAGCCGTTCCTCGGTAGAGGGGCGCGCATCCCCGATGTACGGCGGCCGAAAGAGCATCGGCCGACGCCCCGTCACCGCTTCGATCACACGCCCGGTGGCGGCCAGCTCAACCTTGATGGCCTGCGTGCTCAAGCCGGCCATATCCGGATGGCTCCAGCTGTGATTGCCGATCTCATGACCTTCGTCGGCCATGCGACGCGTGAGGTCGGGCAGACGCTGGACCTGTCTTCCGAGCACGAAGAAGCTGGCCACCGCATGTCGTGTGCGCAGCGTATCGAGGATCTGCGCGGTGAAGACCGGATCCGGACCGTCGTCGAAGGTGAGGGCGACCCGCTTCTCGGAGACGCCGGCTCGCGTGATGACGTAGCCGCCGGCTGGCCGGACGACCTGCTCGCTCTCCGCGTATCCGTCCCGCCCGACGCTGATGGTGCGGGATCCGGTGCCCTCGCGACCGTCGACGGCGAGCACTTCTCCGTCGCCGACCAGCACGGACACGCCGTTGTCGGGGAGCGTCTCCATGGGGGTGATGGTGGAGTCGAGTCCTGCCCGACCGAGCACCTTCCAGAGCGTCACGTCTTCGCTGCCCAGCCGCCAGAAGGCGTAGCCAGCCACGCCGGTGCGGGAGGCCGCCCGCACCTGATTCCAAGCCGACACCGCATCAAGGTACCACAAATGATGCATTATTCCAGCATTATCGCGCCATTCAGCATGTGAAGTGCGTGTTCTACCGTCAAACCACGGCCCACCGGCGGCCGACCGACCCATCGCCATCGCCTCGCTCACGCTGACGGTCACGCCATCCGGCTGGTCGTCGCGCCAGTGATACCCGTACTGACCGAGGCCAACCAGGAGCTTGCTGGCAGGGACCATGGTGAGCACGGTATCGAGCCGCTGGGCGAACCACGCCGCGCTGGCAATCGGTCCGGCCTCGCTGCTTCCCGCATGCTCGTCGTACAGCATCGGGATGAGATAATCCACCACTGCGCCGTACTGGGCCACGGGATACCCGCCGTCATCGCTGAGCGGCATGGCCATGGACACCACGGCGCCCGTCGGGGCCAGTGCGGCCCGGAGCTCGCGCACAAAGGCCAGCACGTTGCCATGCGCGTCGGGGGGCACCCGCTCAAAGTCGATGGTGATGCCACGCAACCCGTAGGACTCGACCGCCTCAACCAGCTGCGCAATTGCGCTGGCCCGGCGAGTGGGCGACGCGACCAGCATGTCCACCAACCGTGGGTTGAATGCACCGGCCGCGAAGTTGGTCACCATCAGGTGCACCGCCACGTCACGACGTTGCGCGTCGGCGAGCAGGTCGGGGTCCATGGTGACGGTCAGCTCTCCCAGCCCGGCGCGTCCCATGAACGCGCCCTCCACGATGACCCAATCCAGCCGATCGCCGATGCGCATGAGCGAGGCCCGACTGCCGGGATCCCACTGCACGGCGAACGCGGCGACGATGGGGTCGGCGACGGCCACGCCCACGTGTTGGGGCACGGGCATCGGCTGGCACTGGCGCCCGGTCGCTCGCCCGCAGCGCGCCACGGCTTCGGCGGCCTGTGGCGAGGATCGCGTGGCCTGAGCCGCGGAGCGCATGGGGAGTGGTTCCACCACCGGCGGATGTAGCACGCCTAAAGCGAACGAACCGCCGACCAGCAGCGTGGCGGCCAGGAGCGAAAACGCGATCCAGCGCGTGAAACGACCACGGCGGCCGGACGGATCATGAAAGACGGGGCGGAAGGACACTCCCAGAGGATCGGCCGCAGCGGCGCCAAGTTGAGGCGAGTTGTGATCGCGATCAGGGCGGTTTGCGGCCCACCAGAATGGTGTGCATCGGGCCCGCGGTGCGGTGCGCGCGCACCGCTGAACTGGTCACCTCCAATCCGGCCTCGCGCATGGCCGCGCCGAAGGCGGCATCCGGGGTGGCCGACCAGTAGGCCACGCGTCCGCCGGGGCGCAGCGCGGCGGCGGCAATGTGTATGCCGCCCGTGCGATAGAGCTGGGCGTTACTTGCGGTGGTGAAGGATTCCGCGCCGTTGTCCACGTCCATCATGATCGCGTCGAACCGTCCGGCGCTGGTGGCGAGCACGCGCGCGACGTCGCCGTGATGCACCGTGACCCGCGCGTCGGTGAGCGCTTCGTGCGCCAATGGATAGGTCGGGTCGCGGTTCCAATCAATGACCGCGCCGAGGAGTTCGGCCACGATCACCGACGCATCGTCGGCCAAGAGGCGGAGCGCGGTCCGGAGCGTGAAGCCCAGCCCCAATCCTCCAATCAACACGCGGGCCGCCCGCTGGTTGGCCAGTGACGTGCACACCAGTTCGGCCAGCGCATCCTCCGAGTGGTGGCGTCGGGTCGACATCAGCTCGATGCCGTTCACCCGAATGGCGTACGCGCCATCGTGCTCGAACAGCGACAGTACGGTTCCGTCGGGTGCGGTGGCCTCGGCCAGCCGGCGAAAGGGCTTCACTCAGTCTGCGCGCATGGCGATGGCCGGATCGACCAACGCGGCGCGCCGCGCCGGCACGAATGCGGCCAAGGCGGCGACGGCGACCAGTACGAGGGGGACGGCAACGAACGTGACGGGTGTCATGGTGTCTCCACCGTATAACACGCTGGCCAGCAGTCGAGATGCGGCGACCGCGCCGGTCAGACCAATAGCCGTCCCGATGAAGACCAACGCGAGTCCTTGTCGCATGATCAGCCGGATGACGTTGGCGGCGGTCGCGCCGATGGCCATGCGAATCCCGATCTCGCGCGTGCGTTGCGATACCGAATAGGCCATGACACCGTACATGCCGACCGACGCCAGCAGCAGTCCGAGCAGGCCGAATACGCCGAGCGCCGTGCCAGCAATGCGCGCGGGGAGCAGCGCGAATCCCAGATGCTTCTCCATGGTACGGAGGTTATTGATTGGCAAGTTGGGATCAAGCGCCGAGATCTCCTGTCGCAACGCGGGGATCAGCAGCGTGGGATCGCCGACGGTGCGCATGACCAGTGTCATGCCCGTGGTAAACTGCTGCGCCTGCGCGAAGTACATGTACGGGGTGGGCTCCTCGCCCAAGCGCTTGTACTTGCCCGTGGGCACCACGCCGATCACGGTGTAGTCGCGCGTGCCCAAGCGCACGAGTTGCCCGATTGCGGCTTTCCCGGGCCAGAAGCGATCGGCGAAGCGTTGATTCACAATGATGCTTGGTACGGAGCCGCTGTCGTCCTGCGCCGAGAAGTCACGTCCGGCGCTGATGGCAATGCCCAAGGTCTTGAAGTAGCCGGGCGTTGTTCGCGTGTACAGAATGGACATGCCTTCGTTGGCGCTGGGTACATAGCCCGGAATACTGACCGTTCGATCGCTGTTGCTGATGCCGAGTGGCGGATCCTCGATCGTTGCCATGTCGCGGATCATCGGGTTCGCTCGCAAGCGTTCAGTAATCGCCTGAAAGAACTGACGGCTTTGCGCTCGCGTCTTGCCCTGCAGTCCTGGATCGACATCCGCGAGCAGCACGTTCCCCTCGGTGAAGCCCTTGTCCGACGTCGTTGCACTGCGAAGGTTGACCAGGAACAACGAGGCACACACGAGCAGCACGATGGACAGCGCCATCTGCGCGACCACCAGCCCCTTCACGGTGCGTGAGCGCGAGTCGCCGGCGGGCGCTTCGCCCTTGAGCGCAGGAATGAGATCGGGACGGGTGGCCTGGAGTGCCGGCGCGATGCCGAACAGCATACCGGTGCACACGGTGACGCCAAAGGCGAAGCTCAGAACCAGCGGGCTGAGTCGGATATCGGGGCTGAACGGGATATCCACCGGGAGACTGATGCGGTTGGCGATGCTGATGGCCCACAGCGCGATCAGCATTCCGACCACGCCAGACAGCAACGAGAACACCAGACTCTCGACCAGCAGTTGCCGAACCAGCGCGGCACGTCGGGCGCCGAGTGCAAGGCGAATAGCCATTTCGCGAGCGCGATCGCGCGCTCTGGCCAGAAACAGGTTCGCCACGTTGACGCAGGCGATGACGAGCAGAATCACGACCACGACCATGACGACCGCAGAGAGTCCAACCTGCGCGCTGCGAAAGCTTGGATGTACACCCACATCCACTTGCCGCAGCATGTTGATCCCGGAGTTCTGGTAGCTGTCCGGAAACTCTGCGCGCAGCTCCACTTCCACCGCGTCCAATCGGGCGCGCGCCTGCGCCACGGTAACGCCAGGCGCGAGACGTGCGACAACGTCATTGTAGCTATTGCCGCGATTTTCGAGATCGCCCACGTTGCCCGGTTTGATCTGCGCCGCCTGCATGAGCGGGACCCAGAGCACCGGTTGGATGATGGGCATGGTGCCGTTGAACGCTTCCGGCGTGATGCCGACAATCGTCATCGCCTGTCCGTTCACCGGGATCGTGCGCCCAATAGCGCTGGAGTCCGACGCGAAGAGGCTTTTCCATCCGCCGTGACTGAGCACGACGACGGGATGTGCGTTCGGTCCAACGTCTTCGTCGGCGGTGAAGAGCCGTCCGCGCATCGCGTTTACGCCGAGCACCGCGAAGTAGTTGGCAGAGACCATCTGCGCCGCGACCTTTTGCGGCGGACCGCCGGCCGTGATGTTGACGAACTGAAATGACCAGGCCGCCACACCGGAGAACACGGTTGGCGTTCGCCGGCGAATGTCGAAGTAGTGTGGGAAGGAGTTGGAGTTGAACTTCTCACCACCAGCGGCGGTGCGGTACAGCTGCACCAGCTCCTGTGGGTGGCGCACGCCGGGCAGCGGCCGCAGCAGCAGCGCGTCGATGGCAGCGAACACGGCCGTATTGAGTCCGATGCCAATGGCCAAGGTCAGGACGACAATCGTCGTGAACAGTGGGTTCTTTCGCAGCATGCGGACGGCGAACTGCAGGTCCTGCCTGAGCGACGTGACCGAGAGCAGGGGCGCGACGGAGTGCGCGGGCATGGCGGGTGTGGTCCGGGTGGGGCCGGGCGCACACTGGGCGCGCCGGTGCTTACCCAGACGGCGCTGGCAGACGAGCGGTTTCACTTCGAGCCGCGCAGGATGTCTGCGCGACCCGTGCGATGGTTGGCATTCAGCGGCGCACCGTGAAGTGAAAGGGCTGTTGCACGAGTTGAGCCACGCGTCTGCCGCCAACCTCCGCGGGCACGAATCGCATGCGGAGCAACGCGGCGCGTACTGCAGCGCTGAACAGCGGGTGCGTGCTCTCCAGGTCAGCGATAGTTGCAGCCTGTACTCGCCCAAGTGTATCCACGACAAACTGGGCGACCACCATGCCGTCGACCCCGCTCGCTCGCAGCACTTCCGGATACGCGGGTCCGTTGGCGCCGGGAAGCATCACGACCGGCTTCTCCACTTGGAGCGCGTTGTATGCGCCGTCGGTCGGAAATACGGACGGTGCACCCTGCTCACTCCCGTCGGAGCGACCACCGGGGACGCCACGCAGTGCGAAGTCGTCAGGACGTGTCGTTCCGACCGAGAGATCGACGGGAGGTATCACCGACGGGATGTCGAGCGGCATGACCTGCGGCATGACCAGCGGCGGCAAGCCATTTGCGACCGGCGTGCTGATGAACACGCGTGATGGCGGCGCGCTGGGTCCGGATGGCGTCGGCATCACCTTCGCGAACGTGAGCACGTCGACCGGGTCTCTCTCCGCGCTCGGAACCCCGGCATTCGCACTCAGTGCGACGAGTGAGACGATGATGAGGGTGTGCACCGCGAAGGAGATCAGTGATCCGCCGCGGCGCGGGGCGCGAGATGCACGGGACTCGAGAAGTGTATTGAACATGACAGGCCCCCTGGAGTGGAAGGCCGAACGGCGTGTTCGGCCTTCCACCATCGTCGGATGCCTGCATGAAACGACGATGGCGTGCGCATTACGACTGGATGACGCGTTGGTGAGTTCTGGATTACGGTATCGGCGACTGTGCGGTTGGTGCCGCGATTGCTCACGCGCCGCTTCTACCGCAGCTGCTCTCGTACTAGGTGGCCGTGTCCGCGCCGCGGTGATACTCCTCGATTCGCGACACCTCCTCGCGCGAACCGAAGACGAACCCGATGCGCTCGTGCAGCGACGTCGGAAGCACATCCAGCAATCGTGTGTGACCGGTGCTGGCGGATCCCCCGGCCTGTTCGATCAGGAAGGCAATGGGATTGCACTCATAGAGCAGCCGCAGCCGTCCTGGCGCCTCGGCATTTCGGCTGTCGCGCGGGTAGAGAAAGACCCCGCCGCGCATCAGGATGCGATGGGCCTCCGCCACCAGCGAGGCGATCCAGCGCATGTTGAAGTCCTTGCCGCGTGCGCCGGATCGACCGGCAAGGCACTCGTCGACATACCGCGTCACGGCCGGTGCCCAGAATCGACCGTTCGACGCGTTGATCGCAAACTCGCTGGCCGCTTCGGGAATGGTGAGGTTCGGGTGCGTGAGAATCCATTCACCCAGCGCGCGATCCAGCGTGAAGGCGTGCGTGCCTGCGCCGAGGGTCAGCACGAACATGGCGCGGGGGCCGTATACGGCGTAGCCGGCACACACTTGCTGCACGCCGGGCTGGAGAAAATCAGCGGCGGTGGCATCCTGTCCCGGCGTTGGCGCGCGGAGAATCGAGAAGATGCTGCCGACGGTCATGTTGACGTCGATATTCGAGGATCCGTCCAGCGGGTCGAAGCAGAGCAGATACGCACCGCGGGCGCAGGACGCCGGCAGCGGATACACGTCCTCCAGTTCTTCGGACACCATGCCCGCGACGTGTCCGCCCCATTCTGTCGCGCGCAGGAAAATTTCGTTACTGACCAGGTCGAGCGTATGCTGCTGTTCGCCCTGAACGTTTTCCGTTCCGGCGAGCCCGGTGTGCGAGCCCAGCGCGCCCGCGGCTACGCGGAGGGCAATGGCCTTGCAGGCCACCGCGATGTCCGAAATGAGCGCGTCAAATGTTCCCGTGGCCCCGTTGCTACGGCGACGACTGTCCATCAGGAACTGCGCGAGCGTCGACCGTCCGTCAGCGATCATGGGAGGAGTGAGCTGGAGTTTCGACGCGACATGAGCAACCGCGGCGGCATCGCAGTATGATCAGGGGTCTCTCACTGGAGTGCCGCGCCCGTGCTGCTGGCCGTATTGCCGCTGGTTCTGACTGTCATGACAATAGCCGCGCCATCCGATTCGAGCGACTGCTTGGCGGCGGCGCGTTTCCTGCGCGGCGAGCAGCAGATGGTGGCCGTCATCGACAGGGACACGATTGACGATTGGCGTACGCAGACGAAAGTCGTGGGTTGCCGCATCACGGCGGCGGGTGCCACCACCCTGACGATGCAGCAAGCCGCCGTGCGCATGTACGAGCGCGTGCGTGCAGCCGGCTGGACGCGTACGCCGGATCCACGTGATGCTCCCACCGAGGCGTCGCTGCGGTTCCGATGGGAGCAGTCTGACTGCCTGTTCAACTTCACTCCACAGGCGTTGCTCGGCACCAGATCGGAGGGTCGCGTGAACGGCGCGCTCGTTCTCAAGGATGGAGAAAGCCGCTATCAGGTGTTGGTGCTCTGCATGCCGGCGATGCCCGCCAAGCCGCGTCCTGACCGGCTTCAGGTGCGGACCACCGCACTCGCGGCGAGACGGTGGCCGCAGTCTGGTGGTTAGCGAGGGAGTGATTGCTGAATGTCGGCGGCGATGTACGCCATGATCGCCATCACCGCCACGCAGCGCTGAACTTCGGCCTGATCCAGTTTGTCCGGCGTATCGGCGTCGGTGTGATGGAACCAGAAGTAGCGAGTGCCATCGACGTTCAACCCCATGCCCGGCACACCGGTGGCCATCAAGGGCGCGATGTCGGCCCCGCCGCCCGCCGCGCCAATCGTGCCGGCGTTGATTGGCGCCAACAATGAACCGATGGCTTCCACGATGCTACGCGCCGCCGCCGAACCGGTGAAGCCGAAACCGAGCGGAGAGAACACGCCGCCGTCAGACTCGATGGCCAACTGATGGGTTTCCTGCTTGTGGGCGTCGCGATAGGCCGCCCCGCCACGCCCGCCGTTCTCCTCATTGGTCCATCCCACGGCGCGAATGGTGCGCCGAGGTGTGAGTCCGAGCTTCTTGAGGAGACGGATGGCTTCCCACGCGATCACCACGCCGCCGGCGTCGTCCATGGCACCTTGCCCCACGTCCCACGAGTCGATGTGGCCGCCCATCACCACGATCTCCTCCGGCTTCTCTCGACCCCGCAGTTCGCCCATGACATTGTGGCTCTCCGCGTCCGGCAGCATCTGTGCGCTCATCTTGAGCGTCACGCGCACGGTTTCGCCACGCGTGATCATGCGACGCATCATCATCGCGTCCTCGGCCGTGACACTGGCGTGCGGAATCTTTGTGACCGTGGAGTCGTAGCTCATGCTGCCGGTATGCGGTGTCCGCATGCTGTACGGGCCCGCGCTGCGAGCGAGCGACGCCACCGCACCCGCCTTCGCGGCAGCGATGGCGCCCAGTCGACGAAATGAACCGTTGTAGCCGTAGTCGCGCCATTCGGCATCGTACAACACGATCTTGCCTTTGGCCTCACTCGCGCGCTGGGTCAGCTCCTCGAAGCTGGATACCACGAGGACGTTGGCGGTGATGCCTCCGGGCGGTGTGGCGATGCTGCCACCAAGACCGAGCATGGGGAGCAGCTGTCGGCGCGGCGAGACGAGCTCCAGCGACTCGGCGCCGCGGACCCAGTGCGGCACCATCACTTTTTCTCGCCGTACGTTCTCGAGACCGTCTTTGGTCATCGTGGACGCCGTCCAGCTGATGGCCTGCTCCAGCGCCGCCGATCCCGACAAGCGATGCCCGAAACGATCGGTCAGTTCGGCGATACGATTCCAAGCGCCCGCTGAATCGGCGCGCGCGGCGGCGATGATCTGGTTGGCAATCGCGCGATACTGCGCGGGGATGGCGTCCGGCGCCTGCGCCTGAACCGGCACGGCGGACATGATGAACGAGAGCGACGCAAGCAGCAGCGGATTTCGAGCCATTGGCGGAGTTACGGCTGGAGGAGAGAGGAGAGCACGGACCTCGTGCAGCGTACTCGAACGGCGCACTGCTACGGCCGCTTCGCGAGATCGCGCCCGGTGCGAATCACGGCGGTGGCCTGTTCCATGGAGCCGGACATCAGCAGGCCGAGATATCCCTTTTCGATGCGATCCTTGATGCTCGTAGCGCTCGCGGTCATCATGCTCGGCATCTTCGCCTTGGCGGCGAAGTCGCGGATGTTCTGGCACGCGGCTTCCGCCCCCGGGGCGTCGCCGCCCATGTCGCGGGTGAGGCTGCCAATGCCGCACGACAACAGGCTGTAGCCCGGTACCGATGCGATCTCCGATGCTTCCGCGATGGCTCCCTTGTCTTCCACCATCAGCATGGCGATAACGGTACCCGAGGGGTTGGCTGGCGACCACACCTTGGCACCGGCCTCGGTGAAGAACGCGGCCGCCAGTCTGGCTTCTGCCGCTGATCGTACATGGGGAATCACCACACCGTCGGCACCGAGCCCGAGCACTTCAGCGAGCCGTGCCCGTGTGGCCTGGGCACCGGCCGTCTCGATAGTGGGAATGCGCACCAGCAGCGTGGGCCGACGCATGGGCGAGCCAGCCTTCAGGCCAGCCACGAGCGATCGCACCGCGTCCGCATCGTACGCGCCTTCGAGGTTGAGAAAGAGATAGTCCAGCAGCGGGTTCTGAGCGAGCCTTCGCGCACCGTCTGTGGTGTACAGTGGTGGCAGGCGCGTTCCGGTGGCGTCCGTGGCACCGGCCGCGCGCTCGCTGGGCACGAACATTCCGAACGCTGGCGTACCGGACTTCCACAGCGCAATGAGCGACGAGCCTTGCGGTTGTGCGGAGGCGTGTGCGTCGTCCGACGCTGCGGAATAGCCAGACAGCGCCGCCAAGGCGGGTAACGCAAACAGCCAATTGCTCCGATGCATCGGCAGCACTCCATGATTGGGTGTAAACTCGTTCAGGTGAGCGACTGGATGTCGCTCAAGCCCGCCGAGACACGCCCGCTGTCTCAGTATGCCGCCCCGAAGGGCATCGCGCTACGCACCGGTGTACGCGCTACGCATCGCTGTACGCATCGCTCCATGCGTCGCGTGCGGTAAGAGTCGGAATATGGCGGGTATAAAAATCGGGGCACTGGTTGACAGCACGTCTCCCGGACCACAGGCTCTTCGACGCTCATGCTCGTTGCCGATTCTCGTTGCCAGCGCTCTCCCTCGCTCTTGTGTCGCGAGCAACGGGGGGCGGTGTCGTGGCCGGCAGGTGGACCGTCATGCTCATGGAGAACGTGTGGCTTCTGATCACGAGAACGACGCCGCGTCGGACCACAGTGGGGCTGGTTCGGTAGACCGGCCGGTGGTGTCGCGTCGAGCCCTGCTTACTGGTGCGGCCACTGCAGCTGGTGGCGCGGCGTTGGCGTCGCTGCCTGGCCTGCTCACCGGGCAGCAACCGGCAAAGGCATCGGCAGCGATATCGGCGGCACCGGGCGTGCCCGGCGCACCGAACGCGGCAGCATCGGCGGGCGCTCCACTGCTCATTCCCGATGATCCCACGCGCGTGCTCGGCTTGCCCACGTCGGCGCAGAGTATCCGATCTCCGTTCGAGAATCCGTCGCGCACGCCGGTGGGTTTGGTGTCGGGGTCGTCATTGACGCCGCATCATCAGCTCACCGGCACGATAACGCCAACGGACTTGCAGTTCGAGCGACATCATGGCGGCGTCGCGCTTATCGATCCGCAAAAGTACCGGCTGCTGGTGCATGGTTTGGTGCAACAGCCCATGATGTTCACGCTCGACGACCTCAAGGCCTTGCCGTCGGTGACGCGCGTGCACTTTCTCGAGTGCTCGGGAAATGGTCGCCTGGGTTACAAGTCGCCCAAGCCGGACACCACGCCACAACAGATTGACGGGTTGCTCAGCAACCTTGAATGGACGGGTGTGCCGTTGCGCACCGTGCTGGCCGAAGCTGGTGGCGTGCTCGATGGTGCCAAATGGGCGCTGGCCGAGGGTGGTGACGCGGCGCTGTTGTCGCGATCGATTCCCGTGGAGAAGCTGCTGGATGACGCTCTGCTAGTGTATGCCGCCAACGGCGATGCCTTGCGTCCGGCGGCAGGCTATCCCGTGCGCTTGCTGCTCCCCGGTTGGGAAGGGAATACGAACGTGAAGTGGTTGCGCAGGCTCGAGCTCATTCGCGAGCCGAACATGTCGAAGGACGAGACGTCCAAGTACACCGATCCGCTGCCCGATGGCACGGCGCGCCAGTTCAGCTTCACGATCGATGCGAAGTCGACGCTTACCTCTCCCACGTATCCGTCGCGTATCGCGCGGCAGGGTTGGGTGCAGTTGTCCGGCATTGCGTGGAGCGGGCGCGGCCGGATCACCGGTGTGGATGTAAGCACGGATGGAGGGGCGACGTGGGTGCAGGCGGAGCTGCAAGGCACGCCGCAGCCGAAGGCGCTGGTGCGATTCGTCAGTCTGTGGAAGTGGGAGGGACAGCCGGCGTTGCTCATGAGTCGTGCGGTCGATGAGACCGGCTACGTGCAACCGACCGTCGAGGTGTTTCGTGCTGGTCGTGGACCCGGCACCGACTATCACTACAACCACATTCGCGGATGGCAGGTGAGTGCGGACGGCACGGTGACGTACGGGGTGCCGGCATGAGCGCGCGCGCGCGGGTTTGGGCGTGTGTGGTGGCGCTTGGCACCAGTGCCGCCGCGTGTACGACCAACGCCGGCGACACCACGTCCCGCGGCAACGTTGCGACGGCGACTCGTGCCCCGGAGCGGTATGGGGTGGGGCGCGTGGCGACCACGGCGGAGATTGCGGCGTGGGATCTCGACGTGAATGCGAAGGGTGAAGGACTGCCAGCGGGTCAAGGCTCCGTCGCCGAGGGGGCCGTGGTGTATGCGCGGTCGTGCGCGGCCTGTCACGGCGCCAACGGTGAGGGGATTCCGCCCAATGCGCGCCTGGTGGGGCGCATACCCGGCGATTCCTTCCCATTCGCCACCGACCCGAAGGCGGTCAAGACCATCGGCAGCTACTGGCCCTATGCCACCACGCTGTTCGACTACATTCGTCGCGCGATGCCGCAGAATGCAATCGGGTCGTTGAGCGCAAACGAGACGTACGCGGTGATTGCCTGGCTCCTGCACGAGAACGCGATTATTGGCGCGGACGCGGTGATGGACGCGAAGACACTGCCCGCCGTACAGATGCCGTCCCGCAACCGATTTGTGCTGGACAATCGCACGGGCGGCGCCGGGTTCAAGTAGGCGGCCCCGCAGGTGACGAGGACGGCGAAGGCGACGTCGAAGAAATGTCGCCTCTTGCTCTGGAGCGCTGCGTACCGCAACGTCTGCGCACTCGCTGTTTGCGCTCACCCGTTCCAACCAGTCCTATGCGTCTGTCTTCGCGCGTGCTTGCGCGTTTCGCCGTGGTTCACCCTGTCGCGGTGACTGTCGCGGCGCTGTTGTGTCTCGTGGCCAGCAGCTTTGAGGCGAGGGCGCAAGCGCCTGCGGCCTCCAGCTCCGATTTCGCCGCGTTGAAGCTGCGCAGCATCGGTCCTGCTTCCATGTCCGGGCGCGTGGTGGACATGGATGTGGTGGAGTCCAACCCGTATACCATGTACGTGGCCGCAGCGACCGGCGGTCTCTGGCGCACTCGCGACAATGGGGTGACGTGGGAGTCGCTCTTCGATGCGATGCCCGTGCATTCGATTGGCGACGTGGTGGTCAACCAGTCCAATCCCGACATCATCTGGGTGGGCACCGGCGAGCGGGCCAGCAGACAGAGCGTGGGGTGGGGTGACGGCGTCTACAAGTCCACCGATGCCGGGCGCACATGGACCAACGTCGGCCTCAGGAACAGCAAGCATATTGGCCGGATCGTGTTGCACCCGAGCAATGCCGAGGTGGCGTATGTGGCAGCGCAGGGTTCGGTGTGGGGCCCTGGCGGTGATCGCGGCGTGTTTCGCACGACGGACGGCGGCAAGACGTGGACGCGCACCCTGTTTGTCGACGACGAGACCGGTGCGACGGACGTGACGATCGACGGGACCGATCCGAACATTCTGTACGCCGCCATGTATCAGCGTCGGCGCAGCGCCTTTGGCTTCGACGGCGGTGGGCCGGGCAGTGGCCTGTACAAGAGCACCGACGCGGGTGCCACCTGGACCAAGATCACGGGCGGTGGCCTCCCCAGCGGCGAGTATGGACGTATCGGCATTGCGGTGTGGCGGAAGAACAGCAGCGTCGTGGTGGTGAGCATCGAGCAGGGCGCGCGATACAACGCCTCCACGGCGTATGTGGAGCGCAAGGCGGGGCTGTATCGCAGCGACGACAAGGGGGCCACGTGGACGTTCCTGTCCAATTGGAACCCACGTCCGATGTACGCCAGTCAGCCCATCATCGACCCCAATGACGACAAGCGCATCTACATGCTGAACGCGTACTCGTACAGTGACGATGGTGGCAAGACGTTCACCGCGCCGCGTACCACCACGCACGGCGATGACCGCTTTGTGTGGGTGGACCCGAAGGATAGCCGCCATGTCATCAAGCTTGACGATGGCGGCATCGGTATCAGCTACGATCGCGGCGTGAAATTCCTGTTCGTATCCTCATTGCCACTGTCGCAGTTCTATCGCGTGGCGCTGGACAATGCGATGCCGTTCAATGTGTACGGCGGCCTCCAGGACAACGGTTGCTGGACGGGGCCAAGTGCGAGCTGGACCACCAGCGGAATCCTCAACGAACACTGGTCGCGACTGTGTGGGGGTGATGGATTCTTCGTGATTCCCGATCTCAAGCGGCCGGGTGTGGCGTACTCCGCGTCGCAGTTCCTCGGATTGCAGCGCAACGACACGAAGTCCTGGCAAGTGCAGGATCTGCGCCCCGGCGACCCACAGGGGCGCATCGGCGCGCGGCGCAACTGGGAGACCTGGGGCAAGCCCGGTGCCACGCAGACACTCGGCAACGCCATGCATCCGGCCAACTGGGACGCGCCCATCGTGCTCTCTCCGCACGACACGGGAACGCTCTACGTGGGCATGCAGCATCTCTTCCGTTCTCGTGATCGCGGCGCCACGTGGACCGACCTCGGCGACATGACCACCGGTGTTGATCGTTCCACCCTGCCGTTGATGGGGCGCAAGCCGGGCGAGAACACGTTGTCGCTCGATGATGGTGTGCCGTACTTCCCTGGGGTCACGGCGCTGGCGGAGTCACCGCGGCGCAAGGGCGTGATCTACGTGGGTACCGACGATGGCCGGTTTCGCGTCACGCGCGATGGTGGCGCGACGTGGGTGGATCAGCAGACCCGGTTTCCCGGTCTGCCCGCTGGCGCCTGGTTCGCCGGCGTGGAACCGTCGCATCATGTCGATGGCACGGCGTTCGTCACCGTGGACAATCATCGCAGCAATGATTTCCGCAACTACGTGTACATGACGACCGACTACGGCACGACATGGACATCGATCACGGGCGATTTGCCGGTGGAGCGCGTGGCGCGCACCATCCGCGAAGATCTGCGCAATCCCAACCTGTTGTTTCTTGCCACTGAGTTCGGCGTGTTCATGTCGCCGACCAGGGGGGCGCAGTGGCTGCCACTGCGCAACAACATGCCCACCATGCCGTTCAACGATATTGCCATTCATCCGCGCGACAACGCGCTGGTGCTGGCGTCGCATGCGCGAGGCATCTGGGTGCTCGATCAGATCAATGCACTCCAGGAACTCACGCCGGCCGTGATGGGCAAGCCTTCGCATGTATTCTCGGTGCAGCCCGCCTACCAGATTCGCACGAGCAATCTTCGCCCGCACACGGGTGACATGCTGTTTCGGGGGGAGAACCCGGTGAATGGCGCGTTGATTGACTACTGGCTGTCGCAGGCCGGCGCATCGACGACGCTGCGCGTCACCGATTCAACCGGAACGCTGGTGCAGGAACTCAAGACCACTACGTCTCGAGGCGTGAATCGCGTGAGCTGGAACCTGCGCTATGCAGACCTGCCATTGCGGAGCGGCGGCGGCGAAGACGATGACGCGGGTCCAAGTGCCACGTCGCCCGGACCGCTGGTGCTTCCGGGCACCTACACCGTGACGCTGAAGGCCGGAGGCGCCACGTCGACGCAGCGCGTATCCGTGCGTGAAGATCCGCGCATCAGCGTGTCGCGGGCGGAGCGCGCGTCCTGGACCGCCTTTCAGCGGCAGGTCGCCGCGCTGGTTGCCGAGTTCGCGCCCGTCGCGCAGCGTGCGCGACGGGCCACGGCTAATAACCCGCGCACCATCGATGTGAACCGACAGGCGCAGGAGCTGTTGTCCCGCATCAGCACGCTGTACGGTGCGACCGCGCGCTGGACGGGGCGGCCTACCGCAGATCAACGCTCGCAGCTGGCATACTACCAGCAGATGGCGAAGACGCTTGCCGCCGCGGAGGGCACGCGATGACCACGCGTACCGTGCTCTGTGGTTGGCGTTTCGCGGTGCTCACGCTGGTCGCCGGAAGCGTGTCTGCACGGGTGACCGCCGCCGCGCAATCGCCGGTGACGGAGATCCGCTTCGACGCGAATGCGTCTCCGCTCACGTTGCCGGCCGGCATGCACTTCGGTGAAGTGACTGGAATCGATATCGATGCTCGCCGACACGTGTACGTGTTTACGCGAACGGGTGCGCGCAGCAGTGTGCATGATGGCGTCGCGTCGCAGCTCTTCGAGTTTGGCCCCGACGGCCGTTACCTGCGCGAGATCGGGAAAGACCTGTACGGGTTTTCCTTCGCACATACGGTCAGGGTTGACCGCGAGGGAAACATCTGGACGTCGGACGAAGGCACCAACATGATTGTGAAGTTCAGTCCTGCTGGGCGCGTGTTGATGGTGCTGGGGCGCCGGGATGAAGCGGTGGAACCGCCGGCGCCGCATGTGCCCGGTGCTCCGGAACCGCCGCCGCGCTGGGGTGGGTTCAATCGCCCGACCGATGTCACCTGGGACACCGAAGGCAATGTCTTCATCGCGGATGGCTACAACAACTCACGCGTGGTGAAGACGGACAAAAATGGACGCTGGTTGACCACGTGGGGGGAACGCGGAAAGGAACCGGGTCAGTTCAACATTTTGCACAGCATCGCCAGCGACGCCAAGGGCAATATCTACGTGGCAGATCGCACCAACCGTCGCATTCAGGTGTTTGACTCGAACGGAACGCTCCTGCGGGTCATGACCATTGACGTGCCGTATACCAAGACGCCGAACGTGATGCTGGGCGCGCAACCCAGAGCGGGCGCGAACGCGCTGGCCACATCGGGAGCGCCGTGGGCCATCTGCATTACCCCCGGCCCCGCGCAGTACCTGTACAGCGCGGATGCGGTGCCCGGTCGCATCTACAAGCTCACGCTGGACGGCAAGGTGGTGGGCGTGCTGGGCGACGCCGGCAAGCGACCGGGCGAGTTCGGCTGGGTGCACCAGATCGCCTGTCCGTCGGAGAACGAGCTCTGGGTGGGCGAGATTTTGAACTGGCGCGTGCAGAAGCTCACGCTGCATCCCACGGCGGCGCAGCGATAAGGCACGCCGAAGGAGCATCCCGATCGACTGCTTCCGCTCGGCGCACCGCGATCACCAGCGGAGACTACGCAGTGGTGGAAACGAACCCGCCAGCGCGTGCGGCAAACTGCGCAGTGATGAGTTGACCGTGCAGCGTGTACACATCGTTCACGCGTCGGCAGGACACAATCTCCGCCACCACGTCGAACGCTGCACCAACGAGTCGAACCCGTTGGTGTAGCGCGACTGCGGCGCCGCTGTAGACGCTGATCCCGTCGAGCGAGAGGTCGCGCATTCGCACGTCGATGCCAGCCGCCCGCCAGTCGGCGTGAAGCAACGCCCAGTCTGCCTTGGAGACGCGCGGCATACTGCGGCGTTCGTTCGGCTTCTGCCCCGATGCGTGTGTGGCGGGCGAGAGCGGCGCCTGGCAGCGCGTGCACCGCGCGTTCGCCGCGCGTTGTGCCGGGATCGGCAACTCGCACATCGGACACCCTGGCGCGGGCGTGGGCGACGGTGATGCGTCCGCGCGCGTGGCCGAGTGCCCGCGGACCCCGGCTCGACTGTTACGCGCCGCACGCTGCGCGTCGTATTCGGCGCGACGGACCGCATCCCCGACCACAGCGTATGCGTCGTTGATCAGCGAAGCAGTGGCGTGGTCACCGCCCTTGTCCGGATGATGCAGGGCGATGAGCGCGCGATACGCCGCCTTGACGACTTCGGGCGCGGCGTCGGGTTGCACGTGCAGCAGGCGGTACAAGTTGCGGCGATTCCGAATCACGGCGAGGGGCGAAGGCGGTGTCGTTCAGCGCCGCGACCGCGACGCATCTGTTGGACGACGAGAGCGTTGAGGAGGAATCAACCGGCTGTCAGCGTGCCGGCAAGGGTCGCGCCAAGGGTCGCGCCAAGGGTTGCTCCGCAGCACATTCGAGTATCCGCTGCATTCAGACCCGCGTTAAGACCTCGTCCCGCTGTCCATGCGTCTTCGTCTCCCGCTCCTGCTGCTGTTCGCCGCTGTTTCGTCGCCCGCGTTCGCTCAGCGTGCCGTCGCTCCGCCGACCAGGTCGGCAGGATTTGACACCGCCTTTCTCAAGGTCCCCTCGTGGCGGTTCGTCGGGCCGGATGGCAACCGGGTGATCGCGGTGGCGGGGGTGCCAGGCGAGTACAAGACGTACTATGCCGGAGCCGCCAGCGGTGGCCTGTTCAAGAGCACCAACGGCGGCATTCGATGGACGCCGATCACCGACTCGCTGCGCGTGTCAAGCGTGAGTGCCATCGCCGTCGCGCCCAGTGATCCGAACGTGGTCTGGTTTGGAACCGGTGAGACGTTTCTGCGGAGCAACGTGTCCATTGGCGACGGCATCTACCGCAGCACCGACGCCGGGCAGCATTGGCAACGCATGGGGCTAGAGAACACGGGGCGCATCGGTCGGGTGATCGTGCATCCGACCAACAGCGATGTCGTGTACGCCGCCGCGCAGGGACACGGGTACGGTCCGCAACAGGACCGCGGACTCTGGCGTACGCTGGACGGCGGCACCACCTGGAAGAAGGTGCTGTTCGTGAACGACAGCACGGGCATCATTGACGTGACGATGGACCCCACGAATCCCCGCGTATTGTTCGCGGCCAGTTGGCAGCAGTACATCGTGCCGTGGGACAAGAATTCGGGTGGCGCGGGCAGTGGCATCTGGATGTCCCGTGATGCCGGTGACAGTTGGGTGCGACTGGATGGCGGCGCGAGCGGTCAGGGCTGGGGACGTGGGCTGCCGCGCAAAGGCACGATGGGCAAGATCGGGCTGGGCATCGGGCGAAGCGATCCGCAACGCGTGTACGCCCTGATCGAAATGAAGGAACCGGCGTTTTATCGCTCCGACGACGGTGGTCGCTCGTGGCGCGCGGTCAATCGCGATCACGACCTGCTGGAGCGCCCGCAGTACTACACGCGGTTTGGCGTCAACCCGTTCGACGAGAACAACGTGTTCTTCGTGGGTGTGCGTTTCGTCGGCACGCTGGATGGCGGTCTGACAAAAATGCCCACGCCGCCACGTGCCGGCGGCGACCTGCACGATATCTGGTGGGATACGAAGGATGCGGACCGCTTCGTGGTGGGCGATGACGGCGGCGTCGGCATCACGATCGACGGCGGCAAGTCGTTCACACGCATCGCACTGCCGAATGCGCAGATGTACCACGTCAACACCGATACGAAGATTCCATACAACCTGTATGGCAATCGACAGGACGGATATTCCTACGGCGGACCGAGTAATTCGCGCGGATCACGATCGGTCGGCGTGTGGACACCGGTCGGCGGATGTGAGAGCGGCTGGGCGATTCCCGATACGATCGATGGGCGCACCGTCTGGAGCGGCTGTTATGACGCGGGACTCGAACGTTTCGATCTGCAGACGAAGATGGCGCGCGCCGTCGAGCCGTGGCCCGAGGCGGGCTACGGCGTCGCACCGAAAGATCTCAAGTATCGATTCCAGTGGACGTTCCCGATCCACATCTCGCCGTTCGATCACAACACGGTGTATGTCGGCTCGCAAGTCATCCACAAGACCACCAA
>JANNEV010000414.1:0-9382 GCA_031379145.1 Gemmatimonadaceae bacterium
GACTGGCGGCGCGGTGCACGCGACGGATCATACAAACGCGTCCCGGACCATGCTGTACGACATTGATGAGCGGGCGTGGAGTGACGCGCTCCTCGAACGATTTCGCGTGCCCCGTTCGGTACTGCCGGAGCTGCGGCTGTCCAGCGGTTTCTTCGGTGTCGCCTCGCCCGAGCATCTGGGGTGTTCCTTGCCCATCCTCGGCGTCGCCGGCGACCAACAAGCAGCGCTTTTCGGTCAGGGCGGCTGGAACGCCGGTGGCGGAAAGAGCACCTATGGCACCGGGGCTTTTTTGCTGCTGAACGTTGGCGACAGACGACCCGTTGCGCGCCGGGGACTGTTGACCACCATCGCCTGCGACGCCACGGGACAGCCAGTCTTTGCGCGGGAAGGGTCAATCTTCATCGCGGGTGCCGCAGTGCAGTGGCTGCGCGACGGACTCGGCATTATCGAGCACGCCGCAGAGACTGAGGCGCTCGCGCGCTCGCTACGCAGCAATGATGGGGTCTACTTTGTGCCGGCGCTTGTCGGGCTCGGAGCACCGGACTGGGAGCCCGAGGCTCGCGGGACTATTGTCGGGCTGACGCGAGGTACAACGCGAGCGCATTTGGCGCGCGCCGCGCTCGAGGCCATGGTGTTCGCCACTCATGATGTGCTCGGTGATATGCGCGCGGATGGCGAGGTTCCCCTCGAACGGCTGCGCGTTGATGGCGGGGCGACGGCGAACGACTGGTTGCTCCAGTTTCAGGCCGACGTTCTTGGTGTGCCCGTCGAGCGTCCAGACGTCATTGAGTCGACCGCGCTGGGGGCAGCCGGGTTGGCTGGCCTCGCGGCCGGCGTCTGGCCCACGGCCGACGCGTTTTTGTCGTCACGTCGCTTCACCCGCTTTCTTCCCGGCGAGGGTCGGGAAGCGGGGGTGCTGGCGCACCGAGGCTGGCGACGCGCGGTGCGAGCAGCGCTCGCCTGGGCCCGTGATGCCGAAAGCACGGATTCGGACGCGTCGAATCGGCCCGTGGCGAACTGAATCGGGCTCTCCGCGCGTCGTGACGAGGCGCGGTCTACTGCTTACCTTCACCACGACTGCGTTCGCGCAGCTGTGCACGCTCCGGTGAGCACCTCCGGTCACCACCACTGGTGATCACGCACGACTCGACTGCGGTGCGCCGCGCGACGGCAGGACGGAATCCGGTGAAAGCACGAACGAAGTTCCTGTTTGGTGGCGCTCTGGTCTTGGGCAGTGCGGGCTATCTGATGGCCAGTTCGATCAACGAAACGGCGCAGTACTACCTGACGCCGACCGAACTCGCCGCCAAGGTGACGGCCGATCCCCGGTTTGTGAAAACGGGCGTCAAGGTGGGTGCTCGCGTGGTGTCCCGCACGATCATCCGCGACCCATCCGGGCGCTCGCTTTCCTTTCGGATGACCGACGGCGCGCGAGAGTACAACGTGGTCTACCGCGGTATTGCGCCGGACGCGTTCACCGACGGCGTGGATGTTGTGGTGGAAGGTCGCCTGGACCGCGAGGCCACATGATTCTTGTAGGTGAATTGTCGCTCTGGGTTGCCCTCCTGATGGCAGCCTGGACGACCACCGTGTCATTCTCGGGTGGCATGCAGCACCGCGAGGACCTGGTGACGAGCGGGGAGCGCGCCCTCTACGCCACCTTCGTGTTCACGGTTCTGGCGTCTCTCGGCATCTGGACCGCACTCTTCTCGCACGACTTCTCGATCAAGTTCGTCGCATCGCACACCAGCGCCAATCTGCCGCGCATTTACACCTTTACGGCGTTCTGGGCGGGGCAGGCAGGATCGCTGCTCTTTTGTACACTGATCCTGACGCTGTACTCGGCCATCGCAGTGTTCAGTAGCCGCCGAACGAATCGAGAGATGATGCCGTGGGTGACCGGCACGCTCGGCGTCATCTGCGTGTTCTTCCTGATGACGATCTGTTTCGGCGCCAATCCGTATGAGCGCCTCGACTGGATTCCGCCCGACGGCCGTGGCATGAATCCGCAGTTGCAGAATCCCGGCATGGCGATCCATCCGCCGATGCTCTATCTGGGATTGGTCGCAACTGCTGTGCCGTTTGCTTTCGCCATCGGTGCGCTGGTGTCGCGGCGATTCGATGCCGAGTGGCTCAGTGCCGTCCGTCGCTGGGCGCTGCTCTCCTGGTTCTTTCTCACCATAGGCATCGTGCTGGGCATGCGGTGGGCGTATGTCGAACTGGGTTGGGCCGGCTATTGGGCGTGGGACGCCGTCGAAAACTCGTCGCTCCTCCCATGGCTTACCGGCACGGCGTTCCTGCACAGTATCGTGATCCAGGAGAAGCGCGGTATGCTGCGCAAGTGGAACGTGGCATTGGTGGTGGTCACGTTCCTCCTGTCGATTCTCGGCACCTTCATCACGGGAAGTGGTAGCATCGAAAGCGTGCACGTATTTGCGCAGTCGTCGGTGAGCAACTGGTTCCTTGGTTTCCTCATCGCGGCGACCGTGCTCTCGGTCTATCTGGTGAGTACCCGGCTCGAAGACCTGCAGGCGAAAGCGGAACTGGAGAGCATGGTGACTCGAGAGGCTGCGCTGCTGTACAACAACCTGGCACTTGTCGGCATTAGTTTCGCCACCTTGTGGGGCACGCTGTTCCCGATTCTGTCCGAGGCGGTCAAGGGCGAGAAAATCACCGTCGGGCCGCCGTTCTTCAATGCAGTGAACGGCCCGCTCGGCCTGTTGCTGCTGGCGCTCACCGGTATCGGTCCACTCATCGCGTGGCGTCGCGCGTCGTTGCCGAACCTGCGGCGACAGTTCATCTGGCCGGTGATCAGTGGGCTGGTCGTGTTGACCGTATTGCTGGCGCTGGGTATGCGCAACTTCTACGCCTTGGTGTCCTATCTGCTGGCCGGCTTCGTCATGGGCACCATCGTGCAGGAGTTCGTGAAGGGCATTGGCGCGCGACGCCGGATGTACCGCGAAGGGCTCTTCGCGGCATCGATGCGATTGATCGGGCGTAACCGGCGTCGCTACGGTGGCTACATCGTGCACTTCGGTGTGGTCGTGCTGTTCTGCGCGTTCGCGGGCCTCATGTTCAAGAAGGACCTGGCCACGACCGTGAAGTCCGGAGAAACCATCAAGGCCACCGATGCATACGGCCGTGAGTGGGCGTTCACCAGCCTCGGCGTTTCGCGCTTCGAGCAACTCAACCGGCGCGTCCTCGCGGTCAGCTTTGATGTGACCCGTGACGGCCGGAAGATGGGGGTGCTCTCCAGCGAAAAGCGCCAGCATGTGGACAGCCGCGGCGAGCCCACTTTTGAGCCGTCCACCGAAGTGGGCATTCTCGAGTCTCCGGCGCAGGATGTGTATCTCGTGTTTACCGGGGCCGTGGACGCGGAGACGGTCGCCATTCACATCAACTTCAACCCGCTCGTGTGGTGGGTGTGGTTTGGCGGCATCATGATGGCGTTCGGTGGAATCATTGTGATGTGGCCGCAGGCACGACGCGAGCGCGAGAGCGGATACGTTGCCGTGCTGCCCGCCGCGCCGGAGCTGGCGATGGCTGGAGTCGACGCATGAGCGCCATGGGCAGATTCGAATCTGCGTCGTTGTTTGCGAACGACGTGTCTTCGTGCAGCGAGAGTCGACGGGCGTTCCTCGTCGGCGCCGCGCGGATTGCGGCCGTCGTGCTCGCCGCAGGTGCCACCACCTCGGTTGGCGCATCGGCGCTCTCCGCGCAGCCTCTCGCGGAGCCCGCACTGACGCCGAGTGAGGTGCAGACGACGCAGTCGGCGGCCACGAACGTTGCCATGTCGTTCGATTCCTACAAGGCGGTACGTCGTCCGGCCAAGCCCGGCGCTACGGCGCCGATGAAATCATGGCGGCCATGACGGAGACCTACGGCGATTTCATCTTGATGACAGCGAGAAAACGCGGGTTCAATGCACGACAGGCCATCGTGGCAGATGCGCAAGCAGTACAGCGCGATCTCGACCGACAGGACGAACGCGGATCGGAGCCACCAGACCAGCGATCGCCGCGAGCACTCGCTCCCACATCGGACGAACTCGCTCGGCTGCAGGCGGCGCTTGAGGACGACTCCCGATGCTAGTGGCAGCGCTTCCTGAGGGCGCCGTGCCTCTGGCGGTGGGAACTGTGCTGGCGCTCGTCGGACTGAGCCTCGTGCTTGCGCCGCTTCTCGGGAATGGTTCGCCGCCGCCGCTACCGACGCGGCGATCGCCCGACGCTGCAAGGGAGCCGGAGGATGGTGCCGTTGCCGCCCTGCGGGAGATCGAATTCGATCGCGAAACCGGAAAGCTCTCAGACAGTGATTACATCGAACTCAAGACCCGCTACACGCGAGCCGCGATCGAAGAACTTCGCGCGGCTGATCAGCGGCTTTCGCACACGGCGCTCCCCACGATGACCGAGACTCCCATGCCAGAAACCAACGCGATCGAGCACGATCCGGTCGAAGCCGCAATTCAGCGTGCGCGTGCACGGCAACGTTCCTGCGCACGCTGCGGCCCGCGCGTGGAGCCTGATGCGACCTACTGCTCGACGTGCGGCAGCTTCTTGCCGGGATCGTGTCCGCATTGCGGCCGGGCCGTCACGGAATCGAGCGCGTGTTACTGTGCCGCGTGCGGCACGCGACTCCTCGCCGCGTAGGTGATTAGCCGCGTGCCAACGCGTCCAGTCGACGTCGCGCCAGCAGCAGTGGCACGGCGGTAGCGCCGGTGCAGAGCGCCACCGCCGCAACGAACGGCAAGACCATCGCGACTGGATCGCGTGTCCAGCCGTAGTGCTCGGCAACCAGAAACCGGGCCGCCGGTCGGCCTGTCAGAAAGGCAACGGCGGCGATCAGCACGATGCCGCTCATCATGAACAGCAGTCCGCCAAATGACGTGGGAATCTGCGCCGCATTCTCGCTATCGAACTGCGGATAGAAGGTTCCGTAGCTGAGTGCCATGGCGGTCAGTGGGAACACCATGGCCACGATCGCCAGCAGCGACACCACGTGCACAAAGAGTCGCACGCCCAACATGGCATTGGTCGCACCCACGAGTATCAGGGCAAGGGCCAGTAGCGGCACAGCGCCCACCCAGAACTTCGCCCAGAGGAGGTCGCCCATCGAGAATGGGCTCGATCGAAGCAACCAGAGGGCGCGCCCCTCAAGGCTCACGCTCGGAAACACGAATCGCGCGGCAATCGACGCCAGCACGAAACCGGCCAGCGCGAGATTGAGGAACGGAATCACATTGCGGAGCACCGCGGTCATTCCGTCGCCGGAGAGTGGCAGGTACCGCACATTGGCGACGTACACCACCAGCAACACGGCGAGCATCACCAGCTGCGACCATTGAGCAGAATCGCGCGCAAAGACCCGCAACTCTTTGAGGACTAACTGTTGGCGTGTCGGACCGAGTGACGCTAGCAATCGCTCCAGCCACCCTTGGGCCGAGTCCAGCGCGCTGCGACGATGTGCGCCCTCTTGTGCTTGACTGAAGCCGCGTGCCCAACCAAACGCATGCAGTACGCCGCCAACTAGCGTGAATACGGCGGCGGCGGCCCAGAGTCGCGCGAGAGGCCGCCACACCGTCGTACCGTTGAGCCAACCCATCACCGCCTCGCTCACCCACTCGCTGGGCAGCCAGGGTGATGACGGCGCATCGAGCGCAGCGATGAACTGCATGAAGTTCTGAAAGCCTTCAGGTCGCGCGAGCTGTTCGGGTCGCGCCGCACGGAACAGGACCACCAACGCCGCCACCGCGAGCGCGGTGATGACACTGAGAAGGTCACGCGTTTTCCTCGCCGGGAACACGTTCACGAGCACCAACGTGACCGCAGCACCCGCGGCAGCTGGGATACAGAGGAAGGGAAGGAATACCGCCACGGCGAACAGCGCAAAGAGTGCCCCGCCATGGTACGCCGTTCCGTATGCCGCTACGAACGGCAGCAGCAGCAAGGCCACCATCCAACTCGAGTGGGTCGCGGTTTCGATGAGTCGGGAGGCATACAGCGCCCACGGACGAACCGGTGCCGCCGCCAACTGATCGAGTTCGCGGGACAGGAAAAAATTCGAGAGCGCCGCGATGGTGTTGGAGAGCAACAGGATCGAGGAGAACGACAGCAGGATCATCGACAGCAGCTTCCCGGCCAGCAGGTCGCCGATGTCTTCTGCGCCGCGAAAATAGCGCAGCAGTTTGAGTCCAACCACGAACACCGCCATCCAGAACACCCCGCCAAGCGCCATCACGACCAGCGATCGACGGCCGTCGCCGGGCTGGTGCCGGCGCAGTCGATTGCGGGCCATCTGCCACTTGGGCGCCAACAGTGCAACGACGCCGGCGTGCTCGGTCTCACGCATCCAGCACCTCAACAAGCTCGCGCGCGACATTGTCGCCGGTCAACCGAAGGAAGATATCCTCCAGCGCTTCGTCTTCTCCGGTGGCGCCGCGCAGCTCGTGCATGGAGCCGCAGGCCACCAGTTCACCGCGCTGCATTATGCCGATGCGATCGCACATGCCCTCGGCGATCTCGAGAGTGTGTGTGGACATCATTACGGTGTGACCGCGCTTGGTGTACTCGCGAAAGAGGTCCTTGAGGATTTTCGCCGACTTGGGGTCGAGCCCGACCATGGGTTCGTCCACCACGATCACCGCTGGGCGATGCACGAAGGCGCTGGCAATGATGAGCTTCTGTCGCATGCCGTGGCTGTAGCTCTCTATCAACTCGTCGCGCCACCCATCCAGATCGAACAGTGCCAGAAGCTCGAGGCCTCGACGGTCTACCCCCGCGCCGCGCTCGCCGTATAGACCAGCGGCAAATCGCAGGAACTCCATGCCGGTCAGTTTCTCGTAGATGAACGGTCGGTCGGGGATGAATCCCAACGCGCGCTTGGCCGCGATCGGATCCGTCCGTACGTCGTGTCCTGCAATCCGTACCGAGCCACCCGTGGGCTGGAGGATGCCAGCGATCATCCGCATCGTCGTCGTCTTTCCGGCGCCGTTGGGTCCGAGGAATCCGAACAACTCGCCGCCAGGAACGGTGAGGTCGAGCGAACGGACCGCGGTGAACGTCCCGTATTGTTTACATAGCGACGACAGCTCAATCATGAAGGGCCACCGAGGGTCGGAGCGTTGGGAGATCACGAGCGCCCTTACACGAAGCGAGCGCCATGCCAACGGTGACGACTCACCAACAGCGCAGCGTCACAGCCTTCCGCCCACGGTGCCCGCCTTGTGATGATTGGCGCCAGATGGGGGTTGAACAAAACCCGAAGGTGCCTCAGCTTCCACCACCATGACCGATCCGACCACGCCCGACCGTCCGTCTGACTCCCTCGTCGTCCGCGGCGCGCGCGAGCACAATCTGCGCAACATCAGCGTCACCATTCCACGCGACAAGCTGACCGTGGTAACGGGACTGTCGGGTTCCGGAAAGTCGTCGCTCGCGTTCGATACCATTTACGCCGAAGGACAACGCCGCTACGTCGAGTCGCTCTCGGCGTACGCACGCCAGTTCCTTGGGCTCATGGAGAAGCCGGACGTCGATGCGATCGAGGGCCTGTCGCCGGCCATTTCCATCGAGCAGAAAACTGCCGGGCACAACCCGCGTTCCACCGTTGGCACAGTCACGGAGATCTATGACTATCTGCGGCTCCTGTACGCTCGTACCGGGACCCCGCACTGCGCGAACTGCGGACGCGCCGTGCAACGTCAGAGCCCAGCGCAAATCGCGGAGCTGGTGCTGGCCTGGCCGGAGCAGACCCGACTCGAGATTCGAAGTCCGCTGGTGCAGGGAAGAAAGGGCGAGTTCCGCGATCTGTTCGAGTCGGCCCGCAAGCAGGGATTCGTGCGAGCCATCGTCGATGAGAAGCTGATCGAACTGGCTGACCCGCCCACACTCAATCGTCGGGCAAACCACTCGATCTCCGTCATCGTCGATCGGCTTGTGGTGCGTGCCGATGATCGGGGGCGCATCACCGATTCCATCGAGACGGCACTGCGCCTCGCCGAAGGGCTCGTTGAAGTCGTGCGCTACGACGGTTCAGCTCCCGTTACCGAAATTTTCTCCGAGCGATACGGCTGTCCGGTTTGCGGAATCTCTCTGCCCGAGCTCGAACCACGACACTTTTCGTTCAACTCACCGTTCGGTGCCTGCGCCACGTGCAGCGGGCTTGGCACGACGCGAAGCGTGAGCGACGATCTCGTCATTGGCGACCAGTCCCTCTCCATTCTCGAGGGCGTCGTCCTTCCCTGGGGTGAACCCGATGGCTACTTGCGCAAGGTGATCCTGCCGGGCCTCGCCAAGCAGATTGGATTTGACCTTGGCGCCCCGTGGAAAACGATCCCGGCCGCCGCGCGGACCAAGCTGCTGCATGGCGGCGCGCTCAGTGCCATCAGTGCCGGTACCCCGAGGTCTTCCACGTCCAAGTCGGCAGCGGCGAAGTCAACCGCGAAGCCGACCACCAAATCCGTCGCGAAGACCGTGGCGAAGCGCGCCTCCGCGACGGCCACGGCGGCCGATAGCCGGTGGGAGGGCATCGTCGCGCATGTCCAGCGACGCTACGACGAGACGAGCTCGGACGCGATCCGTCAGGATCTCGAAGCGTACATGGTGGCGGCACCGTGCCCCACGTGTCACGGCCGTCGGCTGAAAGCGGAGTCGCTCGCGGTCACCATGCATGGCCGCAACATCGGAGAGGTGGTCGAGCTCAGCGTGGTCGACGCGTTCGACTTTTTCAGCACTGTGCCGGTCCGCTCACCCGGACATCCGGGGCTGGATGCAGGCATTGCCGCGCCCATCCTCAAGGAAGTGCGAGAGCGCTTGCGTTTCCTGGTCGACGTCGGACTCGACTACCTCACGCTCAATCGCAGTGCGGAGTCGCTCTCCGGAGGCGAGGCGCAGCGCATTCGACTCGCCACGCAGATTGGGTCGCAGCTGGTTGGTGTCCTGTACATTCTCGATGAACCCAGCATCGGGCTGCACCAGCGTGACAACGATCGTCTGTTGTCCACGCTTCGAAAGCTGCGCGATCTTGGCAACACCGTGATCGTGGTTGAGCATGACGAAGAAACCATCCGCGAAGCCGACTACGTCATCGACCTCGGCCCTGGGGCGGGCAAGCACGGTGGCGAAGTCATAGCGCAGGGAACAGTCCAGGATATCATCGACACGCCCGCCTCAATTACCGGTGCCTATCTCCTCGGCGCCAAACAGGTCCCCGTTCCCAAGAAGCGGCGCCCCGTAGACGTGGCCCGCACCATCACCGTCCACGGCGCGCGTGCCCACAATCTTCGCGAGGTCACGGCGACGTTTCCCCTCGGACTTTTTGTGGCTGTCACCGGCGTTTCGGGATCGGGGAAGTCCTCGCTGGTCAGTGATATCCTGCAGCGAAC
>JANNEV010000511.1:0-3316 GCA_031379145.1 Gemmatimonadaceae bacterium
GCGCGTGGCGACGGTGCCAGCCAGCGTGACCCCGGCCGCCCCAGCCGCCGCCGGGAAACTTGGCATAACGGTCGAACCCCTCAGCCCCGAAATGGTCAAGCAGCTTGGGCTCAGCGCGGAGCGCGGCGTTCGGGTGGCCGAGGTGGTGCAGGACGGTGCCTCCGCGGAGAAGCTGGAAGCCGGAAGCGACATTCTGCTCGAAGTCCTCTTCCCCACGCCAAAGCGCACCATCAAGAGCGTGAATGACTTGCAGACCGTCGTCTCGAATCTCAAGGCCGGCGACTACGTCAGCTTCCTCGTCATGTCACTACGCGCTGGTGGCGCGACACGTGTGGTCAATTTGCGCGTCGGGGGCTAGGTCGGGGCGAACCGCTCCATGCACACGCGCGGTGGTGCTTTCCGGCACTGCCGCGCGTTCTTGTGCGATGCGTTCCGGCGACCGTGGGAGGATGCCGTCACCCCCTCGGGCGAGTAGCTTGGACGCCGCGGCATGCGGACGTGGCGAAATTGGTAGACGCACCAGCCTTAGGAGCTGGCGGGGCAACCCATCCCGGTTCGAGTCCGGGCGTTCGCATTGAAGAACCGAGTGAGGGTTCACCCCTCAGCAATGAGCCTGGTGAAGTACGCAATCACACCACGTCTGACATCGCTCTCGGCACTGTATGTACGCCCCGATTCGCTCAATTCAGCACAGATATCTCTCAGTGTCGCCGGCGTCCTCACTACCGCATCGAGCACCGATTTCCAACGCGCGTGCTCTTCCGGGTAACGCGCTCGTAGCATCGGCGTTTCAGCGAAGGTCGTTCTGCCCAGATTCGGATGTCGGACGATTTCGTAGAGATACACGAGATCCTTCGCTGCCTTGAGCGGATTCGTGCGTGAGCTTGACGCAATGCCCTTCTGCATTACGTAAGCGCCAAGTGTCGGCACCCGAATGGTGCGGGCAGGGTCGAGCATAGGGTGTATCTCAGTTCCGACCCGCATTTCCCGTGTGCTCTCCAGAAGCATTCGCTGTCCGGGGTACCCCTGTGCGGTAAGACCGCGCTGTCCGATAATCGGCACGGGTTCGCGCGGCTGCCCCTCCGTCAGGAAGTCGATGGGCACCGTGTCACCCATGGCGTTGGTGTACGCCATCATCACCGTGGCCCCTTCCAGGTCCGAGAGCGGATCCCGCTCGAAGCCTGCCCGTTCGGCCAATTCCAGCAAGGTCGGTCGGTCCCCCGTGAGTAAGACCGGCGGAATCGTAATGTCCACATCGTCGGTTCGTATGGTACGGGCTTCGTTGGCCTCCGCCAAGTAGAGCGCATGCACCCAACCGCCCACGAAGACGATCTCGTGCGCGTAGGGCGCCATCTCCACCACAACCCGGGCAAATTGCTCGGCAGCACGCGGGATCATGCGATGGCGTCGACGAGTCGTGATACGTCTGCTGGCGCAAGGTTGAACGCCATCGAGAGTTGACGACGAATCAATAGCTCGGCCGCTTCGGGACCTCGCACCGGGTAGTGTGCGAGGTCCAGGAGCAGTTGCACATCGGACACCTGTGGACAGTCCTTCTCCACCCGCGAGCCAACAAAGACGGCGTCGCCATAATACGGTGGTGACATGAGCACGAGATTACCGCCGGAGCTCACGGGCTGCGCATACAGTGTATCGAGTGCTTCATGCAGGCTCCGTGAAGTGGGGGCCAACGCATAGATGTGCAGGGGGCCTTGGAATTCCACGAAGCCAATGCGACGCTGCACGGCCGACAGCAGCGTGAGCGCCCACTTGATGTTCGCCGGTTTGAAGGCCAGAGACAGCCGCTCGGGGATCTCGTCATGAGCAAAGGGCACTTCGTATGCACGTATTGAATTCTGCCGCCAGCTGTACGCGGCCATCCAGTCTCGCAATAGATCGACCGGATGCGATAGTCGACAACCCCGGTCGTCGGTGGTCGCGTATCCTCGTTCGATGAGCGCCTGTGTGACGGCAAACACCCACGCGCGGGAGAGCTGGGTGCGAGCAACGAGTTCGGCCGTACTCAACGCTGCACCAGAGTGATCACATAGGAGACGTACGACGAGCGACGCTTTTTTCGAGAACGGGTTGATCTGCTGTTTATCGGCTGCGACATGTACCACATCGATCGGCTGGCGACCATCGACGTCGATATTTACGCCGGGCGCGCGAAGAAAGAACGAACCTGCCAAGTCGGCGTGGTTGCATTGGCGCGCACGGAGGCGCTCGCGTGTACTGCGACCAAGCCGTGGCACCAGCAGCAGCCGCACGCGGGGGTGAAGGATAGGCGGGTCCTGCAGCGCCTTCTCATCGAATCGCCGTTGCACGTCAATTGCCAGCTCAAATTGGATGCCCTCGCCCTCCACGTCGGCCAGCAGATCGGCTCGCTGCAGCGAAGCATCTGCGCTGCCAGCACGGACCCGGGCCTGCAAGCCATGACTGGCAAAGAGTGCCGGGAGCGCCTTGATCGCTTGGTTGATTAGCTCCGAATCGGTTCGTTTGTCCATTTTTATACTTTAGTCCATTTTTTAATGGATGCAAGTGAAAAAAAAGACGGAGCAAGGTAACCGATCCATCTCCGGCAGTGGGGCCGGATCCGTCAGCAGATTTTTTTGTCGGGGACAACTGACATTGACAGTCCAGCGGTACGGAACCCCTCCGGTCGAAATTCATGGGCCGATCGCGCGCTCACGACGCGGCAAACGGTGGCCCGGATCGAGCGTGGCGACCCGCGCGTGGCGATGGGGACGTGGGCCAGCGTGCTTTTCGCCCTCGGGCTCGCAAAACGCTTAGGAGAGCTGGCCGCGCCAGCCGGAGAGATCGAGGGGCTGGCGCTTGAGGCCAAACGCCTGCCCAAACGCGTCCGGCTGCCTCGCACAGAACGGCTGAGTCCATGAGCACCCGATCGTTGGGGGCAAACGCTCCTGCGCCGCGACGAACGTCGCCAGCCCAAGGCCGAGAACCGTGGACCGCGCGCCCGGCCAGGGACTGTCGTGTGTTCTGCTCGCTTGGGTCGGCGCGCTGCCCACCCATCTAGCCAGGTACGTGTCATTGCTGCGGCGGGCACTGAACGGACCGCCGAACTGCCATTGGACCGGCGTGCTGCAGCGCTGTAACTTCTGCGATTCCGTCGGCGTTCTCTGTCATCTGCTGTGCCGGCGCAGTGACCGCCGCCCCAATGCCCCGAACGCAATCGATGACGGATCTGCAAGTCGACCTGACCGCCAGCCTCGCTGCTCAGTACCGCATCGACCGAGAACTGGGCGGCGGCGGGATGTCGCGGGTCTTTCTGGCCACTGAGCTCGCGCTCGACCGG
>JANNEV010000528.1:0-2364 GCA_031379145.1 Gemmatimonadaceae bacterium
CCTGCATCTTCACGAACGCGTCGTGCAGCGCCACCACGGTGCCTTTGCTATTGAGTCCGGCCGAGAAGAAGTGCCACCCGTTGGAGCGATAGTTGTCGTGCGCAAAATCCTGCTCACGCGTCCACGTCAGTTTGATCGGCGTGCCCGCTTGCCTTTTCGCAATGGCGGCCGCTTCGATGGAAAACTCGTTACTGCCGCGTCGGCCAAATCCGCCACCCAGTCGGGTGATGTGCACCTTGATGTTGTTCGCCGTGAGCCCCAGTCCTCGCACGATGAGACCCTGCCCCGACGACGGAATTTGTGTGGGCGTCCACAGCTCCATCACGCCGTCTTTGAACCACGCGGTGCAATTCTGCGGCTCGAGCGTCGCATGCGCGAGAAACGGATAGTGATACACCGCGTCGACGGCACGCGCGCCTGACGGCAGCGCTGCCGGCGCATTGGCCTTGGCCAGCGTGACGGCTTGCTCGGCCATATCGACGCTGCTCTGCGCAACTTGCGGCCCTTCGTTCCACTGCACCTTGAGCGCCTTCGTGGCGCTGAACGCGTTCCACGTTGAATCGGCCACCACCGCCACACCCGACGGCAGCCCCGCGATGCCACTGAGCACAAACGCGTCGCGCACGCCGGGCTTGGCCTTTACTTCGTCGAGATTCGCCGTGCCCACTTCACCACCGAACACCGGACACTTGGTATACGTCGCGTAGAGCATACCCGGCAGCTTGATATCGATGCCGAACAGCGGCGCGCCCTTCACGATTTTGCGATTGTCCACGCCCGCGATGCGGGTGCCCAGCAGTTTGAACGTCTTGGGATCTTTGAGCGGCACGTTGACCGGCGCCTGCAGCTGCGCGGCCTTGGAGGCGAGTGCGCCGTAGGTGGCCTTGCGGTTGGACGCCGCGTGCATCACGACACCATCGGCGGTCGTGCATTCACTCACGCTCACGTTCCACTCTTGCGCCGCGGCCTCAACGAGCACCGCCCGTGCCGCGGCGCCGGCGCGTCGCATCGCGGTGTAGTTCGCCACGGTCGATCCGCTCCCGACGCTGAACTGCCGGCCATACGCCGCATTCAGGTCGCCCTGCACGACGGTCACCTGCTCCCATTTCACATCGAGCTCTTCGGCGATGATCATGGGCAACGACGTCTTGATGCCTTGCCCCATCTCCGAGTTTGGCGCGATGAGCGTGACGGCGCCGCTCGGGGCGATGCTGACAAAGACGTTCGGTGCGAAGTCGGCGATGGGCGCCACGCCTGACGGCGCGAGCCCGGTGGCTGGCGCCGCTTCGGCGACGGCGAAATACTCGGCCGCGTCCAACGCGCTCGCGACCAGCAACCCACCGCCGGTCAGCGCACTGATCTTGATGAACTGACGTCGATCGAGTGTCATTCGCGCTTCCCGTTGGCTGGAGTGGCGGTCGCGGCCAATTCGGCGGCGCGCTTGATGCCGGCGCGAATGCGCGTGTACGAAGCGCAGCGGCACAGATTCCTCGCCATCGCCGTGTCGATTTCGGCGTCGGTGGGATTCGGCTTGGACTTGAGCAACGCGGCCGCGGCCAGGATCTGTCCGCCCTGACAGTATCCACACTGCGGGACATCGAGCTCGCACCACGCATCTTGCAGGGCGCGCGCCTGCGGCGTGTCGATGCCCTCAATCGTGGTGACGGTCGCCGATCCGACAGTTGAGACCAGCGTGCGGCAGGATCGCGCAGGGATGCCGTTCAGGTGCACCGTGCACGCCCCGCATTGCGCGATGCCGCAGCCGAACTTGGCGCCAGAGAGGTCGAGCGAGTCGCGCAACACCCATAACAAGGGTGTGTCGGCTTCGACGTCGACGGTTTGGGACGCGCCGTTCACGTTGAGTGTGTACTTGGCCATCAAACGCTCCGCGAGATGAAGACGAGTGTTGCTGGTGCGCTTACTTCGCCATCGCCACGCGGCAGCTCACCGTTGCGCTGCGCGAGAAGCGCACGCAGGAGATGTCGTGTCGGCGTGTCGCGAATATAGCTGATGGAAGGGGACTTGCCATCCAGCGAAGGAAAGGCAACCGAGTTGCCAAGAAGGACGCAGATAACATCACAGCAACCGCACTCGATGTCTTCAGAGTTCTCGCCGATCGCTATGCGACACTCAGCGTTCAACAGCTCGATAGGCTGCGCGAGGCCGGAGATCTACAGGAGATTTGCGATGAAACAGGCGAATAGACCTCAAGCGCGAGTAGCAAGCGAAGGCGATGCGAAGAAGACGTACAAGAGTGACGTTTTGGAGGCGTTGCACCGTTCTGCCAGCGCGCTGCACAAGGTTGGTGCGATGGATGCGCAGAAGCACGGCCCGGATGTCTTGAGATAGTCTTCTCGAAGCGAG
>JANNEV010000653.1:0-2858 GCA_031379145.1 Gemmatimonadaceae bacterium
GAGGGGATCAACTTCGCCGCGGTCCAGCGCTGTCCTCTCGTCGTGGTTGTCGAGAACAACGGCTATGCATATTCCACGCCCACGAGTAAGCAGACCGCCGCGAAGCACTTCGTGGACAAGGCCATCGGATACGGCGTGCACGGAGTGCAGGCCGATGGCAACGATGTCCTGGCGGTGTATGACGCGACCAAGACGGCGGTCGATCAGGCGCGGGCCGGCCAGGGCGTCACGTTGGTGGAACTGCTCACCTTTCGTCGCAAAGGGCACGCGGAGCACGACAATCAGTCGTACGTGCCGCCGGGAGAAATCGAGCGCTGGGCCGCCGAGAATGATCCGCTTGACCGATACCTGGCGGTCCTGCGAACCGATCTCGGCGCGACGGACGTCGAGATTGCTCTGATCGATGCTCGAGTCGTCGAGGAGGTGGATCGCGCCACCGATCTGGCGGAGGCGTCCGGAACACCGCAGGCGCTCGATGCGCTGATCGGTGTGTACGCGAACCCTCCCGTGGAGCAGCCGCTGTGGTTTCGACGAGACTCGGTCGATGCCTCGTACGGCGTCGAGCGCCCAGAGGGATGGGGCACGTGGAACGCGAGCGCGGGGCGCGGACCATGACGATCGTGACGTCGCCTGGCGAGCGCACCTATCTGGAAGCGATTCGCGAGGCGCTCTTCGAGGAAATGGAACGCGATGCTAACGTCTTCTGTCTGGGAGAGGACATTGGTGCGTTCGGCGGTGCGTTCAAGGTCACGGAGGGTTTGTTGGCGCGTTTCGGTGAGCAACGTGTCATCGATTCACCCATCAGCGAGATCGGAATTGTCGGAGCCGCCGCCGGTGCTGCGCATATGGGCCTGCGACCCGTGGTGGAGATGCAGTTCATCGATTTCATTGCCAACGCCTACGACATGCTGACGAACTATGTCGCGACCGCTCGCTATCGCGCGTTCCTTCCATGCCCCATGGTCGTGCGTGGTCCCAGTGGTGGCTATGTTCGGGGTGGACCGTTTCACTCGCAGAACCCGGAAGCGGGGTTTCTGCACACGCCTGGACTCAAGATCGTGTATCCGTCCACCGCGTCCGACGCGAAGGGGTTGCTGAAGGCCGCCATTCGCGACGATGATTGTGTGCTGTTCTTCGAACACAAGTACCTGTACCGGCGCATCAAGGAAGTCATGCCTCCCGGTGATCACGTGGTGCCGATTGGGCAGGCGCGCATCGCGCGTGAAGGCACCGACGTGTCCATCGTCACGTATGCGGCCGCAACCTGGAAGGCGCTCGAGGCCGCGGAGATCCTGGCCGACCGTCACGGGATTTCCGTCGAGGTCCTCGACCTGCGCACGCTCGCCCCGATGGACGAAGAGGCGATCTACCGGACGGTGCGAAAGACCAATCGGCTCCTGGTGCTGCACGAGGATACGCGCACGGGTGGCATCGCCGGCGAGATAACGGCGCGGGTGTCCGAGACCTGCTTCGAATGGCTCGACGCTCCCGTCCTGCGCGTGACGGCGGCTGACATTCCGTTACCCTACGCTCCGGCATTGGAAGACTACGTACTCCCGCAGACGGCCGATGTCGTACGGGCGGTCATGCGTCTCGCGGCATACTGATCGATGACTCACATCAAGGAAACGCCGTTGCCCGAGGACCGTACCGGACGGAACATCGGTGTGGGTTGCTTCACTACCTTCATCGGGGCGGCCAGCGGAGCGATGTCCGGCGTGTTCCTCGGCAAGGCAGTAGGATTCTTTACCCGTTGCGAGCCGCTGGCCGGATTACCGGCCTGCGATTGGCACCTTTTTGCGGGAGGGGGCGCGGCCATCGGAGCGGTCTCCCTCCCGATTCTGGCACTCTGGCGACTCCGGCGCGCGGACCGCATCACGGACGCCGCCGCCGACAGCCCTTCGAATCGAGGATGAGTTAGTGGCTCGCATAGACGTGATCATGCCGCAAATGGGCGAATCCATCGCGGAAGGAACGGTCTCCCGTTGGCTCAAGAAGGTCGGAGACGCCGTGAAGCGCGACGAGCCGCTCTTCGAGATCTCCACTGACAAGGTCGACGCCGAAATCCCGTCACCGAGCGCGGGGATCCTGATGGAGGTGCTCGTCGCCGAAGGCGCCACCGTCGCGGTGCAGACTGTCGTGGCGCGGCTTGAGACCGATGCAGCCGTCGCTGCCGCTGAGCCTGCTGCGCCGTCGCCGACTACTGAGGCTGCAAACGTGCCCGGCAGTGCCGTCGCGCCGATGGCGCCGACCAGTGCGCCGGTCGCGTCGCAGGGCACATCGAGCCAGACTTCCAGCGTCGCCGTTCCCGGCTCGTTTGAGGAGCGTATCCGAAGCAAATCGTCTCCGTTGGTGCGCAAGTTGGCCGCCGAGCACGGCGTCGATATCACCGCCATGCAAGGTTCTGGTATCGCCGGGCGCGTCACGCGTAAGGACCTTGACGCGTTTCTGGATGGCCGCGCTGCGGCGCCGGCGTCGCCGCCGAGTGTTGGCGCGTCGATGCATGCGCCGGCTGGGGTGGCAACGCATGGACCGATGCCGACGCCGTGGCCCGGCGATCGCGTGGAACCGATGTCGAAGATCCGTCGGCTTACCTCCGAGCACATGACGCTCGCGGTCCACACCGCAGCGCACGTCACCTCGTTCTTCGAGATCGATCTCACGCGCGTGGCCCGGATCCGCGCGAGCATGCGCAAGGATTTTGAGGCGCAGAGCGGACAGAAGCTGACCTATCTGCCGTTCATCCTGCAGGCAGTGACGCAGCAATTGCAGCGGCATCCGGTGCTCAACGCGTCGGTGGCCGGCACGGACATCATCTATCGCAAGCAGATCAACCTCGGCATCGCGGTCGCGCTCGA
>JANNEV010000670.1:0-5228 GCA_031379145.1 Gemmatimonadaceae bacterium
GGAGCCGACGGATGGCTGGCAGTCTCTGATTCGGCCCCCGGTATTCATTCCGTCGGCCAAGCGCATCGCGGACCTGCTGCGAGAGTTCAGAGCCACCGGACGCCATATGGCCATCGTGGCGGACGAGTACGGCGGCACAGCTGGCCTGGTCACCATCGAGGATGTGCTCGAGGAACTCGTCGGCGAGATCCGCGATGAGTATGATGACGGTGAGCGGCTCGTCGAAAGCGAGGACGACACGCGGTTCTGGGTCTCGGGCCGCATGAATCTGGATGATCTGTCCGAGGCACTCGATTTCGATTTTCGTCGAGCGGATGTGACCACGATCGGTGGCTTGATCTTTGAGCTGGTCGGACGCGTGCCGCGCGCTGGCGAAGCGCTCACCATTGGTCCGTTCCGAGTCATCGTCGAACGCGTCGTTCGGCGGAAGATCGAGCGCGTGTTCCTTGAGCACGCGACCCGCGGTGATGAGGCATCAGACTGATGCCACTGCTACCCATGCTCGTCGCGGTGACGCTGGTCGCCATTCTCACTGCCGGAGCAACCGCAGTTCGCGCGGTGAGTCGCCTGTGGCTTCGTCACTGGATCGAACATCGTCACGCGAATTCCAGTGCGATGTCCCGATACCTTGAGCGACCCATCCGACTCATTCACGCGGCTGGGACGGCGATGATGGTGATCGTGTTCTCGATGGGAGCGATCATCACCGTCGAGAGCGGTGCCGACGGTTGGACGTTTTCCCTCGATATGGCGGTCTTCCTCCTGACCATGCTCTTCTTCGGTCAGCTGGTTCCTCGCGCCATCGGCCGTCGCTGGGCACCCCAGCTGGTGCCGGTGCTCGTTCCAGTCCTGCGCCTGACGGACCTGCTGTTGGCGCCAATTCAGTGGATCGCGCGCACGGTTGCCGCGGTCGTGGTGCCGCGCTCGAAACGCGATGTTGATCTGGACGTGCGGGAGGGGTTGGAAGACCTCCTGCGCGATGGCGCGTTCGATGGGATGGGCTCGACCGAGGAAATGGCGATCATCTCCGGCGTCATGCAATTCGGGGAGAAGACTGCAGAGGATGTCATGACCGCTCGATCCGACGTCTTCGCGCTCGACGAGACATTGCCGCCAATGCAGCTGGCCAATCTCGTGGCGCAGTCGGCATACAGCAGAGTGCCGATCTTTCGCGGGAATCCAGACTCGATGATCGGCATGATCCACGTGTTTGACGTGTTCAAGCTGGCGGGTGAGCGCACACCACCGTTGCGTCCGGTCACGGTGACCAGGGCGTCGAAACCGGCAAACGAGCTTTTGTTCGAACTCCTGCGCGCGAGACGTCAGCTGGCCATTGTGCAGAATGAAGCGGGTGTCCTCATGGGGATTGTCACGTTGGAAGACCTGCTTGAGGAACTGGTGGGTGAGATCCGTGACGAGCACGACGACCCTGCGCCGCGGCCGACGGGGGACGCGTGACCACGCATTCGGCGGCCCTTGAACGCTTGCTGGTCGACTTCCGGGCCGGCAAGGCCGCGGCGTTGGCGCGCGCGGTCAGCATCGTGGAGAATCACCGTCCAGGGTTCGACCAGCTGTTGGCCGTCTTGCATCCACTCGTCGGCAGAGCCCGACGCATTGGCATCACCGGCCCGCCGGGGGCCGGGAAGAGCACCCTGACCACGCAGCTGGCGGTGCAGTATCGCGCCGCGCACCAGCGCGTTGGCATCGTGGCCGTCGACCCAACCTCGCCGTTCACAGGCGGTGCGCTGCTCGGTGATCGCATTCGCATGGAAGAGGTCGCGCTTGATCCAGGTGTCTTCATTCGATCCATGGCGACGCGCGGATCGCTCGGCGGGCTCGCCACCGCGACCCGTGAGGTCTGCGATGTGCTCGACGCGTTCGGCATCGATGTCATCCTGCTCGAGACCGTGGGCGTCGGGCAGAGCGAACTCGATATTGCGCGTGCCGCCGATACGACCCTCGTAGTGCTCGTGCCCGAATCTGGCGATTCCATTCAAACGCTGAAGGCGGGTGTGATGGAGATTGCCGACGTCTTTACCGTGAACAAGGCGGATCGCCCCGGCGCGGACCGTCTCCGCAACGACATCGAACTGATGCTCGGCCTCCGAACGGGGGCGGCCGGACAAATGCCGGCGCACCACGGCGTGGATTTGCGGTCGCTCCCGGATCGAGATGCGTTGCGGGACGCCATGAATCCGGCGCGAGTCGCGCGGGCCGCGGCACAGTCCGAGACGGTGGAGTCGTGGACTCCACCCGTACTTCGCACGATCGCCGCGAAGGCCGAGGGAGTCGACGACGTCATGTCGGCCCTCGATCGGCATTTTCGCTATCTTATCGGCAGCGGCGAACTCGGAACTCGGCGACGGACGCGACTTCGGGAGCGAGTCATGGAGGTAGTGGAGCAACAAGTGCGACAGCAACTCTGGAGTGACGTAGACACGCGGAATTGGCTCGATGCACAGCTCCCGGCCCTGGAGTCGGGCAGCCAGGCGCCGTTTGTCGTTGCAGACCGGCTGCGGGCACGGAGCGCAGCGCTTCTCACAGGTGCCGTGCACGGGCGCATGACGACACCACCATCGCGGACTCACTCATGACGACGACCCACGAGCTCGAAGACGTAGTTCGGCAGCAGCAGGCGGAGCTCGACCAACTTCGCGCCGAGGTCGATCGGTGGCGCGGACAGTATGAGCAGGGGCGCAAGCGCGAGATCGCGTTCACGAATTCCGCCGACGAAGTGCCGCCCCTCTACACGGCGCTTGATCTGGAGGGATCGGCCGGCACCGCGTTTGAGTTGCCGGGCCAGTGGCCGTACTCGCGTGGCATTCACCCCACCGGGTATCGCGGCAAACTGTGGACGATGCGGCAGTTCGCCGGCTTTGGCACGGCCCGCGAGACGAACCAACGCTACAAGTTCCTGCTGTCACAGGGACAAACCGGGCTGTCCGTCGCGTTTGACTTCCCCACGCTCATGGGGTACGACTCGGACCACCCGCGTTCAGAGGGCGAGGTCGGCAAGTGTGGGGTCGCCATTTCATCGCTCGCCGACATGGAGACGCTGTTCGAGGGTATTCCGCTCGACAAGGTGTCCACGTCCATGACGATCAACGGACCCGCGATCATTCTCCTGTGCTTCTACATCGCGGCAGCGGAGAAGCAGGGGGTCAGCGCGGAGAAGCTCCAGGGGACGGTGCAGAATGACATCCTCAAGGAGTACATGGCGCAGCACGCCTGGTGTTTCCCGATCGAACCGGCGCTGCGACTGATCGTGGACGGATTCGCGTGGTGTGCGGAGCACACGCCGCACTGGAATACGATCTCCATCTCCGGCTATCACATCCGTGAGGCCGGAGCCACCGCAGCGCAGGAACTTGCGTTCACCCTCGCCGACGGTTTCACGTATGTGGAGCGAGGCATCGCCCGCGGGCTCAACGTCGACGAGTTTGCGCCGCGCCTCTCGTTCTTCTGGGACATCCACAACGATTTCTTTGAGGAGATCGCCAAGCTTCGCGCAGCCCGACGCATCTGGGCACGTCATCTGAAAGAACGGTTCGGTGCCACGAACCCCCGGTCATGGATGATGCGGTTCCATAGCCAGACCGCTGGGGTCACGCTCACCGCGCAGCAGCCGACGAACAACGTGGTGCGAGTCGCGTATCAGGCGCTGGCGGCCGTCCTCGGAGGCACGCAGTCGCTGCACACCAACTCCATGGACGAGACGCTCTCTTTGCCGACGGAGAGTGCGGTGCAGGTGGCGCTGCGTACCCAACAGATCCTCGCCTATGAAACGGGTGTACCGAACGTCATGGACCCGCTCGGTGGCTCGTACTACATCGAGGCGCTGACCGATCAGTTGGAGCGAGAAGCAGAGGAGCAGTTCGCCCGCATCAGCGAGATCGGTGGTGTGGTCAAGGGTCTGGAAGAGGGCTGGTTTCAGAAGCGCATCGCGGAAAGTGCCGCCCGACAGCAATGGGAGATCGAGCAGCGCCGCAAGCTCGTCGTCGGGGTGAACGAGTTTGTCACCGATGAGCCCGAACTGTCCATCCCGATCCTTCGCATCGGACAGGAAGCGGACACGGAACAACGCGAGCGTCTGGCTCACGTTCGTGCGACGCGCGATGGCGTGCTGGTGACACAACGCCTCGACGCCCTTCGCAGTGCTGCACGCGGCGACGCGAACGTGGTGCCGTTCATCCTCGATTGCGCGCGATGCTACTGTACACTCTACGAGATCCGCGCCGCACTCGAAGACGTGTTCGGCGCGTACCGCGAACCGGTGTTCTTCTGAGCAAGAATCCTCCGCGCTCGCAAACGCGCGCGGCGCCCAGAGCGAAGGCATCGGCCGGGGGCCGAACCAACGCTGTCCCGCTGCGAGGCACCGATGTTGATGCCTGGTGGCGGTCACAGTTCGATGCGCAGTATCTTCACGAGTACGAGCCGCTGTTCGATCTCGTCCAGGACCGCCGCGAGGTCGCACGTCTCGTCGATCTTCTTGCGCTGCCCGCGGGTGCGCGGGTCCTCGATTGTCCTTGTGGCCAGGGGCGTCACGCGCACTTGCTCGCTGAGGCCGGATTCGACGTGGACGGGCTCGACTACTCCGCCGACCTGCTCGACATCGCTCGCGCCAGAGGCGTTTCGAAACGCCTGCGTTACACCCAGGGTGACATGCGGTCACTGCCGGCGAACTGGACCGGGAGATTCGATGCGGTGCTCGACCTGTTCACATCGTTCGGGTTCTTTGACAATCCGCAGGATGACCTCACCGTACTCTCGGAGTTCGCGCGCGTGCTCAAGCCGGGAGGAACGTTGATCTGGCACGGGGGCAGCCGGGATGGAGTCATGGCCAAGTTTCTGTCTCGCGACTGGTGGAGCTCAGCGGACGGCACAATGTTCGGTCAGGAACGGCGCTTCGACCCGCTCAGCGGCTTCCTGGATATCACCAGCACCTGGCGAGGCCCGAGCGGAGCAGGTGAGCGCAGTCACCGGATTCGACTGTATACCGCCTCTGAACTCGCGGCGAGACTGCGTGAAGTCGGGCTGATCGTCGAGCAGGCGTTCGATGCCTGGCTGGACCGTCCGCTCACGAGACGATCCAGCGAGATGCTGTTGTTCGCGCGTAAGGAAGCTTGAGCTGGTCCCTGATCACTGTCGTCCCCCGTCGCACCTGCGGCGGACTCCTACCGATCCAACTCCGATGACTCGACCTATTCGTGTGCTGGTGGCCAAACCCG
>JANNEV010000714.1:0-16088 GCA_031379145.1 Gemmatimonadaceae bacterium
GCAGCCTGGTCCAGATCCGCAGCGTGCGTTTGATACTCGGGAAGCTTCTTGGCGCGCTCGGCGTCCTGCGCCGCCGAGAAGGCGCGCCACGCCGCGACGGCGCCGGCTGCGTCGCCGCGCGCCTCTGCCGTGCGTGCGCGCAGTGCCAGCCCGAGCAGGTGCGTGGCCGAGCCTTGCAAGATGGTATCGGATTGCGCGGCCGCGACGTCGAGGCTTCCGGTTTCAGCGGCGACTCGGCCGAAGTCGTACCGCGCCCCCGTGTCCAATTCCGGACCCAGTGCGGCGAAGCTGGCCATCGCCATCGGCGCGAAGAACTGCGCACTGTCCGTCTTGCCCTCGGCCACGTAGCGCATGATGCGGTCGTGCAGCCGGCCGGCTCGCTCCCGCGGCGACATGCTGGAGATGTCCGGCGGCGCGCCACCTGGTCGTGCACCGGAACTCGCGAACGGTGCGTCAACGGCCGACGGACCGCTTGTCGATCCGTCGACGGACGCGCCTTCGGACACGGCGGCCTCGCTGACCGAGAGATAGGCGACCGCAACCAGCAAGAGAAGCGCCGCGCCGCCCCACGGTCCGTACCGCGCGGCCGAGGCGCGAGGCATAGCCGGGGGAGGCGCGGATGCGTCCGTCGCACGGGTGGAAAAGGAGCGATCGGTCGAGGCGACGTCGGCCGCCTCGGTGAGCGCCGTCCCACATGCGCGGCAAAAACGCGCACCGGCAGCAGGAAGGGCGCCGCAGTTGGCACAGGGTGGCGGCGAGAGCGGCTTCGTCATGTACCCAAGCTGACGGAAGCCATATCGGTTGTACACCCCGACAGGCACGGTATTGCCGCCACGCCTCGTTAGTTTCTGCGGGGTGCTCCTCGCCGATCATTGCGCTCACGTACCGCGCGACCCTGCCCTCCGGATGCCTGCCTTGCTGCGAAACTCACCCGCGATCGTGCTCGACAGCATCGCGCATCGATTTGGACGTCGATGGGCGGTTCGTGGCGTGTCCGTGCGCGTGGCTAGCGGTGAGATCCTGGCCATCATGGGCCACAATGGCAGCGGCAAGAGCACCCTGCTCAGGGTCGCAGCCACCGCGATTCGCCCCACGCGCGGCGTGGGGTCCGTCTACGGCTCGGATCTGGTGAAAGACGCTCAGGCGGTCCGGGCGATGGTCGCATTGCTCTCTACGGAGCCCGGCGTGTATGGGGACCTGACTGCGCTGGAGAACATGCGATTCGCTGCCCGCATGCTTGGCGCCGCAGCAGCTCCACTTGTGCTCCAGCGGGCCTTGGACCGGGTGGGACTTGGCCGCGAGGGTAATGAACGGGCACGAAACATGTCCACGGGAATGCAGCGTCGCCTCTCCATTGCGCGACTGCTGCTGCGCGAGCCGCGCGTCCTCCTGCTCGATGAACCGTACAACTCCCTGGATCCGGAGGGGGCCGCGCTCGTGAACGACCTGATGCGCGAGGCGCGCCAGCGCGGCGGCAGTGTGCTGCTGGTGGCGCACGACCTCGCACGAAGTGCCGGGCTGGCCGACCGCACCCTGGAAATGCGCGACGGGCTGCTGGACGAGCCGGTGGGAGGTTCCTGATGTCCGCACCCGCCCCTTCCGGTCGCGCTTCCCTCCGCGAGTCCCTGCGAGCCGATTTCGGCCGAGTGCTGGCGGTGTCATGGAAAGACCTGACAGCGGAACGGCGCACCAAGTCCAACTTCAATGCCGTGGTCGCGATGGCGGGGCTGATCCTGCTGTTCTTCGGATTCGCGCTCGGACCGGACGCCGAAGGGCTCCGGAACGCCGCTGCCGGTGTACTCTGGCTGACCATTCTGTTCAGTGGTGTCTTGGCCTTCAATCGCTCGTACCAGCTCGAACTGGAGGCCGGCGCCCTTGAGCAGTTGCTGCTGTACCCGGGGGAGCGTTGGGCCATTTATGTCGGAAAGCTTATCGCCAATCTCGCTTTCGTTTTCCTTGTCGAGGTCGTCACTCTTCCTTTGACGGCCGTGCTCTACCATGTGGCCTTCCCGGAACGATGGGCAACAGTACTCGGGGTTCTGGCGTTGGGTACCACAGGGTTCGTGTCGCTGGGCACGTTGTACGCGGCCATGGCGAGTCGGAGTCGCTCACGCGAAGTTCTGCTTCCGCTGTTGCTGTTCCCCATGCTGGTGCCGGTGCTGATCGCCGCCAGCGGCGCCACGGCATCCTTGCTGGTGGGTGATGTGATGGGCGATAGTCGGGCGTGGATTCGTTTGCTGGGTGCATTCGATGTCATTTTTCTGGTAGCGTCAACCTGGGCGTTCCAATTCGTGATCGAAGGATGAGGACCAACTCTGTGGCCGACAGCACTCTCCGGGGCTCGCTCGCCGCCCCTGCACTACCGGACACGCTGCGCGTGACGCCCCCGGCCGGCTGGCTGATGGCCCTGACGTGGCTGACCCCGTTGGCGGTACTGGGCGCGCAGGCTGCGTTCATTGTCGCGTCCGCACCGGACCGGGACATGGGGCACCTGCAGAAGATCATGTACGTGCACGTCCCGGCGGCGTGGAACGCCTTCCTGGCGTTTCTCCTGGTCTTCGTCCAGAGCGTGCGGTACCTCATGACCCGCAACGAGCGCGCCGATCTGCTGGCCGCCGCGGGTGCCGAAGTGGGCGCGGTGCTGACCGGACTCACGTTGGTGCTCGGCTCTATCTGGGGCCGACCCACCTGGGGGGTCTGGTGGACCTGGGACGCGAGATTGACGTCGACCGCCGTGCTGTTTCTGGTGTACGTCGGCTATCTGGCATTGCGAGGCCTGACGGACGACCCCGAACGCCGAGCTCGCTGGAGTGCAGCCGTTGGAATTCTCGGCGCGCTCAACGTTCCGATCGTGTACATGTCGGTGAAATGGTGGCGCACGCTGCATCAGATGCAATCCTCGCCGAGTACCGTCGATCCCACCTACGCCTGGGGACTGCGAGCGAACTCAATCGCGTTCCTGCTCGTTCTGATTGTATTCGTGGCTTGGCGCTATCGCGGCCTGATCGCGGAGTCGGTGCAGGACCGCTTGGCCGACGAAGCCGCACTCACTCGACGGACGGTCGCATGAACGGCATGGTGGTGAACTCCTGGCCCTACGTCATCGCGGCGTTCGCGACCACCTGGGTCGTCTTGGTTGGCTACAGCATTCGTCTTTTCAGCATGGTGCGCCGGTCGCGCGCCGCAGCGTCTTCCGCATCTCACTCGGATCCCACCCGATGACTTCCCCAATTGCACCTGATCCGGCTCTTGATCCGGCGGCCTCCCCCCCCTCGGCCCGGAGTGCTCGACACCCCTCCCGGAAGCCGTTGGCCATCACGGCGCTCGTGCTCCTCACCGGCGCCTTCGGGTATCTGATGTACGGCGGCGTGGAGGAGAATCTCGTGTACTTCCTCACCCCCAACGAGCTGGTCGCCAAGGGCGACAAGGCGGTGGACCGGCCGGTGCGATTGGGAGGACAGGTGGTACCGGGATCGGTGGTGTGGAACGCCGAGGCGCTCGACCTTCGATTCCGCGTGACCGATGGAGCGAAGGAGGTACTGGTACACTCGTCTGGCGCCCCGCCGCAGATGTTCCGGGCTGGCATCGGCGTGGTGGTGGAGGGCAAGTATCTGCGCAACGGCGTGTTCGAATCGCATAGCCTGATGGTGAAGCACTCCAACGAGTACCGCGCGCCGTCGGCCACCGAAGGCGGCCACCCGGCGCGCCTCGACAAGACGCTCATTCGGAGCTGAGAGCTGTGACGCGTATTCTTGGACTGTCGAGTATCTGGGTCGCGCTGGCGATGGCGGTCTACAGCATTATCGCCGCCGTGTACGGACTCACGCGCAAGCGACCGGTGTTCGTGGAGAGCGCGCTGCAAGCGGTCTACGTGAACTTCGCGCTGCTCTCGTTGGCCATGACGGCAATGATCTACGCACTGGTCACCCACGATTTCAGCGTGGCGTACGTGGCGCAGGTGGGCAGTCGCACCACACCGCTCTTCTACACCATCATTTCACTGTGGGGCGCACTGGAGGGGTCCATCCTGTTTTGGGGATGGGTGCTGACCATGTACAGCGCAGTCGTGGTCTGGACCAATCGCGATCGCGTCGGCTCGCTCGTACCGTGGGCTGCCGTCGCCCTCACCACCATCTGCCTGTTCTTCTTCATCCTGCTGGCAGGGCCGGCCGATCCGTGGCAGCTGGTCAGCCCGACGCCGGCTGATGGGCCAGGACCAAACCCGCTGCTGCAAAACCACATTCTCATGGCGGTGCATCCGCCATTGCTGTACCTCGGCTATGTCGGCATGTCGGTGCCTTTCGCGTTCGCCGTGGGCGCGCTGCTCGCCGGAGAGATCCACTCCAGCGACTGGATCAAGCTGACGCGCCGTTGGACGCTGAGCGCCTGGTCCTTCCTGTCGCTCGCGATCATTGCCGGCATGTGGTGGAGCTATGAAGTGCTCGGCTGGGGCGGTTACTGGGCGTGGGATCCGGTCGAGAATGCGTCGTTCATGCCGTGGCTCACCGCCACCGCATTTCTGCATTCGGTGATGGTGCAGGAACGGCGCGGCATGCTGAAGTTGTGGAACGTCAATCTCATTATCTCCACGTTCCTGCTCACCATTCTCGGCACATTCCTGACGCGATCGGGCATCATCTCATCGGTGCACGCATTCACCACCGGTACCATCGGGTACTACTTCCTGGGCTTCATTGCATTGTGCCTGGTGGTCTCGCTCGTGCTCATCGGCGGCAACAGCGAGCAGCTGCGAAGCGACGGCCATCTCGATTCCGCGGCGTCGCGCGAAACCGTGTTTCTGTTCAACAATCTGTTCCTGACTGGCTTCACCTTCGTCGTGGTGTTGGGTACGCTGTTTCCGCTCGTGGCGGAGGCGTTCAAGGGCGTGAAGGTCACGGTGGGCGCGCCGTTCTTCAACAAGATGACCATCCCCATCTGCGTGGCGCTGCTATTCCTGATGGGTGTCGGACCTGCGTTGCCGTGGAAAGTGGCGTCACGCGAGCAGCTGCGCACCATGTTCATTCTGCCGTCGGCGATCGCGCTGTTGATCGTCGTGGTTGCGCTGACCATGGGAATGCGCGACGTCTACGGAATCGCAGCATTTGCCTGCGCGGGCTTCGCGCTGTCGTGCAACCTGCGCGAGTACGTCATCGGTGCGCAGGCGCGCATGCGAGCGCACGGCGAGGCCTTCCCGGTCGCGCTCTCCCGGCTTGTCGCCGGCAACCGTCGTCGGTACGGCGGGTTCATGGCGCATATCGGTATCATCACGGTCGCCGCTGCGGTCACCGCATCATCGAGCTTTCGCTTCGAACGCGACGCCACGCTCAAGCCCGGCGCGATCATGCCGGTCAAGGGCGACCTGTCGGTGCGATTCAAGTCACTCTGGGAGCGCGACGAACCGCAGCGTCAGGTCATTGGCGCCGACGTGGAGATTCTGGACAAGGGCAAGACCATTGGCTTGCTCGATCCGCGCATGAACTTCTATCGGTCCCAGCAGCAACCGGTTCCGACACCGGCCGTGCGCAGCCGTATCTCGGGTGATGTGTACATCAACCTCATGGCGTTCACGCCCGACGGGCAATCGGCCACGCTCAAGGTGATCATCGAGCCGTTCGTGCCATGGATCTGGTTTGGCGGACTGATCGTGGCCTTCGGCGCCGTGGTGTCGGCGTGGCCAGTGTCGCGTCGCTCGGCGCGTACGGTGGCGGCCACCGCTCCAGCACGGTCGATGCCAACCGCTACGCCGCAGGCCGCGCAATGATCATCCCGCAGAGCCGGCGATGAACTGGAAGCGCGCGACCCTGCTCACCGCGTTCGTTGGCGGCCCCGTCATCGCGCTCCTCTCGTACGGCATGACGCGCGACCCGCGCAGCATTCCCTCGCCGCTGCCCGGCCGCGAGGCACCTGTTTTCACCCGCGCCGTCTTCGCGCCGGGCAATGATCCGGTGTTGCGGTTGCCGATCGGCGATTCCGTGCGACTGGCCGAGCATCGGGGACAGGTCGTGGTGGTGAACTTCTGGGCGTCGTGGTGTCTGGCGTGCCGCGATGAACACGAGGCGCTGTCGAGTGTTGCGCGGCGATTCGCCGGTCAGAACGTGCGCTTTTTCGGACTGCTGTACAACGATCAACCGAAGAACGGCGTGGAGTGGATCGAGCAGATGGGCGGCCAGTCGTATCCGTCGCTCGAAGATCCGGGCGCTCGCGTTGCCATTGACTACGGCCTCTATGGGGTACCGGAAACGTTCGTCGTGGATCAACGCGGCCGTGTGGCGCACAAATATCTGGGTCCCGTGACTCCAGGTGCGCTGAGTGCGCTGCTCGATTCGCTGCTGACCACCAACGCGTCCTCACCCGACGCGCCGGTGGTGCGCACGTTGCCGGCCGCGGAGCCCAAGCCCTGATGCCGCCGCCAGTCACCGCTCTGAGGCGCTTCGTGCAACGTCTGCTGATCGCCGGCGCGTGTGTGATGGTCGCATCTGTGATCGCCCCACATCGCGCACGCATCGAAGCCCAGATACCGAGCGGCGCAGAGACGGCCGCAACGCCGCGCGCAGGCGCCGATACCATCCTTGACGCACGCACGAACGCCGTGGCGTCGCGATTGCGCTGCCCGGTCTGTCAGGGAGAGTCCATTCAAGACTCACCAGCAGAACTCGCCGGTCAGATGAAGGATCTCGTCCGAGAGCAACTGGCTAGCGGACGGTCCGAGGCGCAGGTGTACGAGTACTTCACGGCCAAGTACGGCCAATGGATTCTGCTCGAGCCTAAGGCAGAGGGAATCAACTTGCTGGTGTACTGGCTGCCCGTGGCGTTTCTGGCCATCGGTGCGGCGGGACTCGCGTTCGCGGTGCGCAAGTGGACGCGGCCGGTGCAGAACGCACCCGCCGAGCTGCCCTGACAGCGTAACGGACGCTCGAGGTCGGGGTCGTCCAAACCATTCCGGGGTGCGATCCGTCCAAGACCTCAGCGCGGCTCGCACTGGCAGCCGCCGACTTCCTCTGGCCCCGGACCAATGCGCGCTGCTCACTCGGCCCCCATTCGCCTCGCTGTGCTCGCTGCCTCCTGCCTACTCGTGGCGCGATCCGCGTCAGCGCAGAGCGAGCGGGAAACGCTCCCAGGCGCCTCGGTGGCGGTGTACAACATGGTCGGTCGCATGACCGTCGAAACGGGAACCGGACCCGACGCCGTCGTGGAAATCACGCGCGGTGGTCGGGATGCGAAGTCGTTGCGCGTCGAAACCGGCCGGCGTGGCGATCGAAACGTATTGCGGGTGATCTATCCCGACGACCAGATCGTGTATCCCCGCATGCAGAACGGGTGGGGACGCACCGAGATGCGCGTCAACGACGACGGTAGTTGGGGCGGTCGGGACCGGTGGAACGAGGGCCGCCGGGTGCGCATCTCATCGAGAGGGAGCGGCCTCGAAGCGTGGGCGGACATTCGCATTCTCGTACCTGCCGGCAAGAGCGTACACGCGCATCTGGGCGTTGGTGAGCTGAGCGCCAATCGTGTGTCCGGGGAGATTGCGCTGGAGAGCTCGTCCGGTCAGACGTCCGCTACGGGCGTCCGCGGATCGCTGTCCATTGACGTGGGCTCGGGTGGCGCGATCGTCCGTGACGCGGACGTGGAGGTGCTCAACATCGACACCGGCTCAGGCGGCGTGCAACTGAGCGATGTGAAGGCGGCGCGCTGCATCATCGACACCGGTTCCGGTGGTGTGAACGGCGTGCAAGCGAACTGCACAGAGCTGCGGGTGGATGTGGGCTCGGGAGGCGTGCAGATCGATGACGTACGAGCGTCGGAGGTGGTGGTGGACGCGGGGAGCGGCAGCGTATCCATGACCCTGCGTGAGTCACCAAGGAGCGTCAGCATCGAATCGGGCTCGGGCGGTGTGGTGCTGGCACTGCCGGCCTCATTGAGCGCGGAGGTTGATCTGGAATCCGGAAGCGGCCGTATTGAGACAGACTTCATGTTGCGCACCAATCGCATCGAACGGCAACACGTGCGTGGCACGATCGGCGATGGAACGGGACGCATCCGCATTGAGACGGGGTCCGGCGGCATCAAGTTGCGGCGGAACTAGCAACACGCGCGAAAGGTTTCTCCGCCTACGCGGCGAACCCTCGCGCGCTCAAGAGCAAACGCACCGGCTCCGCCGCCATGCTTTCCGGCGACTCGCCCCATCTGTTGAACGATTCAGCACGCGTCGCTCCGGCGCTCAACAGCGCATCCGTGATGGCGACATAGTCGTCGATCACCGGGTTATTGGCGTTCGCTGATCCGTGCGCAGTCCAGGCAATCGGCGAGCTGCCGTAGTTGCTATCGCGATGATTCACCGGAGCGCCAGCTACGAGGAGCTGTGAGACGAGCGCCACGCGGCCGTGCCACGCGGCCCAGTGCAGCGGTGTCCCTCCCCACTCCCCGTCCTGATCCAGCGGCCACCCCAGCGCGATCATGAGCGCCACGCTCGCATCCCGACCTTCGTCGATCGCCACACCCAGCGCCTGTCGATCCTCCGGCGACAACTGCTGGAGCAGGTCTGGATGCTCGACCGCGAGCGCCCGTGCCGCCGGCTCATCGGCCAGCGCACACGCGCCGAGTAGTGCATCCACGGGGGCCAGCGTAGCGCTGCTTGCACCCAACTGGGCGAGATATTGCACCGCCGCCCTGTTTCCGGCGCGCACGGCCATCGCGAAGACACTCCGTCCGTCCGCGCGACGCGCGCTGATGTCAGCGCCGTGCTTGGCGAGCAGCGCGACCACCGATGCGTCGTAGCCCGACGCCACCAGCCGATGCAACGGAACCTCGCCGGCGCACGCCTTGCCGGCATCGGAGTCCCCGAGATAACTGGGCACATTGGGGTCTGCACCGTTCTCCAGCAACCACTGCATGCCGCGCAAGACGGTCGTACTCACCGGATTGGATACTCGGTGTGTGGCCAGAAAATACAGCGGCGTGTTGCCGAAATCGGCATGCGGTGCGCTCAACTCGGCACCAAACTCACGCAAAGTCGTCAGACAAGTCCGATGATCATGCTGCGCCGCGTGGTACACGCTCTCGCCGTCGTTCGGATTGGCACCGCGTTCCAGCAACAGCCGAGCGAGCGGCTCGTCGTTGGACACGCACGCAAAGTACAGAATCGGAATGCGCGCTGGCGCATCGCCAATCGGGACGGATGCGTTGGGGCTTGCACCCGCATCGAGCAACAGGCGCACGGTCTCTCGCCGGGCGCCGGGCGCAATACCGAGCGTAGCATCGAGCGAACACTGCATCGCGTACACAATGGGCTCAGTCCCATCCGACAGCGTCGGGCGCGTTGCACACGTTGGGTCGGCGGCGAGCAGCGCAGCAGTGGCGGCTGCGTTCGCGGTGGCAACGGCCGTATGAATACTCGCTGTGCTGAGGTTGGGATGCGCGGCGAGCAGCTCCTTCGCGCGCGACCACCGTTCGTCGCGCACCGCCTTGAGAAAGAGCGCTGCATTCACCTGCAGTGGATCTGCGCCTTCGACGGCGCGCACGAGTTGCTCCCAAGTTCCTACACCCGCCTTGGTCGCGAGTGCGCGCTGCGCATGTTGCACGGTCAACGACTCGCGCATGACCGCATCGCTCGCTGCGGCAAACTCCGGCAACAGTGCGCGCAGGCGCTCCAGCAACAACGGGTCACCCAGCTTCGCCGCGCGCAGTAACTGGGCGGCCTGCGTTTGGAGTGCCGCCACTGAGAAGCCGCCAGCGTGCTCAACGCTTTCAGACATGCTCCGTCTCTCTCCAGTGCGCTCGCTCGGGAAACGACCAGAATCATCGCACCAGCACGGAGCGATTCGTGGAAAGTACGGCGACCGCGTTCCCTGCGCGATGGGCCTCGATGGGCCACGCTATCGCCCGATCTCCAGAAGGATCCCTTCAGGCGAACCGTGGCGAGCAGTCTGGACAGCACCATCAACCCGAGAGAAGTTCTGCGACACCACGACACTCTCTCCAGCGCTCCCATCATGCATCGTCGAACCATCGCGCTCCCGGCCCTTCTCTGCGTCGCTGCCTGGCTCCCCGCACAGCCGGCTCCCGACCGCCTCATACAAGCCGTTGTCGACCGCGCCGAATTCAAGCACGCAATTTGGGGCATGGAGTTCTACGACCTTGACGCCAAGCGCGCGGTGTACGGCGTGAACGCCGAACGGCTCTTCACCCCGGGAAGCACCACGAAGCTCCTGACGATGGGGACCGCGCTTGAGGTGCTGGGCGCAGAACATCGCTTCCGCACATCGGTGTACCGCACTGGCAGACTGCGCAACGGCGTGGTGGAGGGTGATCTGGTCCTCGTGGCCAGCGGCGACCCCAACCTGTCCGGCCGTGCCCGACCGGATGGCTCGTATGCGTTTGTCGACCGCGATCATTCGTACGGCGGCCTGCCACTGTCCACCGATCCGCTCACCACGCTGCGCGAGCTTGTGGCGCAGGTGTACGCCAAGGGCATCCGCGACATTACGGGACAGGTGATGGTCGACGCATCGCTCTTCGCCGAGGGCGAACGGGAGTTGGGGACCCGGGTGGTACTCTCTCCAATGGTGGTGAACGACAACGTCATCGACATTGTACTTACGCCGGGCGCTCGAGCGGGCGATGCGGTCAGCGTCAGCGTGTCGCCGAAAACCAGCTACCTCTCCGTGCAGGTGCGCGTCACGACCGTGGATTCCGGAACACCCGCGCGGCTGACATCGAAGGAAGACAGCAGCAACATCGATCATCGCGTGCTCATACTCACGGGCAGCATACCCCGCGGCGAACCGGTCAACGCGCGTTGGGCCATGCCCTCGCCGCGTCGCGCCGGCGAGATCCTGTTGAGCGAACTGCTGAGTGAAGCCGGCATTCGCGTGATCCCGCGACTGGGCGCGCGCGTGGTGGATCCCGCCACGCTGCGACCGCTGTACGTGGATTCGCTCATGGTGGCGGAACACGTGTCGCTCCCACTGCTCGCCGAAGCAACCGTGTTGCTCAAGACCAGCCAGAACCTGCACGCCAGCAACTTCCCGCTGCTGCTTGCCAGCCTGCCGGCAGCGCGTAGCGCAGGCAAGACCGGCTTCGATCTCGCACACGACTGGCTCCAGCGCGAAGGGCTGGACCTGGGCGGTGCCGTGCAGGGCGATGGAGCCGGTGGTGATGCGCTTTTTGCCCCCGCGTTCATGACACGCTATCTCGCCGTGCTCGCGGCCAAGCCATGGGGAGCAGCGTTCGCGCGCGCGCTTCCCGTGCTTGGCAAAGATGGCACGCTGGCCACGATTCAAGTGGGCTCGGCGGGAGCCGGCAAGGTATTCGCCAAGACAGGCACGTACTCCAAGTACGATCCGCTCAACCGGCGAACGCTCGTGACCGGCAAAGGGCTGGCCGGCTACTTCACATCGAAGAGCGGCAAGCGCATCGCATTCGCGATCTACGTGAACAACCTGTCCGTTGCGACAGGAGACCCCGCGATCGTCGCCGGACAGGCGCTGGGCGAGATCGCCTCCCTGGCGTGGGAACGCATTCGCTAGCCTGTTGAACCCTCTCCGTGCACCAACGACCATGCCAACACTTGTGCGCGCCGTCATCCGGCTCAGTGCGCTCTTCGTCACGCTGTCCCCGGTCAATATCACCAGTGCGCAGCCAACCATCCGTCAGATTGATGGCGCGCCGTTCGCGTCCGCCATGGTCGCCGCGCCAGCGGCGAATGCGGTCGCATTCGTGCTGAACGCGCGCGGTGTGCGCAACATCTGGGTCACCGATTCGACGCGTGCAAACGCTCGGCAGGTCACCGCGTTCACGCAGGACGATGGGCAGGACATCACGTCGCTCGCCTTCAGCGGCGACGGCCGCACGTTGTACTTCGTGCGCGGAGGCGGCCCCAATCGTACAGGCGAAATCCCGAACCCGACGAGCGATCCCGCTGGAGCCGAAGAGGCCATCTGGCGTGTACGGCTCGATGGAACGGCTGCGGCGCGCGTCACAGAAGGCTCAGCACCAACACCCTCCCCTCGTGGGGGAGATCTGGCGTTTTTGCGACGCGGCACGATCTGGATGGCGACGGCGGCCGGTGATTCCATGCGCGTTGCGCAGCTCCTGAGAATGCGCGGAAGTGGCGGTGCGCTCCGCTGGTCGCCATCGGGCGAGCAACTGGCGTTCGTTTCCAATCGAGGCACGCACAGTTTCGTCGGTGTCTATGCGCTCGCGTCGAGGACGCTGCGCTGGATGGCGCCGAGCACCGATAGCGATAATTCACCGACGTGGTCACGCGATGGATCGCGCATCGCTTTTTTGCGTATACCGTATGCTGGACGCCAACTTGGCTTTCGCGCCACGCGCTCGGCGGCGCCGTGGGGCATCATGGTTGCGGATGCGGCAAGCGGTCAGGCGCGCGAGATCTTCCGTGCCACGGCGGGCCGCGGCAGTGCGTATTGGCCGATCGTGGCGGACAACCAGCTCTTCTGGATGGCTGGGGATCACATCGCGTTTCCGTGGGAGCGGAGCGGATGGGTGCATCTGTACAGCGTGGCCGCCAATGGCGGCACACCTCTTGAACTCACTCCCGGCAACGGCGAAGTAGAGTTTGTTGCCGCGAGCAGAGATGGCACGCGCCTCGTGTACAACACCAACATCGGGGACATCGATCGGCGGCATGTGATGCGTGTGGCGGCAGACGGGAGATCGGCACCAGTGGCTGCCGTTCCGGGGGCACACATTGCGTGGAACGCCGTGGAGTCGAGCGCTGGCGGTGTGTACGCGCTGGTGAGTGATGCCCGCATGCCTGCACACGCGGCCGTGATGAATACCGCGGGTACCACGCCAGAGTGGACGCACCTTGCCGTCGAGACCATGCCGGCCGACTTCAATGCCGCGGCGCTCGTGACGCCCACCGCCATCGCGTTTCGGGCGGCCGATGGCGTGACGTCGTACGGCCAACTGTTCATGCCGCCAAACGCTACGCCAGGCAAGCAATACCCGGCGGTGATCTTTCTGCACGGTGGGTCGCGCCGGCAGATGCTGCTGGGTTGGAACTACGGCGCGTACTACCATCACGCCTATGCGATGAATCAAGCCATGGCGTTGCGCGGCTACATCGTGGTGTCGCTCAACTATCGGAGCGGCATTGGGTATGGCATGGAGTTCCGCGAGGCGCTCAAGCAAGGCGCCACCGGTGGCAGCGAATACGGCGATGTGGTGGCGGCCACGCGATGGCTTGGCGCGCGTGCCGATGTTGACCGCTCGCGCATTGGACTCTGGGGCGGATCGTATGGCGGGTACCTGACCGCCATGGGGCTCACCCGCAATCCCGAGCTGTTCAAGGCCGGCGTGGACATTCACGGCGTACACGACTGGAACGTAGGCATCCAGACCTTCGTGCCGGACTATGATGTGTACGCCAACCCAGTGGCGACGAGAACCGCCTTCATGGCGTCACCGATGGCGCAGGTGCATCGCTGGCGCGCGCCCGTGTTGTTGGTGCATGGCGACGACGATCGCAACGTGCGGTTCATCGAAACGCTGACGTTGATTCAGCGGCTGCGGGCACAAAGAGTGCCCGTGGAGCAGCTCGTCTTCCCCGACGAGGTGCACGGCTTCCTGCGACACGAATCGTGGATGCGGGCGTTCGAGTCGGCGATCGACTTCTTTTCTCGGCGGATGTAGCGACGACGCCGGACGCGGTCGACGAATCGCAGCGTCACCGCCGCAGCGGCTTGTCCAGCGAATCCCACTGGTACGCCGCCGCAATACGCTTCTCCAGCTCGGCGATCAGCAACGAGCCAGCTTCGCCGTTGGTCATCACGGCGAAGCCGTATCCTTTGCGCAGGTGGCCGCGAATGCTCGCGCGGAATCCCCAATTCGCGCCGCCATGGCCGAAGTACCAGCCTTCGCCACGTTGCTCCACGCCAAGTCCGACCGCGTACGCTCCGACGCCAACAGGAGAGATCATTTCGCGCGCCATGGCCTGACTGAGTACTGCGCCCTTGTTGCCTGCGCTGGCGCTTTGCACTTCAATGACGAAACGCGCGAGATCAGTCGCGGTGGTCCAGAGTCCCGCGGCCGCTTGCTCCGGATAGACATGAAACGGCGCCGCAGATCGCGCCCCGGCGCCGTTGTGCGCGCGGGCTGCTTGCGCAGCGAAAGCCGGAGTCGGTGGCTGCTCGAACGAGCTCGAGGTCATGCCCAGTGGATCGAGAACCGTGCGCTGCATGAACGCCGCGAACGGACGCTTGGTGAAATCCATGAGCGCGAGTTGCATGATAGTCAGGCCGCCGCCAGAGTACTTGAACTGCTGAAACGGTGGACGGGCGAAGAGCACCGCCTTGACGTTCGACGGCGGCATTCCGTTCAGCAGTTGCGGGAGCGTGGGCGTGGGCGCGCCTGGGTCGTAGCCGGGAAACCCAAAGCCGTCGTCGGCGCCCGACGTGTGGCTCAACAGCGAACGCGCGGTGACTGGTCTTGTCCGATTCAGATCGGATACCGGAATGCGCCACGATGTGAGCACCGCGTTGATATCACCATCGAGGTCCAGCTTTTTTTCCTGAACGAGCCGCAACGCGGCCATTGCCGTCACGGGTTTGCTGATGGAGGCGGCCTGAAACGGTGTGCTCACCGTCACCGGCCTCCCGGTTTCGAGGTCGGCCACCCCGTAGCTCTTGGCCCAGTGGATCTTGAAGTCCTTGATCACGGCGATGCTCACGCCCGGCACCTTGAAGCGCGCCATCAGCGCGTCGAGTGACAGCGAGTCCGTGGCCGACACGGCGGCACTCTGCGGCGACTCGATGCGCGCCATGGCCACGGCGGCGGCGTCCTGCGCCTGCACTTCGGTCGCCAGCAGCGACAGAGACGCGAGCGCGGCCGCACGAACGAGACGCGGCAGGCGTGGAGTACGAGGGACGATGCGTGGGCAGATAGGCATTGGCCAAGGTACCCGCCGCGGGCCACTGCAGCTACAGCAAACACGGGGGGCTGGCGCTCGCGCCGACAGCAGGAGATACTTCGGTCGAGAATATATCTCACTACTTAACTATCTTGACTGGAGATCCAGATGTCTCAGAAGATCATCGCGGTGTTCGGCGCAACTGGCGCGCAGGGCGGCGGCGTGGTGCGCGCCATCCTGGCCGACCCGAACAGCGGCTTTGTGGCCCGCGCGATCACGCGGAACCCGCAGTCAGACAAGGCCAAGTCATTGGCCGCTCTGGGCGTGGAAGTGGTGGCGGGTGACGCCGACAAGCCGGAAACACTCGGTGCGGCGCTAGCCGGTGCGTACGGCGCGTTCGTGGTCACCAACTTCTGGGAGCACTTCTCTGCCGAACGGGAAGGCGCGCAGGCGTCGGCCATTGCGCGCGCCACCAAGGCCGCCGGATTGCAGCACGTGGTGTGGTCAACTCTCGAGGACACGCGCAAATGGATCTCGTTGGACGACACGCGCATGCCGACCCTGCACGGCCACTACAAAGTCCCGCATTTCGATGCCAAAGGCGCAGTGGACCACGTGTTCGCCGAGGAGGGCGCGCCGACCACGTACCTGCTGGCCGCGTTCTACTGGGAGAACCTGATCTACTTCGGTATGGGTCCTCGCGCCGGTGACAACGGCGAGCTCACCATCGCCTTCCCGCTCGGCGGCGTGAAGCTCCCCGGTATTTCCGCGGGCGACATCGGTGGCTGCGCGCTCGGCATCTTCAAGGAAGGCACCGTCAACATCGGCAAGCGCATTGGCATTGCCGGCGAGTCGCTGACGGGTGCCGAAGTGGCCGCAAAGCTCGGCGCTGCCCTCGGCCGCACGGTGAACTTCTTCGACGTCCCGTTCGACACGTATCGCGGCCTCGGTTTCCCAGGCGCCGAGGATCTGGGCAACATGTTCCAGTTCCAGTCCATCCTTGGCGACGAGTTCCAGTCGTATCGCGACGCGGCGCGTGCAAAAGAGCTGTTCCCCGGCCTCCACGATTTCGACGCTTGGCTGGCCAAGCACGCCGCCGCGATTCCAATCGGATAACGGCCGACAGGCGGTTCGCCGATGTGCAGGCGGTCGAACGAAGATTCGGCCAGCTGCAACATCCCGGACACAGCGCGCGGCCAGTGATTCTCACTGGCCG
>JANNEV010000002.1:0-1738 GCA_031379145.1 Gemmatimonadaceae bacterium
CGCGACGTCTCGGTGCATCCCTCGACCCGGTTGCCCGGCACCACGGAGATCGAGCGCGAGATCCGTCGGCAGCTGGATGGCGGTGGCGAATTCGCGGTTTGCTACGCCGACCTTGATCACTTCAAGGAGTTCAATGACCGGTACGGCTATCATCACGGCGACCGTGTCATCACGCTTGTCGCAAGAGTCCTGCACGATGTCGTCAAGGGATGGTGCGGAAGGGAGGGGTTTGTCGGGCACATCGGAGGCGATGACTTCTTGTATGTCGTGCCGCTCGCTGGGGTGACGCGAGTGTGTGACGATATCATTCGAGTGTTTGATGAACTGATTCCACTTCAGTACTCCGAGCAGGATCGACGCATGGGTTATTTTCTTGGTAAGGATCGTCGTGGCCTGTTGCATCGGGTGCCCCTCATGACGTTGTCGATCGGCGTCGTCACGAATCAGCGCCGCAAGTTCATTCGCGCTTCGGAGGTCAGTGAGTTGGCAACGGAGATGAAGAGCTATGCGAAGACGATCCCCGGATCGTTGTGGACAATGGATCGCCGCCGCGAGGACGCGACTCCGGTTGCCTTCGTGAGCGCAGACGTCCGCCGGGACGCGGCATCGTCGCGCCTTGAGGGCACTGGGAGATGACCGTTGCCTGTCAGGAGTGTCGATCCGTTTTTCGTGTTGATCCGGCCAAGGTGCCCGCTACCGGCGTGCGAGCCCGGTGCTCGGTCTGCGGTGGTGTGATCACGATCGGAGGCGGTACGCTGCCCATCGCGGTGACGCCGTCGTCCTCACGAGTGGTTTCCTCCGCGTTCTCGTCTGCGGCTGTTCCGCGCGCTGCGGCGGCGGCGATCGCGCCTGCGGCATCGTCCGCGCCCTCGGCTGGGAGTGCGACTCCGATGCCGACACCGATTGTCTCGACGGTCGCCCCGACGGTCATGACGCCTCCGGCCCCCGCGGGCCTCTCGTCGATCGCCTCCCGCTTCCCGAATCCGGCGCCATCGCCGACGGTTACGCCCGTCGTCGCGTCCGGCAGCGGTAGCGTCGACGCCGAGCGTGCGCCTGTGTCCACGCGGTCCGCTGCGACGCCCGAGGGCGGCAAGCGCTCGATCAATCCTTTCTTGAACGCAGACCCTGGACAGCGGGCCCGTCGGCTGGCACGGGCTCTGGTGTCGGATCTGGTGGCGTATCATCCACAAAAGCGTGAGGATGGCCTGCGCGACGGAACCCTGCGTCAGCTTTTCCGAGAGGAGATCAAGAAAAGCTACGAGGAGTTCGTCGAGCAGGTGGGGCGCGAGCTGGCGGAGAGCTCGCCGCATTTCCAGGAGGCCCTGAACGAGATCTTGGGCGGCGGTCGCAAGCTGTTCTGACGAGCGGCGCTCTTCGTACCGCTGGAAGCGCGGCGTGGCAGGCACTACCTTTCGCCGCTGCGCGCGACCACTAAGGGTCGTGCGGGGGAGCGTCCCGGTGGGTAGCGCAACGAGCTGCTTTCGCGCACTGAAGGCGGCTCGTGTCGTTCATGGAGAACTGGAATGCAGGACGGCGAACGACTGAAGGTGCTGGCGCGCGCGGAAGATCGGCTTCTGGACATGCGGAGGTATCTTTGACGTCGAGACCAAGCGCTCGACGCTGAACGCCTACGAGAGCGAGATGTCCGAAGGTGCCTTCTGGAATGATCAGGAGTATGCGCGTGACATCGTCCAGCAGGTCAAGGTGCTGAAGGGATGGATCGATCCGTTTGACGCGC